>CAZOWW010000106.1:0-20993 GCA_964583765.1 uncultured Kineosporiaceae bacterium
GTCACCGGCAAACCCCGCCACCCACCTCGGCGGTCAGAGGCGAAGCCTCATTAGACACCCGCATCGGACTGGGCGGCCCCCAGGCCAAGATCGGATCCCAGGGATCTCTGCGGGTGCAACTCGGTGGTGTCAGTGGAGTTCCGGCGGGTGTGGCTGCGGTCGTGCTCAACATCACCACGGCAGACGTGACCGCCAGCAGCTTCGTGACTGCTTACCCGGCCAGTTCAGCACGCCCCGATTCCTCTGTGCTCAATCCTGTGGCAGGTCAGACCAGCGCCAACGCCGTGCTCGTCCGGGTGGGCGAAGGGGGAGACATCTCCCTCTACAACAACGCCGGTGCTCTGGACCTCATCGCTGATGTCACCGGCTACTGGGCGGCCGGGTCGGACTTCACTTCCCTCACCCCATCGAGGATCCTCGACACTCGATCAGGTCTTGGCGCCCTGACGGCCAAGCTCGGTACCACGAGAACACTCGACGTCACCATCGCCGGCCGGGGTGGGGTCAATGTCCTTGCTTTAGCTTGATCGTGGTGGTGTGAGCAGGTGGAGTTCGATTCGTCGGTGGACGGTGGTGACGGAGGGTTCGCCGGGTTTGCGGGCGTGGAAGTCGCCGGCCTTCTTGGTGCGGCGAGGGCTGGCGCGGTCGGGTCGCCTGCGGACGTGGTTGCGTGGGTCGAGGATCTTCAGGAGGAAGACGGCGAGGGCCAGGTCGAGTTCACCGGGGGGAAAATGCCCCGACGGTGTCCGTCGCGGCGGCCAGGGCGACCGGGAAGCTGATCGCGGCCGGTGGCAGGCCGGTGGCGTCGACGCCGGCGTCGATGAGATGGGCCAGGGCTTGGTAGACCGCGAACAGGGCCCACATCTCCTGGGCGACGCCTTCGGGGTCCTTGCTGCGCAGGACTGGCATCCCCGGGCCCATGTCGGTCTTGTGATGCTTGATCACCGTCTCGCATTCCCAGCGCATCGGATAGGCCCGCGCCAGGTCCAGAGCCGGGTAGGCCTGGATGTCGAGTAGGTCGGTGACCAGCGCGAACAGCTCCGAGCGGGTCTCAGCGTCCAGGTCGGGTTCGCCGGTGTCGGTCTCGATCGGGGTCGAGTGGACGGTGTACTCGATGACCCGGACGGTGATCGGTGGGCCCTCGCCCTTGCGGGCCGGACGCAGTTGGGCCAGGTAGGTCCCGTCCGCCAGCACCTGGGTCGGACGCAACGCGAAGGACGCCGAGGCCCGCCACAGGATGTGCGCCCCGGTCGCCAGGGTGTCGCGGACCAGGGCGTGGGACAAGCAGTTGCGGTCGGCCAGGATCACCATCTCGGCCGTGAACGCGCCCAGCAGGTCGGCGACCATCGTCTGCTCGCCGCGGGTGTAGGGACCGATCGTGGCCTCGAGCAGGGCGCCGGTCCCGGACTCGGCGGCCACCACCCACCGCACCTGCGGGAACGCCCCGTCCCGCTTGTCGTTGCCCGGCCCGGAGAACGCCTTGCGGTTGTCGTCGGTGTCGGGCACGTCGGTGGTGGACCCGTCCATCGAGATCACCCGTAGGCCGCACACCCACACCCCGTTCGCCGCGGGCGCGGCGACCGGGCCAGCGACCTGCTCGAACAGGTGCCGCACCGGGTCTGGGCCCAGCTTGGCCCGGGCCCGCGACAGCGAGGAGATGTTCGGCTGCTGCCACGTGCGTACCCGACCCCGATCGATACCCGCCTCGACCCGCCGATCGGCATCCAGTCGCCCCGTCGCCAAGAACACCTCGGCCCGGCTCCGGTGAGACAGACCGTCGACCAGCTTGGTCATCACCCGCCCGTACCCACAGTTGGGACCCCGGAACAGCCACAACGCCAACACGAAGTACATCACCAGCCGGGCCGGCAACAGCCGCCGACGCTGCTCGTGTGCCCCAGTCTCGGCGATCACCCGATCCACCAACTCCGGCGGGAACGACCTCGTCAGCGCCCCGATCGACACCCGGTCCGGCAGCCACCCATCCGGCGAGACCCCCGCTGATCCGTCATGCGCCACAAGCACGCAGTCAAACAGAGATCAACAACTAACGCAAGGCCATTGGGTGACGGGGAGTGGCCGCCCCGCGTGACGGGTGCATTCAAGATTGACCGGCGAAACCTGTTATTCCACCGGCCTGAATTTCGTCCGGGGACGGTCGCATGTCACCTGAGCGGCGAAATTGAAACGTTCTTGACATGTATCGGAGCCCTCTCGTATGGTGCACGAGCCGACGCGGATGCTGGCTCCATGTTCGCCGGAGCAGGGGTCCACGAACGGCATTGGCGGTCTGACACAACCTCCAACAAAACGGCGTGAACGACACCAGAGGTTGGTCGATGTGCGCTTGTCCGCGTCCGTTCGGCCGACTCTGATCATCAATTCCTCGGCGCGTTCCGTCCTCGTCCGATCACTGAGGAGTCGCCATGCCTCTCGCGCGAGTCCGCCGTCGGATCACCGTTGCCCTGATGACGGTGCTGTCGGTCGGCCTGTTGACAGCGGCCGATCCGCCGGCCTCGGCCGCGACCGGCTGCCAGGTGGCCTATACCGTCGCCGGCCAGTGGTCCGGCGGTTTCACCGCCGATGTGAAGATCACAAACCTGGGCGACCCGATCACGGGCTGGAAGCTCACGTGGACCTTCGGCGCCGGCCAGACGGTCAGCCAGGCATGGAACGCCACCGTGGCCGTTGCCTCCGGCGGGGCAGCCACCGCGACCAACGCCTCTTACAGCCCCGGCATCCCGACCGGGGGGACAGCCGCGTTCGGCTTCAACGGAAGCTGGAACGGCAGCAACCCGGTACCGACAGCCTTCGCCCTCAACGGCGTGACCTGCCAGGGCAGCACCACGACGACCACCGCGACCACCACCAGGACCAGCACCACCAGCGGTTCGACGTCGACGAGCACGTCCACCACCACCCGATCGACGACGACGACGACCACCAGCGGCACCGGATCGACCCGCTACGTGTTCACGGCCTTCACCAACGCCAGCCAGAGCAACATGTCCGTCTACACCTCCGGCAACGGCCTCAACTTCACCCTGCTCAGGGCCAACGCCTACACCCCGAGCAGTGGCGCCGTGCGCGACCCCAGCGTGCTGCGCATGGCGGATGGCACCTACTACGTGGCGTACACCATCTCGCCGAGCGGCCAGAACGCGACCAGCTTCGGTCTCGCCCGTAGCACCAACCTGACGACCTGGACGTTCGTCCGCAACGTTCCGGTGAACGTGTCCGGCACCCAGCTCACCTGGGCCCCGGAGTTCTTCGTCGACGCCGACGGCAGCATCAACATCATCGTGTCCCTGTCCCCGAACCCGCAGTCGTCGGACAGCGATTTCCGGCCCTACCGACTGCGCGCCCAGGACTCCTCGCTGACCTCGTGGGCCAGCGCCACCCCGCTGTCCGGGGGGTTCGCCGGGACGAACCACATCGACACCTTCGTCGTCCGCTCCGGCGGTCAGTACCACGCCTTCACCAAGAACGAGACGACGAAGTACATCGAGCACGCCACCGCGAATGCCTTGGACGGCCCCTACACCTTCGTCGGCTCCGGCAACTGGTCCGGCTGGGGCAGCACCCTCGAAGGGCCGTCGGTGACCCGCCTCGACAACGGCACCTACCGGATCTACATGGACGGCTACAGCCAGAAGCGCTACTTCTACGCCGACAGCCAGAATCTCAACTCCTGGACGGCCAAGACGGAGATTCCCGGCGGGCTGTCCGGCGTCGTCCGGCACGGCACCGTTCTGCGCGACGTGTAGTAGCCCAGGTGGCCCGCGCCCCACGTGGTCGATACCGCCGCGTGGGGCGCACTCCTGCCGGAACCGTCTCCCCGCACGGCGCCGGTGGCAGAGGTCGTCGAGCCTGCGGGTGTGGTGCGGTCAGGAGCAGGTGCAGGCGCATCCGGCGCGAGTCCCCGCGCCGTCGACGACAAGGTTCACCAGGCATCCCTGCTGGTGCCCTGACATGCACCAGCCGCACTTCGTCTTCCCCGCCGCCAGCTTGGGACCGGTCCGCGCCGTCGGCTGATCGCGTACCGGATGGCCGAGGGCCTCGGCCACGGCCTTGCGCTGCCGCCACTCGACCATCTCGGGGCTGTCGCCCTCGACCACAGTTACCTCTACGAGCATCATCGTCCCTGGCTGGCGTTCCCTGCGGTGAACTCGGCATGGACTGTACACATGTTCGACGCGGACCAGGACCGGGACGGTGTCATGGACGTCACTGCGGGCTTCGTGCAGGTGCGGGGGGGCGAGGCGGTGATCGCCTGCGGGGCCCCTGCCGCACCGGGTTCACCCGTTCTGCCTCGTTCACCCGGCCTGCCGGATTCGCCTCTTGATCCCCGCGTCGATCTCGGCATGCAGCTCCGCCACGTGGTTCTGGTGGGCGAAGGCCACCCCGTAGAGCCGCTCGGGGAACATGCGGCGGATGCTCGGGCTATATTCGCCCTCCCGCGGCACACGAACCTGTACATCGGGACGGAGTCGGATGGCCAGGGGCGCCAGCCCACCCGACTCGTCGTCGTCCCCCGGGTGGTAAGAACTGCACTCGGCGATCACGTAGACCGAGGTCGCCGCGAACACCTGCGTCAGACCCCGCGGGTCCGCCCCGAGCACGTGGGCCGCACAGACCACGTGACGTCCGTCATTCTCGTTGTCGACGACGAACACGGCACCGGCCTCGCTCTCGAGGATCCGGGCGGCCCGCTCGCCGAGCTCCGCCCGGAGCGCCGCAGACATCGTGTCCTCGACGCGCGGGGGCACGACCTGGGCCGCGTGCTCACGGACCGCACCGATAGCCGCCACCACCACCAGGCAACACCACACCAGCACAACCGATAACGCGCCCAGCACCCAACGCTTCAACGGCATGCCGGGAGGATAAGGGTGATCGTCTCCGGACGTCCCCGGAACGGCGATCATCGTGCATACCGCCGCTGGTCAGGGCAGACGCCGCCGATCGCGGCGGCAGCAACGCGCACACGACGTGGCCCAGAGACCGTCGCCATCCCCGACGCGTAGCGGGCCATCTCACGCTGCCCGGCAGCCCCGCTCGCCGCATGATTGATCACGTCCCGACCGCGATAGTCAACCCTCCTCGAAGACCCATCCGATCGGAGACACCTGGAGCGCATGACGGACTGGGACGACGAACTGTCCAGAGGCGGCGAAGCTGGCTAAGCGGGTTGCGCGCCGCAGGATCGGGCCGGCGCCTACGCCCTGGCCGCCACCGAAGCTGCCCTTGGGGCCCTGCAGGGCGGCGACCACTGGCATGCTGTACGACTTCGGCGAGTACCCCCGCCAGTGTCTCGCCCGACGTGCCACGGACGACGGTCTCGTAACCCGCCCCGGGCGCCTGATCCTGCCTGGCGCGTGGCCGAACAACCACGAGCGTCAGGACGGTGACCGGCGCGGTGCCGGGGCCTGGGCGCGCAGTGCGGGCAGCGTGGCCAGCTCCTGGGCGCCGGCAAGGCCTGCATCCAGTCCGACCAGGCACAGCAGGCGCAGCGGGCGCCCGGTGACGGCGGCGGCGTGCATCTTGTGGTGCCCGTCGAGCAGGAAGTGCGTCAGGCACCAGTGCTCGTGGTAGTCGGTGCTCTGCCCGGACATCGCGGGCTGGCACAGATCAAGAGTGGAGACCGCGACGGCCGTCGGACGATCTGATGCCTCAAGAAGCCGTGAGTATTCCTGCACTGTGGCCGGGTCGTCCCAGGTCGGGGGAACCATCGGGACGACGAACGCGAACAGGTGCGCATCCTGGCGCACCGGAGCGGTGAAGGTCCGGTAATCCGGCGTGCTCGGGTACTGGGGCAGGCCCCAGAAGCAGTCCAGCCCCCAGGTCGAGACCTGTTCCTCCCCGAAGTAGTCGCCGTCCCTCATCGGGGTCGTCAGGCTCGGAGTCACCGACAACAGCAACGGCAGGTAGTCGTCCATGGGCAGCACCTGCGCGAAGGCCTCGATGACCTCGTCGTCGATCCCCTCCAGGCCATCCGCGAGACGTCCGCGAACGTCCTCGATCGACAGAGTCGTCGACGCTCCTTCCAGACGGCGGAACAAGAACGCGCAGGTCCCGCACCAGAAGCTCAACTCGAAGGCCGGCTTCTCGTCCAGGAACAGAACCCGGCGCCCGGCTCCCTTGGGCTTGGGCTCCTTGTCTGGCAGTACCGACCCGCCCCTACGTTGTCGAGGCTGCTCCCGGCCTCACCCCCAACCCGGGGCTCGGCCTGCCTCCAGCTTCCACCGATCACTGCGATGACCGGCGGCGGGCACCACCTCCCGCACGATTACCAGCGCCTCGTGGCGCACGGGACTTCTCGTCCACGCACAGCACGATCGCCCCGTCAGGTGGGTCCAGGTACACCCCCACGACGTCCACGACCTTGGCCTCCAGGTCCGGGTCGGTGGAGAACCGGAAGCTCTCGGTGCGCCAAGGCTGAATGTCGTGCTCGCGCCAGATCCGTGCCACCGCGGTGTCGGAGATCTTCAGGTGTTGGGCCAGTAGACGCGTGGACCAGTGCGTGACCCCGTACTTCTTCGGGGGCGGCTTCAACGTCGCCGCGATCACTGCCTTGCGGTCGATCGTGCGCGGGCGCCCGGAACGGTCCTGGTCATCCAGCCCCACGATCCCCGCGGCCTGGTACCACTCCCGCCACGCGATCACCGTCGAGCGCGAGACCCCGACCTGCGAAGCGATCGTCGTGTTCGACAAGCCCTGCGCGGCCAGCAGCACGATCCGCGCACGCTGGGCCAACCCCGCACGCACGCTCGAGGCCCGCGTCAGGCGTTCCAGCTCTGCACGATCGCCCTCACGCAGCATCAACGCCGGGGCCGCACGATTCGCCACGGCCCCATCCTGCCGAACGCCCAAGCGTCAAACAAGTATCAGCGCGGAGCACCAGTGCTCCGCGCTTGAGGTCTTCTTACGGTTCGCCTTCTTGCGGATCTCGTCGGCGGTCTTGGTCCAGGTGAAGGGGTGAGCCCGGTCATGGCCTCATCCGGGGCGGCACCGTGCCAGACATCGGCGGGGGTGACGACGACGTCGCCGGGGTGGATTTGGTCGACGGCTTCGCCGCGGGGCTGGTGCAGGCCGGTGCCGTGGGTGATGACCAGGGTCTGGCTGACCGTGCGAGAGTGCCAGGCGGTGCGGGCTCCGGGAGCGAACCTCACGGCGTTGACATTCACGCGAGACGGCTCGCTGGCCCGGACCATCGGTTCGATGGTGACATCGCCGGTGAACCATTCGGCCGGTCCTGCGGTCCTGCGGTCCTGCGGTCCTGCGGTCCTGCGGTCCTGCGGTCCTGGGGCTCGATGGCCATGGCTGCTCCTTCGGTTGCGCTGCTCAGGCTTCGTCGGTGAGGTGGCCGGCCTGCTCATGCTCGGGCAGGGCCTGGGTGGCGGCCCCACTGGCGAGCATGGACAGGGCGTCGGCGGTGGGTGTGGCGGGCTCGGCGGTGTGGACGAGCATCCGCGGGCCAGGGCCGGCGGGCAGGTCCCACGCCTCGTAGGTGAGGTCGAGGTCGCCGACGACGGGGTGGCGGAGTCGCTTGCGGCCGGTGCAGTGCACCATCACGTCGTGGGCGGCCCACGGGGAGCGGAAGGTGTCGCTGCGGGTGGACAGCTCCCCGACGAGGTCGCTCCGAGCTGAGCGAGGGGCCCATGACGCGGTTCCTGAGCGTGTCGCGGCGGCACGAGATCCGGCTGGCATCGGTGCGTGAGGGGGTCACGGTCGCGGTGGTGATCACCGAGGATTGTCGTCGGGACCTGGTCGCTGTAGATGATCGGGAGGGTGCTGAAGAACGTCTTGGTGCCGATGATTCATTCGGTCGGGTTGGTGCGACGGGAATGTCACAGGGGCGCTCGGTCAAGGCAAGCGAGGCCAGGTGCCGAGAACCCACCCGTGCGGACGGTGATTCGGTGGCGAAGCGGGACCACGGTGGCGGGGTTCGTGGTCCTGTTGTTGATGTTGGCGGGGTTCGTGGTCCAGCAGCAGGTCACGACAGGGGCCTTCGACCAGCTCGAAGCCGCTCAGGTCGGGCAGGACGCTCTGCGCGTGCGCATGGGCCTGGAGGCGCGGTTGGCGCTGCTGGACAGTTTCGGCGCGACGAACTCGATCTGGGACGCCTCCTTCGACGCTGTGGTCCATTCCGACCGCGTCGCATTCGCGAGCGACTTCCCTCCTGATCAAGTCCAGCCCATCAACGGTGTGGACGGTGTTCTCGGGGTCGGCCCTGACGGGACACTTCGCGCCGGCGGATTGGTCGTGGGGGACGCCTACGTCGCACCGCCCGTCGAGTTGAGATCGGCGCAGGTTCTGCGGCGCCTCTTCGATCCGTCCGCGAAGGCCGGCCAGAGCCGTTGTGGTGTGGTGACGACGTCGACAGTGCCGTTCCTGTTCTGTGGGTTCGCCTCGCATGACGATGACGGCGGCGCCGCGGTCGCGGGCGGCTTGATCTATCTCCGCTCGCTCGGCGGGTCGGGTCTGGCCGGTCTCAGCGCCCAGATGACCCTTCCCCTTGCGCTGATCACGACCGTGAGATCGGGCGCGACCACCGAGGCGCCGATCGACAGCACACTCGGCCGGCTGTTGGTGCGCACCCGCGCGGTGAGCGGGGCGACGATCGCGCTGGACATCACCGTGCCCACGGTAGGTGGCGACTCGGTGATCCTGGAGACGCTCCGACCGCGTCCGATCCACGCCCACGCCGCATCGGTGGCCCGCTGGCTGATGGGCCTGATGGGCCTGCTCGGGGCCCTGCTGTTCGGCGCCGTTATTGTGATCATGAGGCAGGAGGTGCGGCGCCAGGTGAGGCCGCTTCGGCGTACCGCCGCCCAGGTGATCAGCTCCGGTGACCGGACGCTGCGCATCGCCGGCCACACGAGCGGCGAGCTGGGCGCGTTGGCCGAGACCATCGACGAGATGCTCGACGCGATGTCCGTGCAGGACGAGCAGTTGCGCACCGGGCAGGAGGCCCGTGAGGCCCAGCTACGCCAGGCCAATGCCCAGCAACGGCTGGCGAGTGAGTACGTGCGTCAACGAGCCCAGTCCGCCGTCGACGACACCACGCGCATCGTGATCACCGAACTGGCCGACGTGATTCGCGAGGCGCAAGAGGTACAGGCCTCGGTGTCAGGGGTCAATGACCGGGCACACGCCACCCGGGCGGTCACGGCGCAGGTCCAGGTGAAGGCGCGGGACGGCGCCCACACCGTCGAGGCAGTCGCCGAGAGCCTGGCCCGGGTCAGCAAGATCTCGCAGCTCATCGCCGGGGTGGCCTCCCAGACGAACATGCTGGCGCTCAACGCGACCATTGAGGCGGCACGCGCCGGGCAGGTCGGCAAGGGGTTCGCCGTCGTAGCCAACGAGGTCAAGCACCTGGCCGCCACAACGACCGCGTCGACAGAGGAGATCTCCGCCACCCTGGCCGGCCTTGAGCAGGACGTCTCAGCGATGGCCAATGCGATCGCAGAGATGATCAGCGGTGTGGAGGGCATCGGCCGCGAGGCCGAGGAACTGACCGACGTGGCAGCCCAACAACACAGCGGAATGCAGGCCTTGGACGAGGCCGTCCAGGGTGCCATCCGGCGCATCGAGGCCATGGCCACGATCACCGATGCCATCGAAGGTCGCAGACACGAACGCGTCGCGGCAGATGGATCCGTCGAGGTCCGGGTGGGCCCTGCCACGGCGGCCGGGCCTGTGATGAATCTCAGCGAAAGCGGCCTGCGATGCCTCCTGCACGAGTCGTTGCCCGTACAGACCGGCGCTGCCGTCGACGCGGTGCTCACCCTCGGATCGGCGTCCCTGAGCCTGACCGGAACCGTGGTCTGGGACCAGCACACCGACGCCGGACACGAACTCGGTATCGAGTTCCGCGACCCCAGCGCACCCACGCTGCGACTGGTCCGCGAGGCCGTCGACGCCGCCCGTTAGGCGCTCCGGGGATCGCATCGACTGCGACCGACCATGATCGCAGACCTGCACCGTGCCGGCGCAGCATGCGCGCGATCGCCCCGGAGCTGGGCCGCCCCGCGCGCGAGCACCATCCGCACCTCATCCGCCCGGTGCGCACGTCATGAACGACGTCCACCGCCCCGGCGGCCAGCACCCTCAAGGTGGCCAGATCCCGCCCAAGCGCCCCACCCCGCCAGCCTGCCCAATCAACCCGGCCCAGCGACCATCCGACACGGTGACCACGGCCGCGTCTGGTCCACACGGTCTCGGGCAGGGCCGTGCTCGGCCCCAAGGCGCTGCCCGTCTGTGGCCGACGCCGTCCTTGTGGGAGTACGACGCCGGCCACGAGTACGCCCGCTCGTCCTCGCCGTACCAGGAGTACCCCTGGGGATTGCCGATGTTCCGGTGGCGGGACGCCCACTGACCCACGACCGCGAGGCCGTTCAGGGCAGGTGTCTCAGCCGTCGCCGGCGGGCCGTCGGGACGGTGATGCCGAGCATCTGTGCGGCGGTCTGCGGTGGGCGTGACAGGCAAGTAGCAGCTTGCCTGTAGTCGTGGGAGTGGGCGACGTGTACCGGGCACTCGCTGACCCCACACGTCGGAAGATCCTCGATGAGCTCGCCGACCTGATGGCCAGACGCTGTTCGAGATCTGTTCACGGCTGGCCATGAAGCACCGGCTCACCTCGTCACGCCAGGCCATCTCCCAGCACCTCGACGTCTTGGAAGCCGTCGGCCTGATCATCACCGCAGGGAAGGCCGCTACAAGTTCCACCACCTGGACATATCTCCGCTGGAGCACATCGCCGACCGATGGCTCAGGCCCGACCCGCACAGGAGGTCCGATGAGAATCAACCTGGCCAGCGTCTTGGTCGATGACCAGGACAAGGCGTTGCGCTTCTACACCGGCGTGCTGGGTTTCGAGAAGAAGACCGAGATGTCGCTGGGCGAGTACCGCTGGCTGACCGTCGTCTCGCCTGACGATCCGGAGGGTACTGAGCTGGTGCTCGAGCCCGATGCCCACCCCGCCGCCAAGGTGTTCAAGCAGGCGCTGCTCAGCGACGGCATCCCCTGGACGTCCTTCGCCGTGAACGATGTCGTCGCCGAGTTCGCCCGGCTGGAGCGGCTTGGCGTGCGGTTCACGCACCAGCCAACTGAGTTGGGGCCGGTGACCACAGCGGTGTTCGACGACACCTGCGGGAATCTGATCCAGATAGCGCAGCGGAAGTAGCCGAACCCCGGGGAAGCCGGCGGCTGGTCGGTGGCGGTCCATACCGCCCGAGTGTCGCCGGCCCGATGGATTCCCCACTTGACCTCGACGGCCTGCGAGGCGCGGACGGCGCCGAGCGAGGGGTCCACGAAGTGCAAGGACCCACCGGCACCCAGACCCGAGTACCCACGCCGATCCCCGACACCGCTGGCGCCAGCTGAGCACCGTCGCGGACGTCGTCGCCCTCCTGAGCGTCTGGCTCCCACCTGCCACCGACCGCCTCGCCAAGATCTGCTGGATGCTCTGGCGCCAAGAACACCGCGCCCCCGCTCAGACCAGCCACTACCACCGACGAGGCGAACAACCCCCCGCGTACCTACACGCCCGGATCATCACACCCACCCCACCATGATCCGCAGCTGTAGTACCTTGTCCGGCACTGCGTCCGGGGGGAGTTCTACTGGCCGTGTTCCCCTTGGCCGGTCCCCTTCCCTCCCCCGCCTCCGCCGCCCCGACCGCAGCCGGGACGTTGTTCGGCAGGTTCGCAGGTACTACAGGACCGTCCAACTTCCCACGCTCGCGTCAGGCGTGCCTACCGTTCTCTGAGCGGCCCGCCCGGTGATCAGGTGCATCCGGGCAGCCACACGCTCACCCGGACGACGAGGGCTTTGTGTGCGAAGCTGCTACCGAGCGCGCCTGGCCGGTCCGGACCCAGCGCTCCCTCGCCGCTCATGGCTCCCGTGCCGAGGTGGGCGAGGTATCCGATGACCACGAACCTGATCACAACCCTGAGCAGCGGACACGGCGTTCCCCGGGACGTCGGCGGGCCCAGGCACCCCCGCCTCGTCATCGCGACCATCCCCTGCACCTACTGCCTGGCAGATGTCGCCGGAAGCTCCTTCCACTACCTGTCCTCGGTGCGCCGGCTCGTCCATTCGCAGTGCCCGACGTGCCGGCGCTGGATGACGCTTTCCGTCGCCGCCTGGCGACGCCGGACGACTTCGGCACCGCACCGGGCCCCGTAGCCCGCCCAGGTCATCTGTTGCCGCCCGCTGAACCACCCGTACGCTGCGACCACTGCTCAGGACCCCGGCGGTGACCGGCTCGCGATGTGCGAGCAACCTCCCACCGGACAGGTCCACCGATGACCGGACACGTCGATCACGAGCTCTGGGCTGCCCCGCGAGAAGGGCCGCCGGACAGGGTGCCAGTGAGCTGCTCGGCGACCGAGATCACTGCGCATGAGCGCCCCGGTCCGACGCTGGCCACGTGCTGGCGACGGCGCAGCAGCAGTCCGTACTCGGCGCCCGGGTCGTCCGCCGTCGAGCCCCATGTCTGACCACGTGAGATGGCGATGAGCATGACCGTGAAGCCCGATATCTCAACGGACCCGCTGGACGACGTGTTCGCGTCGACGTCGATGGCGACCGGAGCACCCACGACATATTTCCCCGAGACTGAGCGCGACCCTCGGGACGTCCTCCAGCTCGTGCAGGACGAACTGATGCTCGACGGCGTCGCCAGGATGAACCTTGCGACGTTTTGCACCACCTGGGTCGAGCCCGAGGCTCGGACACTCATGGCGGCCTCGATCGACAAGAACATCGTCGACAAGGACGAGTACCCACAGACCGCCGAGCTCGAGAAGCGCTGCGTGCGCATGCTGGCCGATCTGTTCCACGCACCTGATGCCAACACCACGATCGGTACGTCGACCACCGGCTCCAGCGAGGCAGCGATGCTCGGCGGACTGGCGGCGAAGTGGCGCTGGCGCGCACGCCGGCTCGCCGAGGGCAAGCCCGCCGACCGGCCGAACATCGTCTGCGGCCCGGTCCAGGTCTGTTGGAAGAAGTTCGCCCGGTACTTCGACATCGAGATCCGCCAGATCCCGATGGACGCAGGGCACGTCCTCACCCCGGGACAAGCCGCCGCCGCATGTGACGAGAACTCCATCGCGGTGGTGGTCACCTTCGGCCAGACCTTCACCGGAAAGTTCGAGGACGTCGCCGGGATCAGCAGCGCCCTGGACGACCTCCAGCAGCGCACCGGCCTGGACATCCCGATCCATGTGGACGCAGCCAGCGGAGGATTCCTCGCACCGTTCTGCGCACCGGAGATCCTCTGGGACTTCCGCCTGCCGCGAGTGAGGTCCATCAACGTGTCCGGGCACAAGACGGGTCTCGCACCGCTGGGCAGCGGCTGGGCGATCTGGCGCCGCGCCACAGACCTTCCCCAGGAGCTCGTCTTCAAGGTCAACTACCTGGGCGGCGAGATGGGAACGTTCAACCTCAACTTCTCCCGGCCAGGCGGCCAGGTGGTCTGCTCCTACTACAACTTCCTGCGCCTGGGCCGCGACGGCTACCGCAAGGTCCAAGAAGCCACGTACGCCGTGGCCGGACACCTCGCCCAAGGTCTGGAGTCGATGGGCCGGTTCCACCTGCTGTTCGACGGCAATCCGCGCACAGGCATCGCGGCGGTCGCCTGGAAGCTCTCCCAGGACATGCCGCACAAGCACAACCTGTTCGACCTTGCCGAGGAGCTACGTACCCGTGGCTGGCTGGTACCGGCGTACACGTTGCCGCCCGACCAGCAGGACGTCACGGTCCAGCGGATCATCGTGCGGCACGGGATGAGCTTCGACATGGCCGACTTGCTGTTGAAGGACATGTGGACGGCGATCACCAAGCTCGACGATCGACCGCCGTCACGCCCGCTGGCGCCAGCTGAAGGGGCGAGCTTCCATCACGACGCCGACCCGGTGATTCCGGACGCACTGGTCGCGCGATGAACGCCCTCACCGCAGCACCGGCCGCTCCCAGTCGTTCCGGGCCTGCACGCACGGTTCCGTTCATGTCGGTGCCCACAGTGGGATTCCTGACCGCCGCGGCCGTCGTCACCAGCCTCCGCGGCCTACCCGTCATGGCTGAAGAAGAACTCACCATGTTCGTCTACATCGGCTTCGCGACGATCCTCTTCCTGATCCCTGCCGCGCTGGTCGCTGCCGAGCTCGGTGGCGCGTTCGCCCAGAGCAAGGGCGGGGTCTACACCTGGATCGGCGAAGCTCTCGGTGAACGATGGGGCTTCGTCGGGATCTGGCTGCAATGGATCCAGAACGTCGTCTGGTACCCCACCGGCCTCGCCTTCGCCGCCGCCGCCTCCGGGTATGCCCTCAACCGCGCGGGGTTGGCGGACGCGCACATCTACGTCGGGCTCTTCTGCATCGTCAGCTACTGGCTGGCCACCCTGCTGGCGCTGCGAGGCAACGCGATCCTGGTCAAGGTCGCCAAGTACGGCTTCGTCCTGGGCACAGTCATCCCCGGGGCCATCCTGTTGGGGCTGTTCCTGTACTGGGTGGCCACCGGCCATTCCGTCGGCTGGAACACCGCCACCGATCCCGCGGTCTCTCATATGGTCAACGGCGCCACCGTTCCGCGGTGGCTCCCGAACATCGCCGGCCTCGGCGCGCTCGCGTTCCTCGGCAACATCATGCTTCTGTTCGCCGGAGTGGAGGCGCAGGCCGTCCACGTACGAGACATGAAGAACCCCCGCCGCGGCTTCCCCACCGCCATGATGCTGGCCTCCCTCATCTCGGTCGCCGTCTTCCTCCTCGGCTCCGTCGCCGTCGCCGGCTTGGTCCCCTATCACAAGCTGGGGCTCCAGACCGGGGTCTTCACCGCCCTGCAGACCGTCCTCGTCGGGCAATGGCACGCAAGTTGGCTCGTCCAGATCCTCGCTGTGTTGATCTGCTACGGCGCGCTGAGCGGGGCCCTCGCCTGGCTGTCCGCGCCCAGCCGTGGACTGCTCGCCACCGCCCAGGACGGCGTCCTGCCGCCCATCCTGCAGAAGACGAACAAGCAAGGGATGCAACGCAACATCCTGCTCCTGCAAGCACTCATCGTGACCGCCGTCTCCTCGATCTACCTGGTCACCTCGAACGTCAGCGGGGCCTTCTTCCTCATCTCCACCATCACCATCAGCCTCTACATCGTCATGTACATGCTCATGTACGCCGCCGCCATCACACTGCGCTACCGCCAACCCCACCTCGACCGCGCCTTCCGGATCCCCGGAGGCAATGCAGGAATGTGGGCCGTCGCCGGCACCGGCTTCCTCGCCGTCACCTTCGCCCTCCTCGTCTCCTTCGCCCCGCCCTCCCAGCTACCCATCGGTAGTCCCACCCTTTACGTCGCCCTCGTCAGCACAGGACTGGTCGTCTTCGTCTCAGCCGCCCTGTTGATCTACCACTTCCGAAAGCCTGGCTGGAAGGACATCAGCACGTCTCAACCACCCCCGCAGGACGAGACCCCCGCCCGAACCGGCCCAGTTCCCAGCACGAACTGACGGCTTCCCCTGTCGGATCAGGTTGTGGCGATGTTCCAGAGGAATTCGTCTTCCCGGACGTACACGTGGGTTCCTGGTCTGGGTGAGGTCGCCGCCGCACTGTCGGCGACCTCACCCGCTGGAGTGATCTGACCGCAACGGCTGCACCCGAGAGCATGGCCCGCGGGCGTGAGAGACAGGTCCCCAGAGAGCCGCAGAAGCCCCGGCTGGCGCGACGATGATCCCTGCCGACCACCGCCCGCACCGGGCGCCCTTGAACCGGCCGAGCCCGCAAGGACCACCTGGGCACCCCGGCCCTCAACGCGGCGAACACCCTGCTCGTCACCGCGCCGAAAGACATCAACACCGTCACGGTCACCGATGCCCGCGCCGGGAACCTCGGCTACACGGTCAGCGGTGTCGTGGGTGACTTCACCAGTGGCACCTGCGACCGCATCAACAGCGAGAACCTGGGCTGGGTCCCGCGCGTGGTCACGGCTCCGCTCGCCGTCATCGCCGGGCCCGTCGTCGCCCCCGGCGCCGGTGTCGCGGTGGGTGCCTCGACGGGCGCCGGCCTGAAGACCGCGCGCCCCCTCGCCATCTCGGTTTCGATGGGCACTGCCCAGCTCAGCGCCAGCCTGGTGCTTCAGGCACCGACCTCGACCCCTGCCGGCACGTACAACACCACCCTCACCCTGACCGCCATCTGATCAGAATCTGCGGGATCAGCGCCTCACAGGCGTAGGGCGGGCAGGGATCGGGTGCTGGACCAGCGGCTGATGTCCTCGGGCAGCACGTCTAACGCACGCCCGAGATCTTCCGGTGCCCATCCGGCCTGGATCGCTGCCGCGACGGCATCGTTGCGCCGTTCGATGGCATCCGGGCCCCCGCGGGTCCACAGATCCTGATGCGCCGTGATCGCTGCCCGGAGAAGGGACCGTCGGAACACCCGTGGGCGGGACGCTATTGCATCGCGGACGCCGCGAACGAGATGACGCCTGTGATGGTCAGACAGCGTTCTGGGGATGCGGGATTCGTCGATCTCGGACACAGAATTCCCCCATGGACCGGTGTCTGGTCACCCGGTGCCGGCAGGGCGGGACGCCGGGGTGAGGGTCCTGCGTGTGCGGTCGCACACGATGGTGATCCCCTGGCGGGCGAGCAGTGCGGGGATCTGATCGATCGATAGCGGTGGATCGCCTGTCGCGGTCAGCGCGGTGGTCAGGTCGTGCAGAAGTTCGTCCTCGCGGACATAGACATACGACTCCCGCTGGCCCCCGCGCCGACCGGGCGATGCGGTGCTCTGGCCGTGGCGGCAGCGGTAGCCGGGGCGGTCGTTGACCCAGTGGGCATCCAGCCGCCGACCGCAGAACCCGCACCGTAGGAGCCCGGTCAGCCGGTAGCTGTGGTGATCGTTGTCGGCGCTGGCGCGTGCGGCGCACACGGCTTGTGCGGCGACGAAGTCGGCCTCGCTGACCAGCGCCGGGTGCGCGGGCCGGGAGGAGATCACCCAGTCCGAGGCGTGGGCCCAACGCTGGACCTCGACCAGATCACCGTCGGGCAGGCGCTGATGGTCATGGGGTTGGCGGTTCCAGACCTGCCGGCCGGTGTAGCGAGGGTTACCCAGGATCGACGCGACCGTCTGCACGGTCCACAGGCTCCCGCGACGATGCCGGTTGCGCTCGGGGTCGGCCGCTGACGGGCACGGCACGCCGCGGTCGTTCAGTTCACGGGCGATGGCGGCCAGGCCCGCGCCGACCAACCGCCGAGCGAAGATCCACCTCACGGTCTCGGCCGTCGCCGGGTCGAGGTCCAACCTGTGCAGACGACGTCCCCACAGGGCATGGGCAGCGTTGGGGTGCGGGCCCGCATCCACCAGCCGGTACCCGTACGGGGGACGACCGCCCAGGTACCGGCCCTGGTCACGGGCCTGGGCCCGCATCGCTGCGGTGGTGCGGTACCGGTCACGGGAGACCTCCCGGCGGGACCGCTCCCCCAACTGCATGCTCAACGCTCGGTGGGCGGAATCGGCCAGGTCGACCGGCCCGTCGACCTCCGGCAACCACACCTGTACCCCGTGGGCGAGGAAGACCGGGGCCAGGTGCAGCAGTTGGGTGCCGGTGAACGCCCGCTCCGCCTCCCCCACGATGATCGCGTCGAACCCGCGATCCGGGTCGGTCACGGCCTCCAGCAACCGCGCTGCCTCGGACCGCCTGGCCCAGGGCACCCGGCGCGAGCAACCGACATCGAAGAACTCCGCCACGATCCTCCCCCGGCCGGCGATCACCTCACTCGCGCTGTCCCGCTGCCAGCCCAGCGAAGACCCGGCATCCTGATACTCCACGGTCGAGACCCGCCCGTAGAACGCGAACCGCACCTCCGGCTCGGCGGGATCGCGGCGGGACGACCGGCATCGGCGACCGTCATGACCGGCTGCCCAGGCCCTCAACTGCCAACCCTCGCCAGGGATGCGCTCGAAGGTCAGCCCGGGCGCCGGCGTGCGCGCGAGATCGAATCCGAGGTCCAGTTGCTCCAGCTGTATACCCATCACGACAGCGTCGCCACAGGCCCGGCCGTCCCGCCCAGGCTTCGGTCAATCCCTCCGCCCAGGCCCTCCCCCGGCCTCCAGCCGACGCCAGGGCCTGAGGATCTGACGGGCGGATCGCAACGTCGTGGGCGCGGGGCAGGCTGGCTACGCACTCAGCAACGGGAGGCAGCGTCGGCAGCCTTCACGAGGCAGTGCCTTCGCGGCGGCGGGGTGGTGCGGACCGTCAGACGGTGATGACGAGCTTGCCCGTGGCCTCGCCTGCCGACGTGGGATCGGCTCCGAGTGGGCCGGCCGGCACCGGAAAGGTAGGTTCGCCACATGCCCAGTGACGTGGCCCTGAAGACGATGAATGCGGTCCATCGGACCATCCTGAAGATCAGTGGCGGCCGCGTGGGGTTCCGCGTCTCCGGGATGCCGGTCGTGCAACTGACGACGATCGGGCGCAAGTCCGGTCAGCCGCGCACGGTGATACTCACCTCGCCGGCACAGGTAGGGCAAGCCCTGGTCGTCGTGGCCTCACGCGGTGGCGATGACCGGCATCCGGCCTGGTTCCTCAATCTGCAGAACGACCCTCACGTCCACGTGGCCGTGCAGGGTGGCCCCAGCCTGCCGATGCTGGCTCGAGTGGCCACGACGCAGGAACGCGACGAACTGTGGCCCCGCATCACCGCCGAACACACGAACTACGCCGGGTACCAGACCAGGACAGACCGCGTGATCCCCCTGGTCCTGCTCGAACCGCAAGCAGGCACCCGGCAACCATGATCCTGCATGTTCCGCTCGCGGCACCATCGGACACCGAGTCCCCTCCACGCGCCACGCGGCACGCGCCCCGCACACTCGCAGCGGGAGGCCATCACGATGAGTCTGCATTTCCGGGTATCCGTGGCCCTGGAGCTTGTCGACGACCTCGCAGACGATCACCTGGCAGCTCGGTTGCCCCGACTCACCGATAGCGATGGCCGAGACCGACACCAACGACCAGCCCCGGGTACCCGCAGGAGCCCACGCTCACGTGCGCTGGGGCCAGCGCCAATCACCCGCAGGACACGGGTGGAGCGTGTCAGCGTTGGACTGCTGGACGGACGACACCTTCTACCAGTCCACCGTCCCAGCGCTGCAGTGGCTCGCCACGATCAGCCACACCCAGGGCCTGATCGAATCCGCCCAGGAAGAGCTGGATCCCTTCCCGAGTTGGTTCATCTTCGCTTTCAACCGCCGCCCATACATGCTCAGCAAGGGCTCGATAGTGCCCTTCAACGAGGACGACCCGCCCCCGTCGGCGGATGCGCAGGACCGGATGTTCAGCATTCTGCGCAGTCTCACCGGCGGACCCATCGCGGCTGGTCCGCCAGCCTGACTCCGGTCCAGGATCCCAGCGTGGGCCAGGATCGCAAACAGGTCCGGTTGCCGGCCTGCCATCCGCGGGTGCGCGCCGCCGATGGGCCCTTTCCGAGGCGATTGCCGGTTACCGCGCACGAGGCCTTCAGTGGAACGGACATGACGGGCACAAGGCCGTGGAGCAGATGCTGGCCACCCTGTCCACTCACCGCTACGGCTCGGTCTGGAACCCCGTCGGCCCGGCCACGGCGCTCATCTGGGGACACGCAGGCGGGAACCTGGGCGCGCCGGCGCGCTCAGCCGTCCTGGTTGTTCCGGAGCCAGGTCTGCCACTGGGATGGCGTGCAGACCAGCCTGAGTGCCTCGACCGGACAAAGGCGGCTCGGACGAGGCGGCACACCCGGCGGAGTGCCGATGCCAGGTCTCCCACTGGGTGGGGTGTCCGATGGGTTCTGGGTGGCTTGGTGAACGAGTACACCGACCAGCAGGACGCCTAGCCACGATCAAGAAAAGCCCTGGTCACAGCCCTGACCGACGTTTTCGGGCCGCACAGGATCGTGGGGAAGCCCGCAACCTCGGCGTCCGCGTCTGGGTGACCTCCGTGGGAACCCAGACCGCCCATCAGCGGCTGACGCAGGAGCAGGCACCTCCCAGTCGCCTTGCCCAGCCCCCTCGGGGTTGGATCTGTCACCTGCCACAACCCCACCGTCACAGATTCAGGTCGGGGTCGCCCATTTGCCGTGCCCGAGCCCATCACCGGCCCGGCCTGCGCCGCACACCGTTCAATGCAGCCATCGCAGGTGTCATCCGTCCGAATTGTGAGATTGCACCTCGCGGAACTCGGTCGCGGGTCACAAGTCGGTAACGATCCTCTACTTTCTTAGTTCATCGATCTAAGTTAGCCCGGACCTCACCGGTGAGGTCACCCGGGCCGAAGGCGTCCCGGTGGATGGCCCCGTTCGCGGGGCGGGCGAAGGAGAACGCCAATGTCGATGTCTCACCGCCGTCGCGCCCTGCTGGGTGCGACGTCCGTGCTCGCAGCCAGCGTGGTGCTCGCCGCGTGCTCCTCGAGTTCGTCGGACTCGTCGCCCTCCCCGGCGTCGTCGTCCGCAGCCGAACCGTCCGGGTCGATCTCGGTGATCACCTGGCGGACGGACCTCATTCAGGACGGCACGTTCAAGAAGTACGTCGCCGCCTTCAAGGCGAAGTATCCCAAGGTCACCGACGTCAAGGTCGAGGGCCTCACCAACTACGAGACCGACATCAAGACCCGGATGAACACGGACAACTACGGGGACGTCCTGGCCCTCCCGGGCACGGTCCTGGGCAAGCAGATACCCGAATTCTTCGAGCCGCTCGGCGACCAGAAGGAGATGGAAAAGACCTACCGCTGGATCGCCGACAAGTCCTACCAGGGCAAGTCGTACGGGATCCCGGTCGTCGGCAACGTCCAGGGTGTGCTGTACAACACCAAGGTATTCGCGGCCGCCGGCATCACGAGCTCTCCCAAGACGCCGGACGAGTTCCTGGCCGACCTCAAGACGATCAAGGCCAAGGTGCCCGGGGTCGTCCCGTTGTACACGAACTACAAGGACGGCTGGCCTCTGTCGGCCTGGA
>CAZOWW010000107.1:0-20723 GCA_964583765.1 uncultured Kineosporiaceae bacterium
GTCCATGAACACGCCGACCGCTCGTTGCCCTACACCACTATCAGGGACGCCACTTAGTCAGGAATCACGTGCGGCAGACTCTGCATCAATGGGGGCAGGAACCCTCCACCGTCGACGACGCGGCGCTGCTGGTCACCGAACTCGTCAGCAACGCCATCCGTCATGCCGGCGGAACGCGCATCGCGGTGTATCTCGCCCATGACGACGCCCGGATCTGCTGCCTCGTCCTCGACGAGGACCCACACCTGCTCCCAGTAACGGGCTGCGCCGGCCCGGGACCGACCGACTTCCCCCAGCGGTGCGCCGCGGGACAGCCCCACGTACCGTCGAGGACAATCGAGAGCGGTCGAGGACTGCGGCTCGTAGACGCGATCGCGTCTCGCTGGGGATGTCACCTCGACGTGCGCACAGGCTGGAGCCGCAAGGGCGTCTGGTTCGAACTCCCCACCATGGTCGACCCGCGACCGAGAGGCTTGTTCGAGCCGAACGAGCCGAGGTCCGTGGAAGCTCGCCTCCCCGTGCGACGCTCGAGGCCGGCTGTGTCCCTTGCTGTTCCGATTGAGGATGACCCAGCCATCCTGCATCGGGTCCTGGACGTCCTTCGTCGAGATTCGTGACGCAGGGGTTCCCGACACTCTCGCCTCTGGGAGAGGCGGCTCGTCGAACGTGGCTACTCCAAGCGGACCGCCAAGGACGCGCGATCCGTCCTCACGACGCTGCTGGGCGACGCGATCCCTCGCCATATCCAGGTCAATCCGGCACAGCGCCGCACAGGCAAGGGTCGCAAGGGGCTGCGGCGCATCGAGCGGCACGAGAAGACGGAGAAGGCCTGGCCCACACCACTCCAGGCTCTCTTGGTCGCCGAACGGTGCGCCGCACTATCCGGACAGGACACGGATTTCGTCATGATAATCCACCTGGCATATACGGGATCACGTTGGAGCGAGGTTGTCGGCCTGACCCCCGAGTGCATACGTGACGATCAAATGTCCCTCAATTGGAAGCTGTACGAGCTGAACGGCCGCTTCTACAAGGGACGTCCCAAGGACGGTTCAATCCGCCCGATCGACCTTCCTCCCTTCCTGGCCCAGATGCTCTCCAGGCACCTGAACGCCGACGGCGACCGCAAATGCACCTGCCACAGCAGAGAGGAGCCCTGGTGCCCCGGCGACAGCTACGTGTTCCTCGGCCCCGGCCGCGGCCACTTCCGCCGCTCCAACTACAGCGAACGGTTCTTCCGTCCAGCAGCCGACGGCTGGTACCTGCCCCGAGGTGGGAAGGATGCCCGCCCGGCGGTGCCCGTGCTCGTGACGGACTGCGACTCATTCCCCGGCAGGCCCGTGCCACCATGGCCCGCCGTCGTCCCGGGAGAGGAGTTCACCCCACCCACAGGACGGGGAACGATACGACTGGTCAGCGACGAGCACACCGGCCGTTGCGCGGGGTGCGAGAAGGCATGGCCACGTCGGGCGGACGGATCCCTGATCGCGCACGCTGCCCGCTCAGGCCCCGGCCGGTGTGCAGGGTCGGGACAGCCGCCGGCCGAGGACATGGTCGTGGCTTCCTGGCTGCCGATCCTGCGTAGCCTCACCCCGCACGGGCTGCGCCATGGGCTACAGACCTGGATGGACGAGGACGGGATCCCTGACGTTCTCAAGACCGAACGCATGGGGCACGAGATGCCCGGCATGCACGGCGTCTACGGACACGTCAGCCCCCGGATGCGCAGCACCCTCAAGGAGGCCCTACAAGCCCGTTGGGAGGCCGCTCTGCGGGAGCGTGCCCGGCTGAGTGCGCACTCCCGCGTGCCCATGCTGGACGCCCTCCTGGCGCCCCACCGGGACCCATCGAGGAAGATCGGCTCCCAATCCGCTCCCAGAATCGGACAGTGAGCGCAAAGGTCAGGGGCCCTGGATCTGATCCAGGGCCCCTGACCTGCACTTACTCGGGTGGAGCTGAGGGGATTTGAACCCCTGGCCCCCTCGATGCGAACGAGGTGCGCTACCAGACTGCGCTACAGCCCCGAGCCTCGAAAAGGCTACCATCCCGGCCTCGCCCGACTCGAGTCGCCACCCCTGCACCGAGTGTCCGGGTCCCCGGCAGAGCCACAAGGCCGGGTACACCTGACATCGACGATCAGCCCACCCCCGGCTGCTGGCCGGTGGGACGGTGATCCGTGACGGCAGGGTCAGACTCGACGCCCTGGCGCCGGTAGGTCAGGCGCTGGCCGCACGGCGACGGGCAAGCACCGCGTCCAGGTCCAACTCCGGGACGTCATCGGGCTCGGCCGTGCCGGAGACGCCGGCCCCCGCGCCCGGGTCCCCGCTCGATGTGCCGGCAACCGGCGTCGTGGTGTCCAGCGCAGGCGGAGCAGGCCGGTGCACGGCAGGCTTGAGCGTGTAGGTGGGAGGCGGTACGGGCACGGGTTGCCACTGCTCTCCGAGCGCACCCACCACCGGCGGGAGCGAGGTCTCGGCGGACGCAGGAGCCACATCGCCCACGGGCCTCGTGGCCGCCGCGTCCGTCCCCCCGCCGTCGAACGCGCCGTCCGCCCCGGGGACAGCCACCTTGCCCTGGTCCCGCCCCCCGACTTCGACGCTCTGCGTGTCGGCGTTCTCCGTCGCTGCTGTCGTCCTGGGCGCGACCGCCTGCCCAGCGGACGCCGCCACCTCCTGCCCCAGCACGGGGAGCCCACCGGTGCGCGGGCGCGCCGCCCGTGCTCCCGGCTGGGACCGTGTCTCCGGGGAAGCCGATGCGGTACGACGAGCCGGCAGGGCCGGCGTGCCTCGCGGCACCAGCAGGCGCTGACGGGCGACGGCACGCAGCAGGACCAGATCGACGGCCAGCAGCAGGCTCATGCCCATCGCCGGCCAGACGGGCAGCACGTACGCCACTGCACCGATCCACGCCACCGCGGTGCACAGCATGAGGGTTCCGAGCACCATCGCCCGCCGTCGGGCGGCCGGGTACCTGTCCCTGGCCCGCCGGGCCACCGCCTGCCGGGGACGGGATGCCGGCCGCGCGCACGTCGGCCCTCCCGTCTCCAAGGAGGCGGCATACGCCTCGTACATACCCTCGGGCGGAAATTCGTCGTTCCAGCCCTCACCGACATCCGCCCGCGACGTCCTCGCCACGGCAGGGAACTCGCCGGTCGCGGCCGGAACATCCGGGGTGTCGAGCAGGTCGTCGCCCCGCACGAGAAGCCGCCCCGAGGACGGACCACCAGGCCGCTCGAGGGGCCGGCTGCGCGGGTCCAGGACACGCGCGCGGTCCGAGAACCGGTCCGGCGTGCGGCTCTGGGAGAGGTCCTCGCGGCGCCGGGTCCAGTGCGGAACGAGGTACGCAGCCCACACGCCGATGATGGCGACGAAGATGAGGCTGCTTGGGTCCACGAGACAGGAAGATAGGGGTACTACGCACGCACCTCGGGCATCTTCGGTGGCGTGTCGGAAGAAATTCCCCGGAAGGGTCAGTTCAGGGCAGGAGGCGCGGTCTCCGGACCTGCCAGACGATCCTGCCACGCCCGGTCGGAGGCACTGCGTCCCGCCCGCCACCGGGGCAACAACCCCTGGGGAACCTCCCCCGCGGTGAGCGCGAACGTCAGGTGGTCCCGCCACTCACCGTTGATATGAAGGTACTTCTCGCGAAGCCCTTCCGGGCGGAAGCCGAGCTTGTGCGCGACACGAAGGCTCGCCGCGTTCTCCGGCCGGATGTTCACCTCGACCCGGTGCAGTCCGAGCACGAAGAAGCAGTGATCGACCACCATCGCGACCGAGGTGGGGATGACGCCCTGCCCCGCCACCCTGCGGTCGACCCAGTAGCCGATGTGCGCAGCCCGCAGCGATCCCCAGGAGATCCCGCCCACGGTCACCTGCCCGACGAACTCCCCGTCGAGGTCCACCACGAACGGCAACATGCGCCCCTGCCGGGCCTCCTTGCTGAAGATCCGCACCATCTGGGAGAAACTCGGCGGCGGCCCCGCACCAGTGGGAAGGGTGGCCTCCCAGGGCGCGAGCCAGTCGATGTTCGCCGCGCGCACCGTGTGCCAGCGCGCCCCGTCGCGCCGACGGATCGGTCGCAACCGGATCGGGCCCTCGTGCAGAACCACCGGCCAGGCCGGTCCGGACGTCATGACGCGTTCACTCCCTCCCACGCCCCGCATGATCCCAGGTGGCAGGCCCTCCCGCAGCGTGTTCGGGAGCAATCCGATGGTCACCACCGCGTAGCTGGTCGACGACATGGCCCAGGAGGGGCCCGAGCACGGCGAGCGCGTCCAGGCAACCGTTCACCGACCCGGGCAGGTTCACCACGAGGGTCCGCCCCGCCAGACCGGCGACTCCCCGGGACAGCGCCGCGGTGACGATGCCCTGCTCGCAGCCGTGGGCCCGGATCCGCTCGGCGATCCCCGGCACCTCCCGGTCAAGGAGAGGCCGGGTGATCTCGGGAGTGCGGTCGGACGGCGTGAGCCCGGTGCCCCCCGTAGTCAGCACGAGGTCGTAGCCGACCGCGAGCACCCCGGGCAGCAGTCGTCCCAGGGGCTCGCCGTCCGCGACGACCGTGGGGCCGTCCACACGTAGGCCGAGCCCGCGCAGTGCCTCCACCAGCACCGGGCCGCTCCGGTCCAGGTAGACGCCGGAGGCGGCGCGGGTCGAGACGGTGAGCACTGCAGCCCGGCCCGGAAGGTCCTGGGCCCCCGGCACCCGCCCACCGGCCACCTCTGCAGTCGACCGACCGGCCACGTCGGTGGTCATGCCGGTCACCACGTCGGCGGCCCCATCGGGGGTCTTACCGGGCACCACGGCTGAGGTCCTGCCGGTGACGATGTCAGTCGGCTCGCCAGTCACCGGATCGGCCTCCGCTCTTGGCGGTCACACGCACTCC
This sequence comes from uncultured Kineosporiaceae bacterium, assembly GCA_964583765.1. Taxonomy (GTDB): domain Bacteria; phylum Actinomycetota; class Actinomycetes; order Actinomycetales; family Kineosporiaceae; genus CAZOWW01. Next base: position 4,882 of record CAZOWW010000107.1, read on the forward strand.
GGTGATCTCGGTGTGCCGGTCGAGCGCCTTGACCATGTCGACCAGGGCGAGCGCCGCGACGGCGACGCAGGTCAGCGCCTCCATCTCGACACCCGTGCGGTCCGCGGTGCGGACCCAGGACCGGACCCGCACGCCGTCGTCCTCCACCTCCAGCTCCACGCGCACCCCGTGAACAGCCACGGGATGGGCCAGCGGCACCAGGTCCGGGGTCCGCTTCGCAGCCTGGATTCCCGCCAACCGTGCCACGGCGAGAGCGTCCCCCTTGGGCACCCCCGCTCCCCGCAGCGCCCGGACGACATCGGGGGCGCACCGGACGAATCCCTCGGCGCAGGCCTCCCGAGTCGTCACCGGCTTCTGCGAGACGTCGACCATCTGTGCCCGCCCGGCGACATCGAGATGGGTGAAGGGACTCCGGGGTTCGGGCGCGGTCATCGCTCGACCCCTCGTTGTCCGAGGCCCCGCCACTCACCGAAGCGCCGGTCCGGATCGGGTCCTGCGTGCGCAGCGAGGCCCGGGTCCGCAGCGAGGCCCGGATCCGCAGCGCGCAACTCACCGGCCACGGAACTGTGATCCCCGGTGCTCGGCTCCGGGAAGGACGCCGTGTCCAGGGCCTTCGCCGCATCCGGGAACGAGGCCGGAGCCAGGGCCGACGTCGGCCACCAAGGGCTGCTCGGGAGCGGCAACACGGTCAGGACGTCGCCGGGCAGGACCTCCACCACGGTCTCCGGCACCTCGGCAAGGCAGTCCGCCAGCGCGAGCGAGGTGACACGGTGCGAGCCGGGACGGCACGGGACGAGCTCCGGCAGGCCGTCGGCACCGGGCACGAGCCGCGCCGCGCGGAACTCACGTAACCCCGACGGGCTCGACCAGCCCTCACCGACCCGGACAGCACGCGCGGCGGCCTCCCACCGACCGATCCCACCCAACACGCTGACCCCACCGGTCCCGCCGGCCAGCACGTCGAGCGCGGGCCGCACGAACACCTCGAACGAGACGAGAGCGCTCACCGGATTGCCGGGCAGGGCGAAGAGAGGCACCTGGCGCTCCCCCGCTGTGCCGAACCCCTGCGGAGCTCCGGGGCGCATGGCCACCCGGACGAAGTCCACCGTGCCCGATTCCCGCAGGAGCTGCTTCACCACGTCGTACGCCCCGGCGCTGACCCCGCCGCTCGTGATCACCAGGTCCGCCTGATCCGCGGCCAGAGCGATCGCCCGGGCCAGGGCATCCGGGTCGTCGGCGATCGTGCCCCAGAACCGGGCCTCAGCCCCGGCCTCCCGCGCGGCGGCGGTGAGGGCAGGACCGTTCGCGTCGGGAACGCAGCCGGCCGGCTGTTCCGGTGAGCCCGGTGTCCGCGGGTCCAGAAGCTCGGAACCGGTGGAGAGCACGGCCACCCGCGGGCGTGGGTGCACCCACACCGACCGGCAACCCGCAGCAGCGAGCAGGGCCAGCCGGCGTGCGCTCACCCGCTGCCCCCGGGCGAGGACGGCCTCACCCGCCACCAGGTCCTCACCGGTCCGGCGCAGGTACTGACCCTCGAAGGGAGCCCGGCGGATCCTTACCTGGCCAGTGCCCTGCCCAGCTTGGCCAGCGTCTTCCCCGGTTCCGTCGGTGCCCTGCCCGGTTCCGTCGGTGCCATGCCCGGTCTGGCCGGCGTCCGGCCCGGTGGGGATGCGCCCGCTGACGATCCGGGCCGATCCGGTCCCCCGACCGGCGTCCGTCCACTCGACCGGCACGACCGCCGTGCAACCCGCGGGCACGGGGGCCCCGGTCATGATCCGCATCGCGGTCCCCGGACGCAGCGCCTCGGGACACGCCACCCCGGCCGGGAGGTCACCCACCACGGGCAGCACCACGGGGCTCGCCGCAGAGGCGCTCGACACGTCGTCGGCCATCACCGCGTACCCGTCCATGGCGGCGTTGTCGAGGGGGGGCAGGGACCACGCGGAGACGACCGGCTCGGCCGCCACGAGGCCCAGAGCCTCGAGCACCGGCACCCGAACAGGAGGCAGCGGGGCGAGCGCCGTCAGGCAGCGGGCTCGATGTTCGGCCACGGAGCGGGCAGGGGACGCCGGACCGTCGACCTCGGGCGGCCAGGCCGCCCAGTCCGTCCCGGGCCGGGGCACCCCACGGGAGGTCACCATGGGGGGTGTTCCGGGGCCCTGCGCACGAGGGCCGCCGCGCGGGCTGTGCTCATGCGCACAGCTTCACACGGCGGCCACCCACCGCACACGCCGAGGGCCGGCGAAGGGCTGCTCAGACCTCGGCGTCCTCCGAGGGAAGAGCGGCCACGTACGACCGCAACCACGCCCGGAGTTCGGTGCCCAGGTCCTTGCGGTCACAGGCGATCTGGATCACTGCCTTCAGGAAGTCCAGCCGATCCCCGGTGTCGTAGCGGCGTCCCCGGAAGATCACGCCGAAGACGCCACCGCCAGGTTCGTCCGGTTGCTGCGCGAGCGTCTGCAGGGCATCCGTCAGCTGGATCTCGTCGTTGCGCCCCGGCTTCGTCTCCCGCAGGACGTCGAAGATCCTCGGGTGCAGCACATAGCGCCCGATCACCGCGAGGTTGCTGGGTGCATCCGCACGGTCCGGCTTCTCGATCAGCCCGGTCACCCGCACCAGCTCGGGATCATCCGTCGCCTCGACCGCGGCGCAGCCGTACAGGTGCACCTGCTCCGGCGGCACCTCCAGGAGGGCCACCACACTGCCCTGGGTGCGCCGCTGCGCGTCGATCATCCGGGTCAGCAGGCGATCGCGCTCGTCGATGAGGTCGTCGCCCAGGAGCACCGCGAACGGGTTCGGCCCCACATGACTGGCCGCGCACAGGACGGCGTGTCCCAGTCCTTTGGGGTCACCCTGCCGGGTGTAGTGCATGTCCGCGAGCACGTTGGACTTCTGCACGCGGGCCAGGCGCGTCGTGTCGCCCTTGGCCTCGAGCGCGGCCTCGAGTTCCCAGGCCCGGTCGAAGTGGTTCTCCAAGGAGGTCTTGTTCCGACCGGTGATCAGCAGGACGTCGCCGAGCCCCGCCGCGACCGCCTCCTCGACCACGTACTGGATCGCGGGCTTGTCGACCACCGGGAGCATCTCCTTGGGGGTCGCCTTGGTGGCCGGAAGGAACCGAGTGCCCAGCCCGGCCGCGGGGATCACCGCCTTCGTGACGGCCGGTCCCAGACCGTCCTCCCCCACCCGCTGTCCGTTCCGGTCGAGCTCGGGTCGCCACCGCTCACGTGCCGCGGATCCGGGCGTGCTGGAGAGCGCGTCCGTGCCCACGGCGGCGATGTCAAGGCTGTCCGGAGGGAGATCAGGCACTGAGGGAGGAACGATCGTCATCGGCGCGTCACTCATGTCGGAAGATTACCGACTGTCCCGGGATGTTGACTCCGGCAAGGCACCACCGATCTCGTCCTGCCCGTTTCGCGGCATACAGGGCGGAATCCGCCGCGCGCATGACGTCCGCGGCGGATCGTCCGTGCTGCGGGAAGGAGGCGACGCCGACCGAGACACTCACCTCCCGGCTGATGCCGGCAGCCACGAACGGCACCGCCCGCACAGCCTCCACGATCCGCGAGGCCACCCGCGTCGCGCCGTCCGGATCGGTCTCAGGCAGCACGACTGCGAATTCCTCGCCCCCGTAACGGGCCACGGTGTCGACCTCCCGCAGGCAGTCCTGCAGCCGCCGGGCGAACTCCCGGAGCACCGCATCCCCGAATGCGTGACCCAGGGTGTCGTTGACCTGCTTGAAGTGATCGAGGTCCAGCATCATCACGGACAGCGGGCGACCGAAGCGGTGCGCGCGCTCGACTTCCCGGGCGAGCGTCGTCGACAGTTGGCGAAAGTTGCCAGCACCGGTCAGCGGATCGGTGACCGAGAGCCGTCTAGTCTCCTCGTGCGCCCGTACGTTGCCAACCGCGGTGCCCACGTGGGTACCCAGCGCAGCGACCGCGGACAGGGCAGGCTCGTCGAAGGGCCCGTCGCCCGGTCCCCGCGCGATCGCCAGAGCTCCGATCACCCCGTGATCCGACTCCAGGGGCAGCGCGACGGCGGATCCGGCGCAGGCCACCGACTCGGTGGTGACCGTCACGTGCTCCACGGCGGCCATGCGGGCGAGCGCCGTCAGTTCCTCGAACGCTCCCGATGCCTCGCCGGACGCCGTGTCCGAGACGGTCGAGACCACCTCCGAGAACTCACCGTCCCGCCCCAGCACGGCCACGGCGACCATGCCGTCGCTGCCCCGCAACGCCGCGTCGAGCACGGTGTGCAGGAGGCCGTCCAGGTCATGCGTACGCCCCAGCGCCTCCCCGAAGCGATCGAAGGTGTCCGCGATGAGGTCCCGGCCGGCCCGCAACTCCCCCAACCGGGTCTGGAGTTCCGCGGCCATCGTGTCGAAGGCGGCAGCCAGGCGACCGACGTCGTCGCTGCCGCTCAGTTCGCTCCGGGCGTCGAGCTCCCCGGCCCCGAACCGCTCGGCGGCGGCGGCCAACGTGGCCAGCGGGCGGACGACGCCCCGGGCCAGCAGTCCGACCAGGCCCAGCGCCCCGGCCGCGAAGACCAGGACTACGGCCCCGAGGATCACCTGGACCTCGGCGCCCCGAACCGGCACGGTGAGCAGCACCCCGTAGGCCAGCCCCTTGCCCGGGTTCTCGAGATCGAACGCGAGACCGTCGGCCCTGCCCTGGACCCGACCGAGTGCGGTCGCCTGCAATGCCTGCCGTACTCGTTCCCGCGACCCGGTCGAGGCCACGATCCGCTCCCCGGAGATCAGGCTCACCTGACCGCGCAGTCGGAGCCGCTCGGCCAGCGCACGCAGCGCCTCGTCGTTCAGCGGAGTACGGCCGATCACCGTGGCCACGTCCCGTCCGAGCACCGAGATCGCCTCGCTCTCGACGATCTGCGGAGAGCCGACGGTCACCGCGGAGGCGAGTGGCGGGGCGGAGCAGGAGCCGATCGCGGGGTCAGCCGGCTGGTCCCCCTGCGCATCGGAGATGTCGCGGAAGCCACCGGCCAGAGTCTGGCCGGTGCGGGAGAGCACGGCGAAGGAGGTACCCGGGTGCCGGAGTTCCGCCTCGGCGATCTGGCTGGTCGCCCGGGGTATGGGAACTGCCCGGTCCGTGCCCACGCCGGCGGCCACCCCCGCGGCCACCGTCGACACCGCGTCTCCCAGGCCGCGACAACTCTCCACGAGAGTCGTGACCACGGCGGCGCTCTCGCGGGACACCTCGGACTGCGCGGAGGCCCACGACTGCCGTGGTACGACGAACCCGATCACGATCCACGCGGCGACCAGGGGACCAATCATGACCCCAGCGACCACCGACACCAGCCGCGCCCGTAGTGACACGTCCGCCTCCCTGTGGCGTCCGGTCCACGGGATCGGGCGCCCTGTTGGGTGAGTCAGGGACCGTTGCGTCCGGTGACCCTTCGTGCTCTGCCGTTGCACCGCTGCCGCAGCAACCCGACATGGGTGTCATTCCCTGGCATGCGCGTAGCAGTGAGTACATTGTAGGAAACAATGCGTGGTGATACGGACGCTTCGGTCGGGAGCCGACGCCGACCCCCTCGGCCCAGGCAACCCCGGTCCGACCGAGCGTCACGCCGTCCTCGTCGCCCCAGGCCGACCCTCCCGGCGATCCCGGACACGGCGTGGGACACAGCCGCGAGACGCGGCGACCGGCCCACCCGGGCACCTGTGCGGGTGAGCCCCGGGCACGGCGCGGGGCGCACCCACGAAACACAGCCACCGGGCCGCCCGGGCACCGGTGCGGGCGAGCCCCCGGGCACGGCGCGGAGCGCGGCTCCCGGAAGCCCGGACCTGGCCCGAATGCCCTGCTGGGCGGGGTCGTGGTGCGGCGCCGGCGGACCGGGGCGGAACGATCGCGGTGTGCACGGTGAACCCACCGGGCGCAATGCTGCGATTACTGGTTGCAACAGGACCTTGGCAGCACCCGCCGAGGTCAGGAGGCGCGGATGGGCGGAGAATGGTGTCACCGCCGCACTGCTCCATCGGGAGGCGACTGATGAGCACGTCATCGGCAGGTTCTGTGTTCCAACCATGCGGCACTCTCCTGGCTCGACCGTTCGAGGCCAAGCGCGATCTGCGCCGCCGGATCCGCGCCGAGCGGGCCGAGCGACCGCAGGCTGTGCGGGCCTGGCTCGCCGACCTGTTCGCCCGCGTGATGCTCGAAAATCCCGAGATCGCTCTGGCCCGCACGGTCGGTCTGTATGCGTCCATGCCGACCGAGCCGGGCACGGAGCCGCTGCGTCAGGCGCTCCGCGCCACGGGAGCGCAGGTGTTGCTGCCGGTGGTACTCGAGGATCTGTCCCTGGACTGGGCCGAGGACACGGGTGTGACCGTCCCGGCCCGCAAGATGGGCGGTCCGGAGCCCGTGGGGCCTCGCCTCGGCCCCTCGGCAGTCGCGACCCTGGACGTGATCATCGTGCCTGCGCTGGCCGTGGACACCCTCGGCCACCGGCTCGGCCAGGGAGCGGGTTGCTACGACCGCGCCCTCCGCGAGCTGTCGCCCGGAGTGTGTGTGGTCGCCATGGTCCACGACGAGGAACTGCACGACGCGGCCGTCGAGCCGGTGCCGACCGAGCCGCACGACCATCCGGTGCACGTGGCCGTTACGCCGTCACGCTGGATGCACCTGGCCTGAGAGTCCCGAGACGTACGGCTTCACCGGACGGCCGCCAGGCGGAGCTCGTCGTGACGAACGGACTGCACGGCGGTCTCGGAGAACGGCCACGTCAGGTACTTCCCGTCCGTCCACCGCGGCCACTGATCGTCATAACCGCCGTTCCCCGGATGCCCGGACTCGCCAGTGGACTCGACCCACCGGGAGCGGTCGAAGTCGGCGAGATCGACGATCATCCGGTAGCCGGGAGCCTGGGTCACTCGGAAGGAGCCGTCCGAGGCGTTCCAGGACTGCTGGTTCCCGGCTGCCCCACCCCCGGCCATGCCCCGAGGACTGAGGTCGACCACCCGCCGAACCAACCACGACCAGCCCGCATGGTCCAGGATGAGATCGCGGGGGTACAGGCGGTGCAATTTGCCCCAGCGCCAGGCATCGGGTTCCTTGCCCACCGTCGCGGTGAGGGTCAGGCGGGCCTGAACCACCGCACGCTGGAGAATCTCGTCCCTGGTCTCCACGACATTGGGAGTCCGCTTGTCGTCCCACCAGGAGTCACGGGGAGCGGCGAGCAACCGACGCACCACGAGGAACCACCGGGCCTGGCCGTCCGCCCCGGTACCGTCGGGCAGCTCGTCGACGAACGTCTGGTCGAGCAGAGTCGCCCAGACCGCATTGAAGTAGGCCGCCGCCGCGGAGCCGGCGGGTTGGTCGAAGTTCCAGCCCTTCAACAGATCCACCGCCTCCGCCGTGAAGGGGTTCACCTTCACCTGCAGGAGCAGCGGGACCAGGTCCTCGGCGACCTCGTTGTGCGTGTCCGCCTGCAGCGCGGCGACATCGTCGGCGGAGATCGGCTTGTGGTCCTTCCGCGCCTTCTGCGCGCGATCCAGAATCAGCTGCGCCCGGTACCCGGGATCCACGTCATGACCGAGGGACGGCTGCGTCGCCGCGGTGGTCACCGCCTGGTTCGCCGCGATCACGACTCCCGAGGTGGGGTTGAGCTCCCAGGGCAGTCGTTTCGCGGGAAGCGTCCCCGACCAGTCGTAGGTACTCACCCAGCCCGGCTGGGGCCAGAAGCCGCTGCCTTCGGCGGTCCCGTTGAGCGGCGTACCGCGGCGCACCGGGATCGCCCCGGCCGCCGTGTAACCGATCGATCCGCTCGTGTCCGCGTACACCAGACCCTGCGCGGGAGCGTCCAGGAGAGCCGCCCCCGCCCGGAAGCTGACGAAGTCGGTGGCCCGGTCGATCGCCAGGATCCCGTCCATCGCGGTGCTCGGGGAAGACCCGGTCCAGGCCAGGGAGAGGCCGAAGCCCTCCGCCCCGGCAGGACGCCCGGCTGCGCCCGCTCCCCCGGCGTCGCCATCGACCAGGTCGGAAAGGAGCGGCCCGTGACTCGTACTGCGCACCGTGAGGGTGATGTCCCCGCTGCCGGCGACCTTGATCGTCTCCTTGCGGGTCGTCAACGGGACCTGGTGGCCGTTGCGGAGGGCGGTACCGTCCCCCAGACGCTCGACGTACAGGTCACTGACGTCCGCGCCCAGGTTCGAGACACCCCAGGAGATCAGTTGGTTGTGACCGGAGACCACTCCCGGCACACCGGGCGTGGAGAATCCGCTGACGTCGAACGGGCACTGATCGCCCAGCGTGCGGCAGTGCAGCCCGATCTCGTACCACTCCCCGGGCGCCCCGGTGGTGGACTGCGGGTCGTCGGCCAGCAGCGGCTTGCCCGTGGTGGTCAGAGCACCGGACACCGCCCAGGCGTCGGCCGAGCGCGCCCCGGCCCATCCGGTCAGCCGACCGCTCTTCTCCAACACGTCGGCGATGCCGGTGAGTTCGTGCTGCACGGTCACGGAGTCCAACGCCGTCTCCAGCGCTGGATCGCTGCTGAAGGGGTCCGCACCGGAGAGATCGTCCGCATCAGTCCGGCCGCCCGCCCCGGTAGTCCCGGCCGAACCCGCCGAGGAGCCTGAACCACCACCGGACGCTGTGTTCCCCGAGCCGGAGGCCGTGCTCCCCGAGCCGGAGGCCGTGCTCCCCGAGCCGGAGGCGGCGGTTCCGTCGATGACCGGGGAGTGCTCGCCGTAGGGGTAGGCGGGGTAGAGCTGGCTCACCCTCGTGGCGTCGTGCACCGAGCCCAGGATGCGCGCCCGCGCCAGTTCGTCGTCGCCACCGCGGTTGTCCCACGCGGTGACGAGCAGCCACGCAAGTGAGTCGGTCGGTTGCCACGGTTCGATGCCGTCGGGCGTGGCCCGACTGCCGAGGATCGTGTACCCGAGGGACAGACGGGAGGGCGAGCGCTGGGAGAGGTAGGCGTTGACGCCGTCCGCATACGCCTCGAGGTAGGCCCGGGTGGACACGTCCAGGGCGGCGAACTCCGCCTGTGCCACTCGGTACCAGCCGAGAGTGCGGGCCAGCCGGTCCGAGGTGATCGCCGCGTCGTCCGGTCCGGTCAGCTCGGCCAGGCGACCTGCGGCGAGGTGGCGGCGCACGTCCATCTGGAAGAAGCGGTCCTGCGCCTGCACGTAACCCTGGGCACGGAAGAGATCGCGAGCGTTGTCCGCATATAGCTGAGGGATGCCGTGTCCGTCCCGGTCCACCACGACCTCACTCGTCAGGTCGGGAAGCTGTGCCTGCCCCGCGTAGCGCGGGAAGGGGCGGCGCACATAGATGACCCCCACGACCACCGCAGCGATCACAACAAGGACGACGATTCCCGCGAAAGCGACAGAACCGATCCGAACCGCGCGGCGACGAAACACGGCAGGAGCCTAGCCACGTGACGTGACGTGCAGCAGGGGGCCAGGGTCGTTGTGCACAACCTGAACGCAGTCCGAGGGGTGTGGATGACCGAATGGCGGCACTCGCGGCACCGCTCAGCGACCGCCGGGCGGTCCGAGGGACGAACGGACCGGCAGGACCGGTTCCGTGGTCCTATGCTTGGCACTCGGAACAGTAGAGTGCCAGAGCCGTGGATCTCACCACCTGACAGGAGGATCTCCGTGCCGACGTACGCCTACGCCTGCACCGCCTGTGACCACCGATTCGAGGTGCAGCAGGCCTTCTCGGACGCCGCCCTCTCGGAGTGTCCCGAGTGCACCGGACGTCTGCGCAAGGTGTTCAGCGCCGTGGGGATCGTCTTCAAGGGATCCGGCTTCTACCGCACCGACTCGCGAACCGGGTCGGGCAAGGGCTCGCGCACGGCCTCGGAGCCCGCGAGCACCAAGTCCACCGAGACGACGCCGGCCGGCGCGACCTCCGCCACCACCAAGGACGCCGCATCCGCCACCACGTCCTCCTCCTCGTCGACGCCCACGACGTCGAAGAAGGCCGCACCCGCCACCACCGCAGCCTGATTCTCCGTCCGCACGGACACCCACCCGTCACCGGGGCCCACACCGGGCGCCCTCACCGGGGCGGTCGCACCGTGCCCGCCGCGGGTATGCGGCCGACGGCACTCACACTGTGCCGGCCCAGACCGCGCGCCCTGTCCCCGCCGCGGGCAGCCGGGCCAGGGCACTCACACCGTGTCCGCCGGAGGCATCCTTCCCAGGCCACGCACGGCTGTGTCCGCTGCGAGCAGCCGGTGGGTCGAGACGGCGTCACCTGGCTCACCGAGGCGATCGAACCGTGCACAGCGCAGCCCGTCACGGTCGCCGTCCACAGCCCTGCTCAGAGGCGGCCGAACAGCCACGATCCGGTTTAGGGTCGCCACATGAGCAGCCATGCACCCGAATCGGTCTCCGCTCCCGTCGATGGCCAGGGCTCCTCGGTCCCGATCGGCGTGATCGGGGGTTCCGGCTTTTCCACCTTTCTCTCCGACGCCCGCGAGGTGCCGGTCACGACACCCTTCGGGCCGCCGAGCGACACCCCCGTACTGGGTCGGCTCGGCTCCCGGATCGTGGCCTTCGTCCCCCGCCACGGCCGGGACCACCGCATCCCCCCGCACCAGGTGAACTACCGGGCGAATCTGTGGGCGCTCCGAGCTCTGGGAGTCCGTCAGGTACTCGCTTCGGGAGCGGTCGGCTCCCTGCGCTCCGACTGGGGCCCGGGCTCCCTCGTCGTGCCCGATCAGGTGATCGACCGCACCTGGGGAAGGGCGCACACGGTCTACGACCAGGTCGGGGCGGTCGTCCACGTCGCCTTCGCCGATCCGTACTGCCCGAACGGCCGCCGCACCGTGCTGAAAGCGGCCGCCGACGAGGACTGGCCCGCGCAGGACGGCGCGACGCTCGTGGTCGTGAACGGCCCGCGGTTCTCCTCCCGGGCCGAGTCCCGCTGGCACGCGTCCACCGGTGCGGATCTCGTGGGGATGACGGGCATACCGGAGGCCGGCATCGCGCGTGAGCTCGCGCTTTGCTACACGGCGGTGTGCGTGGTCACCGACCTCGACGCGGGTGCCGACACCGGAGAGGGCGTCACCCACGCCGAGGTCTTCCGGATCTTCGCGAAGTCCGTGGCACGCCTGAAGGACGTTCTCACCACGACCATCGCGGCCCTCCCCGACGAGGCGGACTGCCCGTGCCGGCACAGTCTCGACGGGCTGCAGCTCCCCTTCGACCTTCCCTGACCGTGTTCTTCCCGGACACCGGGGACTTCCCCCACACAGGTCAGCGCCTGCCGAACCTGAGTAGTGGACCTCCGAACGCCGGCAAGGATCCTCGGCACTCAGGCAGCACCTTCCCGAACGCAGGCCGGGGCTCCCGCGCCCTCGCGGGAATCCGTTCCGCCGATCGGCCGCTCCCATGAGCCGGGTGCCGGACGCTCGACTGTTCCTGGCCCGGTATCGCCGAGTGTTGGCCGCAGGCAGCGCCGGGATCGCGGTCGCAGCCGGCCTGGCGGCAGTACAACCACCGCATCCCGACACGGTGCCGATCTGGGTCGCCGCACGGGACCTGCCGGCCGGTCATGCCCTCGACCGCGGGGATCTCCGCCGAGTCGCCTGGCCCAGGACCTCCGTGCCGGACGGCGCCCTCGACGACCTCCAGGAAGCCGAGGCGCAGGCCTCCGCCACCACGTTGACCGCCCGGATGCGCCGGGGCGAACCCCTCACCGATGCCCGGCTGGTCGACGAAGGGATCCTGCACGGGCTGCCGGACGGCGATGTCGTGGCCGCTGTGGAGCCGAGCGACGCCAGTATGACGACGGTGATCCGTCCCGGGGACCGCATCGATGTCCTCGCCGGGCCCGTCGCCGACGACACCGGCTACGGCACCGGCACCGCCGGAGAACACGCCGGCGCGTCCGGTGAGGCCGAACTCGTGCTGACCGACGTGCTCGTGCTCTCGGTCGTCGATCCGAGTCGGGCTGCGGGTCGATCAGGACTCGGCTCGCTGGGAAGCGACAGCGGCTACGAGAGTGGCTCGGCCACGGCCCAGGGTCCCGTGCTGCTGGTGGACCTGGAGCCGGAGCAAGCACGTCGTCTGGCCGCGGTGACCGGGCGACGACCGCTGACCATGACTCTGGAGGGACGGAGCACCACCTGAGGAACCGGACGGGCCCTGACCCGCCATCACCGGCGGCCCGATGTGGCCAGGAGGCCGGAGCCGGGTGAGAGGATTCGGGGGGAGCTGGGCGCACGGATTCCGGGGAGCGAGAGAGCGAGTGTCGCCCCGAGGAGGAGATTCTTCGGACCAACAGGACGGACCCGGTCACGTTCCCGGACCGGACCGCGCGAATACCCCCTGCTGTGGGCCGCGTCACGCTAAGGTCTGCGGCACATGATCCGTGGGCGCTCACCACAGCGTCATCGAGAAGGGCACCAACGCCATGAGCAAGGGTCTCCCGACGTTCCTCAAAGGATTCCGGGACTTCGTCTTCCGCGGCAACATCCTCGAACTGGCGATCGCCTTCGTGGTCGGCCTGGCCTTCAAGACCGTGGTCGACTCGGTCACGAACAACTTCATCAGTCCGATCATCTCGGTGTTCGGGGGCAACCGTTTCGATGGCCTCGGGTTCAGGATCCTTCACGACAACCCGCACACCTACGTCGACATCGCCGCGATCCTTACCGCAGTGATCAACTTCTTGGTCATTGCTGCCGTCCTCTACTTCCTCGTCATCCTCCCGATCAACAAGATCCGGTCCCGGATCCCGGCCCCCAAGCCGGAGGAGGCCGGGCCGCTGACGCAGGACACCGCCCTGCTCACGGAGATCCGGGACCTGCTGCGCGACCGGAACACCCAGGTCTGATCCCCGTACCTGCACCTCCCCCGCTGCGGGCCCGGTTCGATCGAACCGGGCCCGCAGCGGCGTCTTCATCTCTCTCACCCCACCAGCTTCACTCCGACCGCTGATCTCCCCGATGCCGGAAACGTCCGGCACGGCAGGACACGCGTGGACCGCAGGGACGGAAGGGCCTCGGCGAGGGCGACATCTGGCGACGTGAGAGCGACGCCCGGCGACGTGAGCGACACCAAGAAATTTTGGACGATCGAGAAGTGACGTAGGCCACAGGCCGAGGCGAAGGGCGGGAGGCCTGGGGCAGGCCCAGCATGGACGACCGCCACGGCGGAGATGGGCCCGGGCCGCCCGCGCCTCTCCACGGCTCTCACCTGCGGCGGGAGCCGTGAGCCATCCGCCCGCACCCCCCACGAGATGACGGAGGTCCCTGATCCCGGCATCTGAATCAAAGCGCTTGGACCGATCGGCGATTCGAGCGAATCCGTGGTCACGAAGTCGTTATCGAACGCAGAGCTCGTCCATCTCCTACCTGTGTGGCCATGGCGGCTGATGTGCCCAACTGAGTCGGACCGCCCCGGGCGCGTGGGAAGCACCCGAGGTGGAGGGCGTGCGTGCGCGTGGACCTGTCCGGGGTCCACACAAGGGCCCGCGCGGCCGGTCGGCGGCGGTTGGCGTCGGCGCACGTCGCAGGGAGCCGTCTCGGCCCACCCCGCTCGTGCAGGCGGGGTTCTTGTCCCTCTCGATCCTTGGAGTCGTGATGTCCTTCTTGTTGCGACGGCCCGCCGTGGTGCGGCAGCCGACGACGTTGTTGCGATCACCGTCGACAGGTCGGCGGCATCGTCTGTCCGCCCTCGTGGCGGTGGCCGTGATTCCGGCCTCGGGTCTCGTCGCGGGGGTCGTGGGCGTGAGCCCGGCGGCGCATGCGGCCTCGGCGCGTCAGGCCGAGCGGTTGGACCGCGGCGTCGTCAACGTCCACTCGGGGAGCGGGAACCTGGTCAGCTGGCGCCTGCTGGGCACCGACCCGCAGGACGTCTCCTTCAACGTGTACCGGGCCGGGACAAAGGTGAACTCCTCGCCGATCACCGGCGCCACGAACTACCTCGACTCGGGGGCCTCCGCGAGCTCCAGCTACACCGTGCGCGCAGTGGTCGGCGGAACTGAGCAGGCTGCCTCGCCCGCGTCGATCAACATGCCCAACGGCTACCTGGACGTGCCGATCTCCAAGCCCGCCAGCGCATACACCGCGAACGATGCGAGCGTGGGTGACCTGGACGGCGACGGCCAGCTGGAGATCATCCTGAAGTGGTACCCCGACAACGCGAAGGACAACTCGCAGGCGGGCGTGACCGACCCCACCTACATCGACGGGATCAAGCTCAACGGCACCCGGATGTGGCGCATCAACCTGGGCAAGAACATCCGGTCCGGAGCGCACTACACGCAGTTCCAGGTCTGGGACTACGACGGTGACGGCAAGGCCGAGGTCGCAATGAAGACCGCGGACGGCACCGTCGACGGCACCGGCAAGGTCATCGGAAGCTCCTCGGCGAGCTACGCCAACTCCGACGGCTACATCCTGTCCGGCCCGGAGTACCTCACCATGTTCAACGGGCAGACCGGTGCGGCGATGTCCACAGTGAACTACGACCCGCCGCGCGGGACCGTGTCCTCGTGGGGTGACGCCTACGGCAACCGGGTCGACCGGTTCCTCGCTGCCACCGCGTACCTGGACGGGGTTCGCCCCAGCCTGATCATGTGCCGCGGGTACTACACCCGCGCTGTGATCGCGGCCTGGGACTTCCGCAACGGCGCGCTGGTCGAGCGCTGGAAGTTCGACTCGAACAACAACACCAGCTACGCCGGGCAGGGCAACCACAACCTGTCCGTGGCCGACGCCGACGGTGACGGCAAGGACGAGATCATCTACGGCGCCGCAGCGATCAACGATGACGGGACCGGGATGTGGAACACCCGCCTGGGTCACGGCGACGCCATGCACGTCGGCGACCTGATCCCCAGCCGTCCGGGCCTAGAGGAGTACAAGGTCACCGAGAGCAACTCCACGGTGGCGGCGATGATCGACATCAAGACCGGGTCGATCATCTGGTCGGTCACGGGCAGCGGTGACAACGGCCGTGGTGTCGCGGATGACGTCTACGCCGGATCGCCCGGGGCGGAGGCGTGGTCGGCCGGCGACGGCACGTTCCGGTCGGACACCGGAGGGACCGCGGCCAGCCGCAAGCCCGGCAGCCAGAACTTCGTGACCTGGTGGGACGGCGACGCGGTCCGGGAACTCATGGACAGCACCCACATCGACAAGTACGGCACCGGCGGGGACACCCGTCTGCTGAGCGGCTCGGGCGTGCACGCGAACAACGGCACCAAGAACACCCCGAGCCTGTCCGGGGACATCCTGGGCGACTGGCGCGAGGAAGCGATCTGGCCGACGAGTGACGACTCGGCGCTGCGGATCTACTCCACGCCCGACGTGACGAGCATCCGGATCCCGACCCTGCTGCACGACACGATGTACCGCGAGGGTCTGGCCTGGCAGAACACCGCCTACAACCAGCCGCCGCACCCCAGCTTCTTCATCGGTGACGGCATGAGCGCCGCGCCGTGGCCGAACATCTACGTCCCCGGCGGCACGACCACGACGACCACCGGCACCAGCACGACGACCACGACGAGCCGGACCACCACGACGACCACCCCGGTGTCGACCAGCACCACGACCCGCACCACCACGACCTCCGGTGGCGGTACCGGTGGGTGCACCGCGGCGTTCAGCGTGTCCAGTTCCTGGTCCGGCGGCTTCGTCGCGAACGTGGACGTGACCGCCAAGTCCGCCCTGAGCGGGTGGAAGGTCACGCTCACCCTGCCCTCGGGGACGGCCGTCACGAGTCTGTGGGGCGGGACCAACTCCGGGACCTCCGGCACGGTCACCGTGACCAACGCCTCCTACAACGGCACGCTCTCGGCGGGCGGCGCGACCAGCTTCGGGTTCCAGGGCACCGGAACCGGCACCGGCACGACCGC
>CAZOWW010000108.1:0-20622 GCA_964583765.1 uncultured Kineosporiaceae bacterium
GCCGCGACGGGGCCGGGCAGGCCGTCGCCGGGTTCGATGGTCCCCTCCTGTTTCCCTGCCCCGCCACAGATTTCGACCTCGCGCAGGGACACGTCCCTGCCGACGGCCGTCCACGGCACCGACCGGCCTGCGCCGAGGTGCAGGGGCCTGGCACCACTGCGGTTATCGACCGGCCACAGGGGCTCTTGACGTCGACCCGCCACGTGGGAGAGCGCCCGTGCACCGGTGACCACGTCCCGGAGCAGGCGCAACCGTCGCGACCCGCGCCGTCACGAGGAGGACTGCGACCTCGTCCGGGGCCACCTCGTACCCGAAGGAGTCCGGTTCTGAACCGATCCAGTCATCGAACCGCTTTCGCCTGCCTGAATCGCGCCGGACTCCGGCACATGCATCGACTGAACCGCTCAATGTCCGTCCATTGGACACCGAGAGTCACGGCCATCGGCTCCAAGTCCGACATCCCGCCGCGATCCGTCACCCTGAGTTTACCTGAAGGCACGGAGGGCTGATTGACCCTGGCCGCCCCGAGCACCTACGATGCGGCACCAGCCAATGCTTAACCGGTTCAGTTCTCTTTCCTGCCATACCTCCCGACCCGGAAGTGGACGAGTCGCGGTGCCGGCGCGCACCGGAACATGACCGGTTCATCAGGTACGCCTCCCCACCGGGGAGAAACCTGCCACTGCCGTCCCCGGTGGCGGGTCATGATCGACGTCTTCGACCGGAGGTAATCAACATGACGACGAAGTCACTGGCGGCAACGGTGCTCGGCACCGCAGCCGCGACCCTCGCGGCACTGGCGGTCGCCATGCCGTCGGCCCACGCGGCGACCGGCATCCACGTCAGCGGTACGAACATCGTCGAGGGCAACGGGAACTCCTTCGTGATACGCGGCACGAGTCACGCACACACCTGGTACGCCAGCCACACCGAGGCGTTCGCCGGCATCAAGTCCCTGGGTGCGAACACGGTGCGCGTGGTGCTCAGCGGGGGCCGCTGGACGGCCAACGGCGCCAGCGACGTCGCCAACGTGATCTCCCTCTGCAAGGCGAACAAGCTGATCTGCGTGCTCGAGGACCACGACACCACGGGCTACGGTGACGACAGCGCCGCCTACACGCTGGACCAGGCCGTGAACTACTGGAAGAGCATCAAGAGCGTCCTGGACGGCCAGGAGAACTACATCATCATCGACATCGGCAACGAGCCCTTCGGCAACAACAGCCCGAGCAGCTGGACCACCGCCACGACCAATGCGGTCAAGGCGATGCGCAGCGCCGGCTTCCAGCACGCATTGATGGTGGACGCGCCGAACTGGGGCCAGGACAACCAGGGCGTCATGAAGAGCAACGCAGCCTCGGTCGAGGCCGCGGACACCCAGCGCAACACCATCTTCTCGGTGCACATGTACGGCCAGTACACCACCGCGTCCTCGGTCACCTCGTACGTCAGCGCCTTCCGCAGTGCGGGCCTTCCGCTGGTCATCGGGGAGTTCGGCTTCAAGGACAACTACGGTGACGTCGACGAGGCCACGGTCATGGCCCAGAGCATCGGCTGGATGGGCTGGTCCTGGAGCGGGAACAGCAGCGATGTCGCATACCTCGACCAGGTGAACAACTTCGACAAGAACAGCCTCACCAGCTGGGGCCAGGAGCTGTTCAACGGGACCAACGGCATCAAGTCCACCTCCCGTGAGGCGACCGTCTACAGCGGCGTCCAGCCCACGACCACGACCACGAGCCGCACCACCACGACGAGCACCACGACCCGTACCAGCACCACGAGCACCACGACCCGCACCACCAGCTCCTCCGGCGGCACCCTCGGCTGCTCGGCGGCCTACTCGGTGCAGAGCCAGTGGTCGGGCGGCTTCGTCGCCAATGTCACGGTGACCGCCGGCAGCACCGCCATCCACGCCTGGAAGGTCTCCCTCACCCTGCCTTCGGGCGCGGCGGTGTCGAGCCTGTGGAACGGCGTCGCCTCCGGCAGCAGCGGCACCGTGACCGTCACCAACCAGTCCTACAACGGCAGTCTCAGCGCCGGGCAGAGCACGTCCTTCGGTCTCCAGGGGACGGGCACCGGCGCCGGGGCCACTGCCTCCTGCACCGCGAGCTGATCCGGGTGAGCGGGCTCGACCGGACGGTCCCGGTCGGCTGACCGGCGCGGGCTCTCCCCGCTCGGAAGCCCCCGGTCGGCCGACCCCAGTCGAACCCGCACGTGTGCGGGGGCGCCGCCACCGCCCCCGCACACCGGTCGTGGATCCCGAAAGAAGCTGGGTCCCCGGATCCCGAACGAAGCTGGGTCCCCGGATCCCGAACGAAGCTGGTCGTGGATCCCGAACGACACTGGGTCTGGGTCCAGAACGGCGCTGGGTCCCCGGATCCAGAACGAGGTCGGGTCTCAGTCCCGACGATGCCGGGCCGACACGTGGGCCACGACGGGGACGGTGGGCTCCCAGCGAGGGTGGGCGCGCAACCACTCGGTGGCGGTGTCCACCGGAAGCGGCCGGCTCAGGAAGTAGCCCTGGCAGGCCTCGCAGCCCAGATCCGCCAGGGTGCGCAGGGTCGCCTCGTCCTCCACCCCCTCGGCCACGGTCGACAGATGCAGGTGGCGGGAGAGGTCCAGAACCGCCTGCACGATCCCGACGCTGCTCTCGTCGGTCGTGATCCGGGCGAGGAACTGCCTGTCGATCTTGAGCTCGTCGATGGGCAACTGCTGCAGGTAGGCCATCGACGAGTAACCCGTCCCGAAGTCGTCCAGGGACAGGTGCACTCCCCGGGCGCGAATCCGCTCCAGGAGGGAGATCGTTCCCTGCGGGTTGGCGATGATGGCACTCTCGGTGATCTCCAGGGTGAGCACCGCGGGAGGCACCTCGTAGGTCTGCAGCAGCACCTCGACGCGTTCGAGGAGGTGCCCGCTCTCCCCGAGGCTGTGCGCGCTGATGTTCACCGAGATCGGCACGTCGATGCCCAGGTCGAGCCAGCGGGCGTACTGGTTGAGGGCCGTGGCGAGCACCCAGTCGGTGAGCTGGTCGACGAGTCCGCTCTGCTCGGCCAGAGGCACGAACTCACCCGGCCCGATCAGGCCCCGCCGCGGGTGATGCCAGCGGACCAGCGCCTCCACCCCGCGCCAACCGCCGCTCGCGACGTGTACCTGGGGCTGGTAGTGCAGCGCCAGGGCCCCGGTCTCGATGGCATGTCGCAGTTCGGCGCTGAGCGCCAGTTGGCGGGGGTCGTACGAGTTCTGACTGGCGTCGTACTCCATGACGCCGACTCCACGCCGCTTGGCCGTGTACATCGCGATGTCGGCGAAGCGCATCAGGTCGTCGGCGTCCTCACCGTGCTCGGGGTACCCGACGACGCCGATGCTGCTGCTGACGTCCACCTCGCACGGACCCAGGTCGATCGGCGCGAGCAGGACCCGGAAGAGTCGCTCCGCGGTCCCGGCCGACTCGCGGAGCGAGCCCGTACCGGGCAGGAGGACCGCGAACTCGTCCCCCCCGAGCCGCGCGACGAGGGCGTCCTCGGGGACCCAGGCGGTCAGGCGGTCCGCCACCTGCCGCAGCAGCGAGTCGCCGGCATGGTGGCCGAGGGTGTCGTTGACCTCCTTGAACCGATCGAGATCGAGCAGCAACAGACCCACGTGCTCGTGACGGCGCTGCGCCCCCCGGAGCACACCCGCCACCCGCTGGGCGAACAGGTCGCGGTTGGCCAGGCCGGTCAGCGAGTCGTGCGTGGCCTGGTGCTCCACGCGCCGCTGGTGGGCGATGAGGATCGCCGTGCACGAGGCCAGCAGGACGAGGCAGACCACGAAGGACGCGCCGGCCCCCATCTCGAGCCGACCACTGATGTCGCTGACGCTCCGCAGGTATGTGGAACTGGCCCCCCGTTCGCTGGCCTTGCAGGCGACGACCTGCCGACGCAACGAACTCGCCGCGAACTCGCTGTTGTAGCTCGTGGCGTTGCGCTGGGTCACGGTGAGATCGGATCTGCTGATCCGGCGCAGGAGTGAGGAGTAGATCTCGTAGGCGTCGCCCACCGCCGTCGCCTGCTCCCGTTCCTGCGGGTTCTCCGCGCTCCGCGTGAGCAGGGTCAGCGTCGGCATACCACCGCCGATGGCATGCACGAGGGACTGCCGGTGCGACTCGTCCGGAGTCGACAGGTACGAGTGCATGAGGTCTTGTTCCAGGTTCACGTGGTCGAAGAACTCGTCCCACGTGCCCGCCCGGTCCCCGGTCCGCTGGACACTCATGATCGTTTCGGTCGTCGTCGCGGTGCTGTACATGGCCAGGCCGGCGAGCGCGAACAGCCCCAGCGCGAGGACGGTCAGCGCCCCGCGCGCGAACGCCGCGCTCCGCGTCAGCCGGCCGAGCATGTCCGTGGCTCCGTTCGATCCCCGGACCTGCCGTGGCTCCTCCCGCCGCCCTTCCGCCTCGCCCCCGCGGCAACCCCCGGGACCGGAGCCGCCAGGACGGATCGGCGCGGGACTCCGGCAGTTCGGCGGTCCATGGCGAGTGCGCACCTCTCGTCCAGACTCCGGCTCCGGCCGCCGCCGGGACGGTGCTCGCGTGGGGTCGGCCGGCCACGACGTCGCATCACTGTCTGATCGGGCAGTTCGGACCAGGGCTGAAGCACTGCTCATCAAGGTCCCGCGAGTCGCTCCCCCCTCCGACCGAGAGACGGGGTCGAGGCGGAGAGTGACCTCACGGGTTGCCCCTGTCGTACCCTCCCGTCCGGATTGCGCACAGAGAGTGAGACCAAGTCCACAGAAGGCAGGACTTGCCGGGTTCACGACTCATAGGGTGATGCCCATGGTCGCGACCGACTGGAAGTCCGTGCCCGCACGGCTCGCCCGGATCCGGGAGAGCGGGCGTGCCGAGCGCGCCTTCGGCTCCCGGAGCCACGAGTTCCGGCTGCGCCCGCGGCTGTCCTCCGACGAACTCGCGGAGGCCGAGGCCCAGTTCGGGATCGCCTTCCCCGAGGAATACCGCGACTTCCTGCAGCAGGTGGGCGCCGGAGGAGCGGGCCCCTTCCACGGGATCTTCCCGCTGATCCGCTCGGCCGGCCGGTGGCGCTGGGAAGGGGACGGCGCGGAACTGACCGACGTGACCCGACTCAAGGACCCGTTCGCGGAGGACAGCTTCCCGCGCGAGGTGCTCGAGATCATGCGGGCCGAACGGCCGCCGAGGGAGGACACCGCTCGGTTCGATGCCTGGCTGGATCGGTGGGAGACGGCGCTCTGGAGCCGTGACCGGACGATCGGGGCCGTGTGCCTCTGCCACGAGGGCTGCGCCCTGCGCCGCTGGCTCATCGTGAACGGACCGCATCGGGGCGAGATCTGGATCGATCACCGGGCGGATGACGTCGATCTGACTCCGATGGCCGATCAGGGGCCGGTCGGGTTCGGCCAGTGGTACCAGTCCTGGCTCGACGAGGTGTCCGCCCTGGTCCTGTCCACCACCTGAGCCTCCACCGGGGCGGGCCAGGGCGCATCGGTTCCGCGCGCAGGTTCCGCCCCGGGAGCGAGCGGCCCCTGCCGTGGCTCCGGGGAGAGCCGCGGCAGGGGCCGTCGAACACATCATCAGGTTCAGTGGCCGGCACCGACACGCGGGCAGGCTCGAACGTACTGGTGGGAACCGTTCAGCTCCAGGCGCCGTAGACGTGCACCTTGAGTGTCTTCAACGGGAGACCCGCGGTGAGCGTCCACAACTGCGAGGCGTCCTCGATGTAGAAGTTCACGCACCCGTGGCTGTGCCCCGAGAAGGGGTTCATCATCATCACGGAACCGTGCAGGGCCTCGCCGCCGTCGAAGAACTGCGCATAGGGCATCTTCGAGTCGTAGAGGGAACTCACGTGGTCCTTGTCGCGGTAGTACACCGAGGAGTTCCCGGTCCGCGTCTGGGTCGTGGATCCACCACCCCGGACGAGCCACGTGTTCAGGACCGCGGCGTTGCGGTAGAGCACCACCTGGTGGTACGTCCGGTCATAACAGGCGTGCCACCCGGCGGACTTGCACACCGAGGGGATCCGCGAGGTGCCGCGGATCGTCGCAGGCAGCAGCTTGGCCCAGGTGGCCTGGTCGGCGACCCCGGTCTGGGACAACCCGTACTTCTTCTGGAAGGCCTTGACCGCGGTGCGCAGTTTGCTCCCGAAAGAACCGTCCAGGGACGACGTGTACAGCCCGAGCCACTTGAGCCGGTACTCCAGCTCCAGGACATGGGCGATGTGATTGACGTCCTTGTCCTTCGCCCCGTACGAAACGGTCTCACGGTAGAAGCGGTCCTTCACCGACGCCGCATGGGCCGGCGCCACGAAGAGACCGGTACTCAGCACAGCACTCGCGACCACCGCAGAGAGCGACCGCCCCATTACTCTCATGAATTCCTTCTCCCTCGGAATGGCGCGCGTCACATCGCGACGCGGAGCGCCATCACCAGTTCATCCCCCAGGACAGAGACGGGTGTGTGGGACCCACCCAGACTCGCGAGGCCATTCTTCCCCATGCGTCGGGGCCGGAGTGCACCGGACAGCAATCTCTCAGGAACAATTACTTTCCGCAGCCAATTGAATGCAGTGCGTACCATGCCTGTTCATCCGTAGCCAGCTCCCGTCCACCGCCCGCGACAACCTCAGCGGCAGGAACTCCCTGCTGGCTCGGTCGCGACGAGCACGCCCGAACGCACGGTGATCGTGAAGACCCCCCACCGGGAGAAGTGATCCAGGAGCAGCTCCCGGACGCACTTCAGCGTCTCCTGGAGGGGAGCACCCATGTCGTGCGCCCAGGCCTCGTAGGAGGCGAGATGGGCAATGATCGGCTCGGGATCGCGAACCTCGATGACGCTGGGGATCGGGATCGCGCACACAGCGCCGAAGTGCCTTCCGAGACTCTCCCCCGCCGCCTCGAGCGGAAACCTTGCTGATGCCGCGACCCGCCGTGGCCCTTCAGCCACGCCCAGCACTCGCGCAGCGGCTCTCGACCAGAGGGCATCGAGCTCCTGCTTGTCCGCGCTGTGGTTCGTCGAGACCACCGCCACCCCGTCGGCAGCGAGGACCCGCGCCAGTTCCGCAACCGCTTCCTCGGGATCGGGCACGTGATACAGCATGTGCATCGCGAGCACGGCGTCCGCGGCACCGTTCGCGAAGGGCAAGCGCGCCGCGTCGGCGGTCACCGTCGGCGAAGGCACCTCGGCGAGCATCGACGGGGACAGGTCGAGCGCGACGACCCGACCGAACCGTCCGCCCGTGCGCAGCCGCTCGGTGTACCCGCCGTTCCCGGCGCCCACGTCCAGGATCACGGGGTCCCCGGTTCTGCCTGAGAACCGGGTCTGCAGCAGGTCCAGCACGATGCTCGGCAGGTCGTGCGCGGGCCGCGCCCAGGTGTACAGAGCCTGACGGGACCGCAGCGCCGCCGCACCGGAATAGGCGTGCTCGACGAGCGTGCGCCTGTCCGCCAGGGAGTCGGCACCCGCGGCAGAACCCGCAGAGCCGGGACCGGAGCCGAAGGAGGGGTGAGTGCCGAGGTCGGGACCAGCGCCGGCATCGGGCAGGGGTCTCTCGTTCACAGCACCTCCGTCGAAGGGTCTGCCGAGGCGCTCGCCGCCCTGACAAGAGACACCATGGTCGTCCACTTGCCTCCGCCTCCCGGCACAATCTGGCCGATCATCTCCGCAATCCGATCGAACCCGCCTCAGTCGTGAAGTCTCACCGCGCGCGATGCTGCGCTGTCTGCGCGCCTCCGTGCGACGCCTCGCCGCGCACGTACCTCCGCGCGATCTCTCCCTGCGTGCGTACCTCCGCACGATCTCTCCCTGCGTGCGCGTCACCGCGCCGTGCCTCCCTTCGTGCGACACGGCCCGAGAACATCCCGCGCCGGATCCCGCCCGGCCTACCCTCGTGCCGCCCGGACACTCGCCTGCTCGTCTCGCTCCCGAACCGGTCCCACGTGGGTCGGTGGCGGACCTCAGGACCGGCACGTCCGGCACGTCCACGACAAGGCTTCGGTCGGGCAGGTCCGGCAGCGACCGGCACACCGATGGCGGAAGAAGGCGGGCCACCGCCCGGAAGAGAGGGACCCAGGTGAGCACGACGAACGGCACGGGCGGCGGATCGGCGGCGCTCCCCCCGACCCCGGGGGAGAACTACCACGTGATGCATCGGATCGCGGCGCCCACGGTGCCGCCGTCGCTGCCGTCCGAGGTCGGCGGGTACGACCGCGAGGACTTTCACCCGGCCCTGCGCGCGCTGCTCGACATCCTCCGCGAGGACCTCCCCGAGGACGTCAACACGACGGACCGCGAGGCCCTGTTCCGTGAGGAGATGCCTGCCGGGCTCAAGGCGCTGATCCTCACCGCCGTCCACCGGGGCGGTCTCGAGATGCAACTGCCCCTGGCAGCGGCGCGGGACCTGGCGCTCGACTCCTACGCCTTCGGCTTCCCGGACACCCGCGTCCAGGCGTACTACCTGCCGGCCGGGTCCGGTGGCTGGCGCTTCGCCCCCGACCAGTTGGGCACGGACTACGTGTTCGTCCTCGGCTGCACCCCCGACGGCGAGGTGTTCCTACTGGCCGGATGGGACGAGGGGGCCGAGAACGTCGTCTTCGGATCCCTGACCATCGGAGGTTACGAGGACGACGGCGCCAGGCGTCTCGGGGACATCAGCGCCCTGCTCGCCCAGGTCGCCGAGTGGATCGAGGAGGTGGACGAGGACGCCGACACGGAACTCGCCCAAGGCTGGCTCGATCTGTGCCGCGAGCGCGGGTTGCTCGACGAGTAGCTTCGGACTGCTCGACGGGTAGTTGCGGACTGCTCGACGAGTGGCTTCGGAAGGCGTGCGCGGCCGGGACGGGAACGGTCCTACCGTGGCCCCATGACGATCGCCGACTGGCTCGAGGTCAACCGCGCGAACTGGGACGACCGAACAGCGGTGCACGCCGAGAGCGACTTCTACGACCTGGCCGGTTTCCGGGACGGGGCGTCGACCCTGCGACCCTTCGAGATCACCGAGCTCGGCGAC
The DNA here is from genome assembly GCA_964583765.1 of uncultured Kineosporiaceae bacterium. Classification (GTDB taxonomy): domain Bacteria; phylum Actinomycetota; class Actinomycetes; order Actinomycetales; family Kineosporiaceae; genus CAZOWW01. Next base: position 9,012 of record CAZOWW010000108.1, read on the forward strand.
GTGGCCGGCCGGAGCCTGCTGCACCTGCAGTGCCACATGGGGCAGGACACCCTCTCCTGGGCCAGGCTCGGTGCCGACGTGACCGGCCTCGACTTCTCGGCCGCCGCGATCGACACCGCACGCGCCCTCGCCGACGGGACGGGGCTCGCCCCACGCGCACGTTTCGTGACGGCCGACGTCTACTCGGCGGCGCAGGCCCTGGACGGTCGGCGGTTCGACATCGTCTACACGGGCATCGGCGCCCTGGTCTGGCTGCCCGATCTGACCCGTTGGGCAGACGTGGTCGCCTCCTGCCTGGTCGAGGGCGGCCTGCTCTACCTGGTCGAACTCCACCCGTTCGCCGACGTGCTGGACGACGACGGCCGTTCCGTCACCCACGACTACTTCACGAAGGACGGCGAGGTCTACGACACCCCGGCGACCTACACCGACGGGCCGCCCCTGAACCACACGATCAACGTCCAGTGGCAGCACCCCCTCAGCGAGGTCGTCACGGCCCTGGCCCGAGCGGGCCTACGCCTGGAATCCCTGCGGGAACACCCGATGACGCTCTTCCGCCGATTTCCCGACCTCGAACGCAGCCCGGACGGCGGGTACCGGTTCCCCACCGGCCGGCCCCGCATCCCGTTGCTGTACTCCCTGCGGGCCAGCAGGCGCTGAGTTCTCACCGCCTGATCGCCGCGCGACGTCCGGCCTGCCACCGATCGGTCACCGGCAGGCCTCGTCGTCACCGCACTCCTCGCGCGTCAGCAAGCACTGATCTCTTCCCGCCGTCCCGTCGGTGGCCGGTCACTGCCAGGTCGCCGTCGCAGGGTCGACGCCGTTGCTGACCGCGTTGGCGTCGATGGCCTCACGCAGCCAGCGCGTCAGGCCCGGCGCGAGTCGCTCGTAGTAGGCGGTGAAGTCGGGGTCGGCCTCGTACATCCGGCCGAGGCAGACCTGCATGGCATGTGTGCAGGTGAAGTAGGCACCGATCGAGGCCCGGTGCCGCTCGGCGAGGACGGCGGCCTCGGGCCCGGCAGGGTCCAGACCGGCGTGGACCGCGGCCGCGAGGTCCTGATTCAGGGCGGCCGAGGTGTCGGCGACCGACTGCCAGTCCTGCGGGGTCATCGTGGCCGCTCGTTCGGCGTACTGGGCCCACTGGTCGGTGTCGCCCCAGCGCTCCTGTGCCTCGCCGATCCACGAGGGCTGCCAGTCCTGACCGAAGATCGACACCTGTTCCTCCGGAGTAAGCAGTGCGCCGGCGTCGATCGCCGCCAGCAGTCGGTCAACCCCCTCGACCATGCCCTGCAGTCGGGTGATCCGGTCGGCGAGCTGGGCCCGCTGTTCCCGCAGGGACCCGCCCGGGTCCGACCGCGGGGCATCGAGCAGGTGGCCGATGCGATCGAGCGGCAGGCCCAGTTCGCGGTAGAGGAGCACACGGTGGATGCGGGCGAGATCGCCCGCGGAGTATCGACGGTGCCCACTGGCACTCCGCGCCGACGGTCGGACCAACCCGACGGCGTCCCAGTGATGCAGAGTGCGAACGGTGATGCCCACCGCCGAGGCCACGGCGCCGATCGTCCAGCCGTCGTCGCCCGCGGTGCCGGGGGCGGTGGTTCGGTGGCCCGAGGGCCCGGGGCCGGCGGCGGACGGGCCGGTGGTGCCGGGGTTCGCGGTTCCGGGGCCAGTGGTGCCGGAGTTCGCGGTTCCGGGGCCGCTGGTACCGGAGTCGGCGGTCACGGCGGCCAGTCTGGCAGCCGGCACGCTCATCGCTCGGGGGTGAGGCCGGTCGCGGCGGTCCCGCCGGGGATGTCGGCCCGGCCCTCAGCAGCCCCGGCAGTTTCCGCCGTCCCGGCTGCTTCGCCGTCCTCCGCGGCCCTGCCCGGGCTGATACCGACGGCCCCCAGCGCCCGGGCCTGCTCGCTGCCGGGCTCCCACGGCCGTGCGGCGGTCAGGACCACCCGGGTGTTCTCGGGGGTGACAACCTGGAGATCGACGGTGTTCCAGGGGGTGGGGCCCGGCCCTGTCGTGCATCCCGGCGCCACGTCCTCGCAGGCCTGCGCGATCGACTCGATCTCGCCGAGCACGCATGCGAAGGAGACGCTCAGCGCGGGGACCTCCCCGGTCCCGGACGACACGAGCAGCACGTCCTGGAAGGCCCAGCGGCGCAGGTGGGTCATCCGACCGAGGATCGTGAACAGGTCCACGAAGCCGAGGCCTCGAAGCCAGAAGTCCACGGAAACGGCGAGGTCGGAGGTCGGGACGGTCACGAACATCGGCATGCCGTAGATGCCGCGGTAGATCCCGGGCGAGACCGCGTCCGGTCCGGGCGCGGGCACAGGACCGAGCTCGAAGGCGTCGAAGTAGTCACCCATGGGAACAGCGTGGACCCTCACGCGGCGTCAGGATCAAGTCGCTCCCGCTGCCCGACCACGCCTGCGGCCAGGTGACCGCTGCCCGACCACGCGCGCCGCCCGACCGGACCCACAGCCCGACCGAGGCACCCGTACGCTCGAGCCGTGAGGACGAGACGGCTTCGGGTCACCCTGCGTGAGGTAACTCCGGTGGTGGTGCGGGTGCTCGACGTGCCGAGCGCGGCGACGTTGCCGGAGCTGCACGAACTGCTGCAGGCGGGGATCGGCTGGACCGACAGCCACCTGCATCAGTTCATCACCCCGGACATCCGCTACGGCGTCGTCGACCCGGACTTCGTCGACTTCGACCCCGGCCTCCGTGACGAGAACACAGTCACCCTGCGGGACCTGCCGGCGCGGTTCAGCTACGACTACGACTTCGGCGACAGCTGGGAGCACGACATCGAGGACCTCGGGCCCGGTGGCCCGGTGGCCGGATGCGTGGACGGCGAGGGCGCCTGCCCGCCCGAGGACTGCGGCGGGGTGCCCGGCTACGCGGAATTCCGCGAGGCGATCGCCGAGCCCCGCCATCCGGAGCACCACCGCCTCCGTGCCTGGGCCGGATCGTGGGTAGACCGCTTCGACCGGGAGGCCACGGACGCCCTGGTCCGCGACACCGCTGGGCAGATCCCCGAGAGCGTCCGGATCCTGCTCGACCTGCTCGCGGGCGGGGTCAAACTCACCCCCGGCGGCCGGCTCCCCCGCGTTGTCGTCCGGCAGGTCCATGCCGAACGCCCGAACTGGTATGACCTCGGCCGCCCCGCCCAGATCGAGGAGGACCTGCCACCCCTGGTCACCCTGCACGAACTGCTCCGCAAGGCCGGGTTGGCCCGCCTGTCCCGCGGGATCCTCTCCCCCACCAAGGCCGCCGCGGACGACCTGCAGATCGTCCGCCGACTGCGCACCGCCCTGGAGCCCGGCAGCTTCCACGAGTTGCTCATCAGCCTGGCCGCCGCCCGGCTGGCCGCCGAAGGCCCCGCCACAGGCGAACGGCTTGCCGGCGAACTGCTGCCCTGGCTGAGGGGTTGGGCGGTCGACGGGAAGTCGTTGACCGAGAAGGATCTGCGCACCGAGATCTACTGCGAGGCGTCCACCATGGACGCCCTCGACCTCGCCGCCCGCCGGTGGACGAGCGCGGGCGATCTCTGGGAGGCCGGGCCTTCCGCGACCAGCCTGCTCCCCCGGGCCACCGCGCTGGCGCACGACTGGCACGGCTGGGACGGCGAGGCAGACGACCAGGGCTGCGACTGCGGCGACTGCGGCTCGTGACACCTGTGGCCGGAAGGGTTGGTGCACTACCTGTCGGAGCATCAGGTGCGTGTCCCGCAGGAGTTCGTCACCCAGGTCCGGGAAATGACTCCGGCCTTCGATGAAGTAACCGTCGATGACGGATGGTGGCGGAGCCGTACGTCCCGGCGGTGACCGGCAGACTTGTGAACTCTCACCGGTAGCTTGCGCGGAGCTTGATCCTGCCGATGAGGTGCTCGTTGAGGTCCTCGAGTGCCTCATCGGCAGGGGTCCGGTGCTCACGGCTGATCCCGACCGGCTCGCCGTTCACACCCATGCCCAGGCACGACGATGGGCGTCCGCCGACCAGGCGTTGATCGCGGCCCGGTCCGGCTCGACGGGCAGCGGCGTCCTGCCTCGCTCCAGAATCTCCTCGACCTCGGCCTGGACAGCCGCGATCTCGGCCAGCACCTCACCCATCTCCGGGACGTCGCCGCGCTTGACCGCGAGCACCCGCTCCCGCTCGCGGTCGGGCATCGGCAGGGTCAGCCGCCCGTCGCGAGCCACCTCTCGGCCCTGGTAGGCCAGCCGAAGTGCGTGCGAGGCGTACTTCACGTCGTACCCGAACTTCGCGACCAGCTCCGGCCGGTTCGGCACCCCGTGCCGCGACCCCCTGCCCAACAGCCTGGACCGCTGCGACTCCAGGTAGCCCAGGAACCGCCGCACCGCCTGCTGCGAGAGCACTCTGGGCGCCAACGCCCGCAGCTCCTCACCCAACGGGGTGATCACCAGGACGTCGCCGGCCGGGGCGTACAGCGGCAGCAGCACCGTGGGGTTGCCCTTGGTGACCAGCCGCAGGTACTTCCGCAAGGAGTAGACGACCAGGTCAGTGTCACCCGGGCCCGATCGGGCCCCCTCGGGCTGGGTCCGGAACACGTAGTGCTCGCAGGGCCTGCCCACACCCAGCACCTGAGTCGGTGGCTCTACGAAGATGCCCAGCTCGTCGTGGTCATCGGTGCCGGGAATGGCGATCCCGTGGACGCCGGATCCCACGACGGTCCTCAGGATCTCCCCGCTCAGCGCCATCTGCCGGTCGCCGTGTTCCGTGTGCCGCACGTCCTCGGTCATCACGCTCCCCCTCCGTGCTTCGTGGGCGACGTCAACGGCCTCCGCGCCGCATGCCGGACGCTCGCCCCTCGTTCTCGGCCGGTCGCACCGCGTTCGGCCGGCTCGCCCCTCGGCCCCGGCAGTTCGTACCTGCCGGGCAACGGCCGGGGCCTGATCATCACATCGGGGGGTGCGACGTTCCATCGATTTCACTCCCCAGGAGCAGGGGCCCTCTCAACGCCCGCTCGTCGGCGCTCCGGCTCATGCCCACCGTCCGGACATACTCAATATGAGTTGCATCGCGACTCAGCAGGAGTCACGATCTCTCCATGACCGAGCCCTTGCCGACCGCGCGTTGGTGCGAACAGGCCGCCAGCTGGCCGCAGCAGGGGCGGCACGTCCTGGCCCTCCACGACGAGGACACGGTCGTGGTCTACCAGGCCTACCGGCCCGACATCGCCGAGTACACCGTCACGCACCAGCGCTTCGGCGGCTCCTTCCGCCTGGGACGGATGAGTTGGATCAAGCCGGGCTTCCTGTGGATGATGTACCGCTGCGGCTGGGCCACCAAGCCCGGCCAGGAGCGGGTGCTCGCCGTTCGCCTGACGCGCGCCGGCTTCGATGCCGTCCTCGAGTCCGCCGTCCCCGCCTCCCACGACCCGGCCCGCTATCCCGACCGTTCCAGCTGGCAGCACGCCGTGAGGACGTCGCAGGTCCGGGTCCAGTGGGATCCGGACCATGACCCGCACGGCCACCCGCTGCCCCGCCGGGCGATCCAGCTCGGGCTACGGGGCGAGATCCTGGCCGCCTATGCCCACGACTGGCCCGTGGAGATCCTCGACCTCACGGACTTCGTCACCGCCCAGCAGGCCGTCCTGCGCGAGCAGGGCACGAACGCGCTGCGCACCCCCCCTCGAGACCCGATACCCCTGGGAGACCCCCGATGCGGCCTGAGGAACGCCTGGCCGCCGCCCGCGCGGCGGACGCGGCAGCGGAGGTGAACGGCTCCGAGCTGGACGTCGTCCTGTTCTGGGGGCACAAGCCTTCCCCGGACGGTTCCCCCGGGCACGGCTGTCTGAGCCAGTGGTGGTCGGCGCCGTTCACCGTCGACGGGACCAGTTACCCGACCGCGGAGCACTGGATGATGGCCGGCAAGGCCCGGCTGTTCGACGACCAGGAGGGTCTGGCTGCCGTGCTCGCCGCACCCAGCCCCGGCGCGGCCAAGGCAGCCGGCCGCAGGGTGCGACGGTTCGACGAGGAGCGGTGGGTCGATGCCCGCTACGACCTCGTGCGTGACGGCAACCTCGCCAAGTTCACCCAGCACGCCGGCCTGCGGCAGGTGCTTCTGCACACGGGCAACCGGGTCCTGGCCGAGGCCAGCCCGTTCGACCGGATCTGGGGTATCGGCATGACGGCCAGGAACCCAGGCGCCAGCCGCCCGAGCTGCTGGCAAGGCCTCAACCTGCTCGGCTTCGCCCTGATGGACGTCCGCGAGCAGCTCCGAGGGTCGGACTGCGAGTGAACAACGCATCTGCCATCGCCGGAATGCCGTAGGGATCCTGGTCACCAGGGCAGCGAGACCGAGCCCCACTACGCTGGGCAACGCCGCATGACCGGAATGGACGGCGCAGAGGGGCAAAGTGCACGAGGGCCTGTACGAGTCGCTGCTGACCGAGCGGCTGCGGCGGGAACTCGCCCGCCGGCCGGACCTGGTCCCGCAGACGGGGGTCGTGGACGAGGCCCGGCAGCCACATGTCCTGGGCACTCACCTGGCGCAGGCTGTCCAGGCGACCCTGCTCCGCACCCGCGGGACCGCACGGCGCCTGGAGTTCGTCGACCGACTGTTGGGCGTACTCGCCGAGTTCGGCGCAGACGACGACCACGTCGGCACGCACGACGATTGCGTTGGCGCTGACGGGGCGAACGACGTCCGGCAGCTACTGGCGCTCGTCGCCGCGGACCCGCTGACCGGCCGGAGCCCGGCACGACGTCCCACGACACCGTTGGCCGAGGCTGCGCTGATGACCAACGCCAGGGGCGAGCCGACACTCGCGGCCGAGCTGCGGGCGGAACTGGACAGCACCGACAGCGTGGACCTGCTCTGCGCGTTCATCACCTGGAACGGGGTCCGGCTGCTGGAGCAGCAGTTGGCCGGGCTGCGTCGGCGGGGTGTGCCCCTGCGCGTGATCACCACCACGTACCTCGGCGCCACGGAGCGGAGAGCGCTGGACACCCTGGTGCGTGATCACGGCGCCGAGGTCCGGGTGACCTACGAGACCGAACGCACCCGCCTGCACGCCAAGGCGTGGCTGCTGCGCCGCGCGACCGGCTTCGACACCGCCTACGTGGGGTCGAGCAACCTGTCGCACACGGCGCTGGTGGACGGGCTGGAGTGGAACGTCCGCCTCTCCGCGGTGGCGACCCCCGCGCTGATCGACAAGTTCCGGGCCACCTTCGACACCTACTGGGCTGCTCGGGAGTTCGAGCACTACCGGCCCGAGGTGGACGGCGAGCGGCTGCAGACCGCGCTCGACGTGGCGGGCGGGCGGCGCGCGCGGGACCGGGTCACGGTCACCCTGTCCGGCCTGGAGGTGACCGCCAAACCACACCAGGCGGAGATCCTCGAGGAGCTGGACGCCGAGCGAACCCTGCACGACCGGCATCGCAACCTGGTCGTGGCCGCGACCGGCACCGGCAAGACGGTCGTCGCGGCCCTCGACTACCGGCGCCTCGTGCAGCGGACCCACGGCCGGGACCTGTCCTTGCTGTTCGTCGCACACCGCCGGGAGATCCTCGAACAGTCCCGGCGGGTCTACCAGGAGGTGCTCGGCGACGCCGCATTCGGCGAGCTCTGGGTCGGGGGGCAGACGCCGCAGCAGGGCCAGCACGTGTTCGCGAGCGTGCAGTCACTGTCCGCGGCCAGGATTGAGAACATCCCGAAGGACCGGTTCGAGGTCGTCGTCATCGACGAGTTCCACCATGCCCAGGCCACCGGCTACCGCCGCCTGCTCGACCACGTCGAGCCCATCGAACTGCTCGGGTTGACCGCGACGCCAGAGCGCGGGGACGGCGTCGACGTGCGGACCTTCTTCGAGGGGCGGACGGCGGCCGAGCTGCGGCTGTGGGACGCCCTGGACCAGAACCTGCTCTGCCCGTTCCACTACTTCGGGATCCACGACGGGACCGATCTCTCCCGCATGACCTGGCGCCGCGGCGTCTACGACCCGACGGCCCTGGACGGCCTCTACACCGGCAACGACGCGCGGCTGCGCATCGTGCTGCGCCAAGTGCGGGACAAGATCTCGGACGTCGGGGGGATGCGGGCGCTGGGGTTCTGCGTCTCCACGGCACACGCCCGTTGGATGGCCGACCGGTTTTCCGACGCCGGCATCCCCGCCCGCGCCGTCCAGGCGGGGACCCCACGCCAGGAGCGGGCGGAGGTGCTGGACGCCCTGCGCCGCCGCGAGATCAACGCACTCTTCGCGGTCGACGTGTTCAACGAAGGGCTGGACATCCAGCAGATCGACACCGTGCTGTTCCTGCGGCCGACCGAGAGCGCGACGGTGTTCCTGCAGCAACTCGGCCGTGGGTTGCGGCCACTGCCGGACAAGTCGGTGCTCACCGCGCTGGACTTTGTCGGGCACCAGCGTCGGGAGTTCCGCTTCGACCAGCGGTTCGCGGCCATGACCGGGCTGTCTCGCCGCCGGCTGGAGCGGCAGCTCGCCGAGGGCTTCCCCTTCCTGCCGTCCGGCTGCCAGATCGTGCTCGACCCGGTCGTCCAGAAGGTGGTGCTGGACGCCGTCCGCCAGCAGCTCGCGCCACGCTGGGCGGCGCTGCGGGACGAGCTGAGGCGCTTCCCAGGCGACCGGCTCGCCGACTTCCTCGAGGACTCCGGCCGTGACCTCGCCGATGTGCTGCGCGGCCCCGGACGGTCCTGGACGACGCTGTGCCGGGACGCCGGCAAGCGTCTGCCGAACGCCGGGCCCCGCGAGAGTGCCCTCGTCGGCCGCACCCGGGCCCTCGCCCATGTGGACGACACGATCCGCGTGCACGGTTACCGGAATCTGCTCGCAGATCGGCCAGCCGCCGGCTCTGCCGCGGACGCGGGGGTCGCTGCGGACCCGGAGGCCGCCGTCACGACAGCCACACCTGCCGGCTCGGAGCTGGAGCGGCGACTCGCGGCCATGTTGTTCTTCTCGCTGTACCCCGACGGCGGTCCGTTCCCTCGCGTCGAGGCAGGCCTGCAGGCGCTGGGCCAGGAACCGGCCCTGCGGGACGAGCTGAGCCAGCTGATCGACCTGTCCTACGACCGCACACGCCGGCCGCTGGCCATCCTCGCGGAACTCGAACCTGCGCTGCGGGAGGTCCCCCTCGCCGTTCACGCGCGCTACAGCCGCGAGGAGATTCTCGCCGCCCTCGACCACGCCAGCATGAAGCGCCGTCCCGGCATCATGCGCGAGGGCGTGGCCTGGTGCGAGGCCGTACGGTCGGACGCGTTCCTGATCACCTTGCAGAAGTCCGAACGCGACTTCTCGCCCACCACCATGTACCGCGACTACGCCGTCGCTCCCGACCTGTTCCACTGGGAGAGCCAGTCCACGACCTCGGTCAGCTCACCCACCGGGCAGCGGTACCTGCACCACGCCGAGCGCGGCACGCACATCCTGTTGTTCGTCCGCACCACCTCGGCCGGCCCGCTCGGCACCGCCCCGTACGTGTTCCTCGGGCCCGCCGACCACGTCAGCCACACCGGCGACCGGCCCATCGCCATCACCTGGAGACTGCGTACGCCGATGCCCACCGAGACATTCCTCCTCGCCCGCGCCGCCGTGGCGTAGGAACCTCCGGGCTCTCGCACGACGGGGACTACCGTCCTCTGGCATGGGGAACACCGTCGTCGTCCGGCCCGTCAGGGTTCGCGACCCGGAAGTGCTACAGCTCATCGACGCGCTGACGGTCGAACTGGCGGCCAGCGGTTACCGCGATGACGAGTCATTCGGCTACTCGCCGGAGCAGCTGGAGCACGGCGGGGTGTATCTGGTGGGCGCGAGAATCGCGGATCGACTGGCCGGCATCGGTGGAGTGGAGCTGCAGGACGATCATGTCGCCGAACTCAAGCGGTTCTACGTCCACCCTGAGGATCGCGGGTCTGGCGTCGCGGATGCGCTCATGGCATTCCTCGTCGCCCTTGCGCAGGAGCACGCCGTGCGCGTACTGCGACTGGAGACAGGCGATCGACAGCACGCGGCGCTGAAGTTCTACCGGCGACACGGGTTCGTCAAGGTCCCCCGATTCCCGCCGTATGTGGAGAGCGCGAGGTCGATCTGCCTGCAACGCGACCTGTGAGGTGCGCCCTGCGTGATCCGACGCGGGCGCAGGACGAGCAGACTCGCCGCCTCGCCGATGAGATCGGCTCTCCCCCGGACGAGCACACGTACTGAAGCGATGGCGCTCCCTGGAGGGGTCGAACACCCTGGGGCGGTCGCACACCCTGGATAGGCTCAGACGCCGTCCCTGTCCTCCCGGCCGAAACTCCACACCGTCCCGGGACCGGCCGTGAGGACGGTGCCGTCCGGCAGGTTGAGCATCCAGTGCTCGTACTCCGCCGAGAAGACCGAGAACGTCCGCAGGACGGTGCCGTCCGCGAACTCGCAGGTCGTCGAGAGTGACGGCCGTTCGACGCTGATGCGCGAGACCACCTTGCCGTCGAGGCAGGGCACGGCCTTCTCCAACTGCTCGCGCGGGTCCTCGGAGGCGACGAAGACCGTCGTCGCGTTCTCGATCCGCCAGGCGGAGCAGTACACCCAGAGGTGGTACTCACCGTGCGGACGACGTTCCGATGCGGACGTGGACAGTCAATCCGACTCGGACGTGGACGGTCGGCCCGACTCCGACGGTTGATCCGACGTCGACGGCGGGCCGCCGAACTCCACCGTGAGGAAACTGCCCATGCCGAGCGCCGTGCCCCACGCCGGCTTGCCGTAGAGCGCGGTGAGCGAGGTCTCCACGGCGGTCCACTCACCCCCGTTCATGATCTCTTCGACTCCCGTGACCGATCCCGTGACCGAATCCGTGCGTTCATTCGCCGAGCAACTGGGCCGGGTGGTACCGAACAGCGATCCCACAGGCCGACGCCCGCTACGCCGAGCACCTGGACACCTTGAGGGAGGAGGACAACTGATGAGCACCAAGTACACCTCCTGGGCCGAGATCAAGGCCAAGGGCCAGGAACTCGACCCTCGCAGCGAGGCCGACCGCACCGCCGGGAAGGCCGCCGCACAGGAACACCGCGAGGCCAACGTCCGCGGACACCAACTCGCCGAGATGCGCAAGGAAACCGGCCTGACCCAGGCCCAACTGGCCAAGACCCTCGGCGTCTCCCAGGCCCGTATCTCAAAGATCGAGCACGGTGAGGTCTCCGGGATCGAGGTCATCCGCGCCTACGTCACCGCCCTGGGTGGCACCGTCGACCTCGTCGTCACCCTCGGCGGCCGCACCTGGAAAGTCGCCTGACCCCTCGCTCGTATCCAGCCAGGCGGGCCCTCTGCATATCGCGGCTGCCAGGGTCTTTCTCAAGGGGATCCCAGCGGGCACGACGCTCAACGGGACGGACTCGACGGGCCGTTGGGACCTGGAGGAATCCGCGGCGTCATGCCACGAGCCATGCCACGCAGTTCCCGGCAGACGTCGTCGGCGAGACCACGGTCGGCATCCGCACGGCTCGCCCGGTCAGTGCGGGATCGGCCGCCACGGACGCCTCACGCACTGGGCGGACCGAAATGCCTCGATCGCGACGGCGACCTCCTGGGCGGTCCGGGTGCGTTCGCAGGGACGCGTCGATTAATTAGTGCAGCGCTTCGGGGTTGTTGTCCTGCCGATCA
>CAZOWW010000109.1:0-19982 GCA_964583765.1 uncultured Kineosporiaceae bacterium
TCCGGCGCTCGGGCGGCACGGCGTCAGACACGTACCAGCTCGCCCAGCTCCTCCCAGCGGACCGCCGCCCGCTCGCAACTCGTGACGAGAAGTGGGATCCGTTTGCGCCAGGGTGCCGGATCGTTCTACGCGAGAACCGTCCCGAGCGTGCTCCAGTCCTGCGTGACGGCACGCAGTTGCCGTTCCAACAGCTCGTCGAGGCGATGGCGCACCACGAGCGGGCGCCCCCACCGCGCGGAGGAGCCGATCGGCGGCAGGTCCCCCCCGAGGGCGAACTCCGGAGTCGTCCCCACGAGACGGTCGAGCCGCTCCATGGCCTGCGCCCGCAGGTCGGGCCGGGAGGAGAACCGGGGGTAGAGGGCCAGAGACTCCCAGGCCAGCCGGTCGTCCAGACGCGTGCGGGCGAACCGGTCCAGCAGCTCCCGCGGCGGGATCGAGCTCACGGGCAGGTCGCACTCCAGCGCACGCCAACGGCGCACCACCTCGGGCACCCTGCGCGCGAGAGCCTCCACGAGGAACCGATCGTGCACCTCGATCCGGCGCCGGGTGCGTGCCGCCGACCGGTGATCGGCGCCGAAGACTCCCGCCGTGTCCCAGATCCGGGCCGTCCTGGCGGGCGGGGTTCCGCCGTCCGCCAGGTCCCGATCCGCGGGCCGCCCCGCGTACGGGTCACCGCCGAAGACCGCCGAGGCCCACCCCCGGAACCGCGGGTGCGCCCGGAGGCTCTCCAGATCCGGATCGCCGTGAAGCATCCAGTCCCGACCACCGGCCTCCACGAGAGTGCGGCCATGGCGTCCCGGACCGGCCGCGCCACGGACCGCAGCGTCCAGAGCCTGCACGGCCTCGCGCGCCAGGGCGTCGTAGCGCCTCTTCCACAGGGTCGGCCAGGCGGTGGGGGAGGACACGTCGTGGGCCGCGTCCGAGGAGGGTTCCGCGCGCCGTCCCGCGGAACCGGGTCCGGCGGGGTCGGGGATCACGGCCGCGTACACACACGCCTCCGCGTAACGCACCGCCCAGCCGTCCGGATGACGGCGGAAGGCCCTCGTCCGCGACCAGCTCCGGACCACCGCGCCCGCCTCGGCCGCCGTGGCCGTCCGCAACCGGGCCCAGGCATCCCGGGCCGGGTCGAGCCGTCCCGGATCGGTGTCCTCCACGCCCTCGTGATAGCCGATCTCGCGGTCCCCGGCGATGCGGTGCAACCGGTCCAGGTAGTGGAACCGGGCCAGCAGTCGCAGCAGCTCCTCGAGGACGACGGCGGCCCGGACCGGGCTCCGGCGACGCCCCCCTGACCGCGGCCACCCGAGCTCGTCCAGCAGTGCACGGTGGACGAACAACCGCAGGTCGAGCTGGGCGCTCAGACGCAGCAGCCGCACCCGCTCCCGATCCCGGACCCGGGGATCGATCCCGCTGCGGCAGCCGTCGTCCAGCAGCAGGAGGCAGTGGTGTGCCGCCCAGGAGGCGACGGACCCCACCAGTTGACGATCCAGATGCAGCCGACGCCAGGCCGAGGGGTCCCGCAGCGACTCGGCCACCCGCTCGAACGAGCCCGGCAACGGCAGCAGACCCAGCCGGCGCAGGGTCTCGGCGAGGACGATCTCGACGGAGTCCGGGGCACAGCCCGGTGCCAGGGTGAGACGGCTGAGGGCGGCCTCGTCCTGCACGCACCCGGGCAGGAAAGTCCCGAAGAACCAGGTCAGCTCGTCCACCCAGGCGGACAGGTCGAGGACGGCGGGAGACCGTCCCCTCGCCGTGTCGCGGTGTCCGCGCGCGGGGAACCCGATTCGGAGGAACCGAGTCCGGGAAGACCGTCCCCGGGGGGACCGGTCTCGCAGCCGGTCCTCCGACTGCGCCATCAACTCCTCGACCCGCAGCCAGGGCAGCGGTCCCGCAGCTGCATCCGACGTCCCGTCGCGGTCGTCCGGGTCTCCGCCGTCGTCACCGCAAGGACCGCCATCGTCACCACGAGACCCGTCCTCGGGGTGTCGCGCAACCGGGGACCCGTCCGACCGGACCCCGGGGACGTCGAGGTCGGGCCCGGCCCACGGCCGGACCGGGAACTCACCGCTGCGCTCGTGCGACTCGGCGAACCAGACCGCGTCCAGGAGAGGGAATTCCTGGGTCAGCAGGTGCCGGTAACGCTCCCGGAGGAAACCGCGCAGCTGTTTCGCCCGCTCCTCCCGATCCCGGTCCTCGGCCTCCTGTACGGGTGCCCGGAGACGGCCCAGGGACGAGCGTGCCGCCCAGCCCGGCGGTCGGGCCCACGGATCGGGGCCGTGGTACCCCCCGAGAGCCCGCCGCCGGGCCTCGCACCGTTCGAGCTCACCGATCCAGCGGTCGGCCCACTCGTCCACGGACTTCAGCAGGACCAGGTAGCGCCAGGTCAGCGCCTGTGCGGGCGTTCCCCACGGGTCGGCTGCCGGGGAGCCCCGCCGCACCCGTGAGCTCCCGCCGGGGACGGCCGGCACGGGGAACGGACGCCGTCCCGACGAGCCGGGCGAGGGCGGTTCGTCCGACCAGGGCGGTTCGGTCGATCCCGCCGGCCCGAGGAACCCGGCCGATCCCACGGGTGCGAGAAAGGATGCCTGCCCCGAGGCATAGGTGTGCAGGGCGTCCTCGAACTGACCGAGCCGCTCCTGACACTCACCGAGCAGATGTCGCAGCGCGGTGTTCGTGGGATCCGCGTGCAGCCCCGCGCGCGCCACCTGCACCGCACGGTCGAACTCCCCGCAGGCGGACAGTTGCGTCGCCTCGTCGTGCGCACACACCGATCCGGCCCGTGGACCCCGGTGGGTCCGGCGTCGCCCCCCGACCCACCACGGACGTCCCGCCGACCCACCGGAACTCCCTGCGGTGCCGCCCGAACGCCAGCTGAGAACCGTGGCGGCCGCCGAGACCGCGACGTCCTCCGGGGTCCGTGCCCGGACCGTGTCGGTGAAGGCCACGCGTCCGGTCGGCCGGTGCTCGACCGTCACGACCAGGACGAGGTCGCCCGTGGCGTCCCGTGGGCACAGCGTGCCCGAGACCCGCCAGCCGCGCCGTCCCCGGGGGTCGGACCAGCTGCGGACACGAGCCCCGGTCCGGACCTCGAGCTCGATGGCCGGCGCCGCGGCCACGACGGGACCCGCACCGGTGCACCCGGGCAACGGCCCCGGGGCCGGAACCCCGCCCCGGGCCAGACGGTCGCGCAGGACGGCCTCGATCACCGGCTGCCGGGTCTCGGCTCTCTGGGCTGCGTCCTCCCCGGCGGCGTCCGTGATCTCCGCCAGGACGAGGGGGCCCCGGGGGGAGCGCCTCGCCGTCCAGCGCACGGCCGTCAGGGCGATCAGCGCCAGGACGAGGAACACCTCGCCCAGCGGCGGCACGTCGAGGAACCCGAACCAGTGCCAGTCCGGCCACGTGGCCACCGCGTGCCGTGCGGTCGGCCACCGATCGGCCGCGACGGTTCCGGCCACCGGGACGAGGACCACCAGGCTCCATGCCGGCAGTCCGCCCGCCAACCGCAGTCTCCTCGCCATTGAGGATCACCCCACGAAGCTCGGACCCGGACCTGCTCGGGCGACAGGACGTCCCGGCACCCCGACACCAGGACGGGCGATGGCGCCCGCACCGTGCCCCGCACCCCGCCGGAACACGACGATCGGACGCCATCAGACGTTTGTCATCGCAACGTGACTATTCTGGCACTTTCCGGCGTCAGATGACACGCCTTGTGGCATATCTCCGGCTATCCCGGCGCCGCGCCGCAGTGCGCCTCGCGCGCGGACCCCACCGGGCCCAGTCCGACCGGCCGCGGTCACTCCAGCCAAGCCGTCCCCACCGTGTCCCACCCGGGGCCACCCCAACCAGGCGGTACCACCGGCGATCAGCCCGGGGTCACCCCAGCCGGCACCGGGTCACTCAGGCCCGGCCGTCCATGCGCACGAAACGGAACCCGTGTGCCCGGTAGTAATTGATGATCTTCGGTACCGCCATTGCCGTGGCGGCCCGGAAGCCCCCGCCGTCGTGCAGGAGGATCACCGGATGGTGCAGGTGACCGATGTCGATCGCCCGGCGGAAGATCACGTCGGCAAGCGCCGCGGTGCGCGCCGGACTCGCCGCGGAGACCCCGCCCTCCACCTGCCAGTCCCGCGGGTCCACCGACCAGAGCACGACGGACTCGCGCAGCAGGTGCGCCGTCGGGACGACGGTCGCCGGGACGAAACCCCCGGGCGGACGGAAGAAGCAGGCGCGCCGGCCGGTCGCCGCGATCACGGCCCGGTCCGTCCGGGCGATCTCCTCGGTCAGCACGGGGGCGGTCCACCCGCCGGGCACCTCACGCGGGTAGCGGTGGTCCCAGGTGTGGTTGCCCACGAGGTTTCCGCCGACCTCCGCGGCCGCCGTGTACTGCGGGAAGGCGAGGACGTGCTGGCCGATGACGAAGAACGTCGCGTGCACGTGGGCGCGAGCGAGCGCGGCCAGGACCCGTGGCGTCCAGGGACTCGGCCCGTCGTCGAAGGTCAGGGCCACCGTCCGCCCGGCGCCAGGGGCTGAGCCGATGCGGCCGCCCGTGGCCGACGGGCAGAGGGGAACGTGCCAGGACAGGTGCGTGTCGAGCCGGGCAGGCGGGTGGTGCGGACGAGCAGGTCCACTCGGCGTCGGACTCGGCCCCGCCGTGGTCGTGCTCGTGACACTCGGGGCCGATGCCGCCTGGCGCCCCGGGGAGGCGGCCAGGACGCCGGCGACGAGCGTCAGGCCCAGGAGCACCGTGACCAACCGCCCCCGCGCATCCCGCCACACCCGAGGCCACACCGGGCCGGTCGGGGCAGGAGGCGGCGATGAGGTCACGAACAGGTAACGCCACGGTCGGGCCAAAAGGTTGCACGCCGCCACCAACTCGTCTGAGTGGCCTAGCTAACAGCACTCTCGGTAATCACTCCTCACCCGATCGTCGTCGATCGCGGCGCCGACGAGGGGGAGTGTCACCGTGAGCAGCGCCGGCAGGGTCACCCGCTGCCGGTCAGCCACCGCAGGCGAGGCCGCTGCAGGAACGCTTCCGCCTCCAGAGCGGCAATGCCCACCCGCGGGAGTTCCGACGCCCGCCGGAAGCAGATGAACCGCGGTTGCCAGCGCGGGTTGTACTTGGCGTTGGCGCGGTACAAGGACTCGATCTGCCACCAGCGGGACCCCAGCAGGAGCACCCGCCGCCACATCCGCAGGGCGGGCCCGGCGCCGATGCGCGACCCCCGCTCGAAGACCGACCGGAACACCGCGAAGTTGAGCGAGATCCGCCGCACCCCGAGGGCAGCGGCCTGTTCCGCGACCGAGGCCACGAGGAACTCCACGGTGCCGTTCTCGCTGCCCCTCGACCTGCGCATGAGATCCAGGGACAGGCCGTCCGTTCCCCAGGGCACGAAGGTGAGCACCGCCACCAGCGCGCCGTCCCCGTCCCAGGCCCGGGCGACCACCACCTCCGGATCGGCGGGGTCCCCCAGACGGCCCAGCGCCATCGAGAAGCCCCGCTCCTCCTCCTCGCCCCGCAGCGCCTCCGCGACCGCCACGGCCTGGGTCAGCTCCTCCGCGGTGAGGTCACCCTGCCGGCACACGGTCACGCGGTACCCGGCGCGCCGCACCCGGTTCACCGCCTGCCGCACGACCCGCATGGACCGGCCCTCCAGCTGGAAGGTCTCCAGATCCAGGATCGCCTCGTCCCCGAGTTCGAAGGCATCGAGCCCGGCCCGCCCGTACGCCAGGGCAGCGGTCTCCGAGGCGCCGATCACCCCTGGCACCCACGCGTACCGGTCCGCCTCGGCCAGCCAGGCCGCGATGGCCCCGGGCCACGCCTCGGGGTCGCCGATCGGATCGCCCGAGGCCAGGCTCACCGAGCCCACCACACGGTAGGTCACCGCGGCCTTCCCGCTGGGGGAGAAGATCACCGTCTTGTCCCGTCGCAGTGCGAAGTACCCCAGGGAGTCGCGTCCGCCCTCGAGCGCGAGCAGTTCCCGGAGCCGTCGTTCGGCCCCCGACGTCAGACGAGCGGCCTTGGTCACCGGCGCGAGCAACGCCACCAGGGTGAGCAGCGCGGTCAACCCGCCCAGGGTCGACAGCGCGGTCTGGGTGAACGTGCCGACCGCCGGGCGGCGGAACGCGAGATCCGGTGCGAAGCCGAGCAGGCCGTAGCAGACCTCGGACAACCGGCGGGGCAGGGAGTTGTGCGGAGCCGTACGCAGGGTCAGCAACAGGCCGGCGGTCACCGACACCCCGGACATCACCAGCAGCACCCGCAGCGCCACGCGCCGGGAACGACGCACCGATCGCGCGGTGAAGTCCTTGCGGGCCCACAGCAGCAGCCCGAGGAGGGCCAGGTTCACCACGACGACCCGGAAGTGGTGGGTGTGCAGGTTGGCCAGAGCACCGCCCGCCACGGCCACGACCAGGAGCACCCAGGCCCGCCGGGCACGTCGACGCACCGCGCCCGCGAGCAGGAGCATCGTCCCCGCCGCCATGACGCCGGTGGCGAATGCGGTCCCGTCGACGAGCGCGTCCAGCGCCATGGACGTCCGGCGCAGATGTCGCTCCGGGAGCACGATGTCGAGGACGGAGAAGACGGCGGCCACGCGTACCGCCCAGGCCACCAGACCGGGAACCCGCGGGCGCAGGGTGGGGGTGCGCTCCGGCGTCTGCACGCCCACCGCTCGCCCGGTTGACGTCTTGATCACACCTGAAGTGTAGGAGGCACGGGACCGCCCGGGTGCCGTCGTCGCTGTCAGACGGCTGTCAACACCCTCACAAGATGCTGGGAGGGGGTGCTCCGGATCACCGGGCCCCTGCCCTCGGGACCCCCCATGGGCAGGTGCCGCGGGGTGTGTCACCGTGCCACAGCCGGGATGGGAAGAATGGGCGGGGTCGCACTGCGCCCTCCGCACCGGGCGGAGCCCGGCGCAGGTACGTCCGCTCCAGGAAGGTGGAACCCCCTCGTGTCGGTGTCCCTCCCACAGCCGGTCGACTCGTCCGTGGCGGTACCGGTGATCCTTCCCGGCATCCCCACCCGGATCGCCCAGGAACTCCAGGTCCGCGAGGGCCAGGTGCAGGCGGCCGTCGATCTGCTGGACGGCGGGGCCACGGTCCCGTTCATCGCCCGGTACCGCAAGGAGGTCACCGGCGCCCTGGACGACACCCAACTGCGCACGCTCGAGGAGCGGTTGCGCTACCTGCGCGAGCTGGAGGAGCGACGCGCCGCCGTCCTGGAGTCGGTACGGTCCCAGGGCAAGCTCACGCCCGAACTGGCGGAGCAGATCATGTCCGCGGAGTCCAAGGCCCGCCTCGAGGACGTCTACCTCCCGTACAAGCCGAAGCGGCGCACCAAGGCCCAGATCGCCCGGGAGGCCGGTCTCGAGCCCCTCGCGGACCGGCTGCTCACGGACCCCTCCCAGGACCCGCAGGCCGCGGCCGCGGAGTTCGTCGACCCCGACCGGGGAGTGGCCGATCCCGCCGCGGCACTGGAGGGTGCCCGGGCCATCCTCGTCGAGCGGTTCGCGGAGGACGCCGACCTCATCGGGGAGCTCCGCGAGCGCCTGTGGCAGCGCGGGCGGCTTCGGGCACAGGTCCGCGAGGGCAAGGAACAGACCGGGGCCAAGTTCGCCGACTACTTCGAGTACGACGAAGCGCTACCGAGTCTTCCCTCCCACCGGATCCTCGCGATGTTCCGCGGGGAGAAGGAGGAGATCCTCCAGCTCACCGTCGAGCCCCCCGAGGACGACGACCCGCTCGCCCCGGGCACGACCGCCGGCCCGGTGCTCGGCTCGGCGGAACGGGCCGTCGCGACCCGGTTCGGGGTCGCCGACCGCGGCCGTCCCGCCGACCGCTGGCTGCTCGACACCGTCCGCTGGGCCTGGCGCACCCGGATCCTGCTGCACCTGGACGTCGACATGCGGGTGCGACTTCGCCAGGTGGCCGAGGACGAGGCCGTGCGGGTCTTCGCCGGCAACCTGCGCGACCTTCTCCTGGCGGCTCCGGCCGGCACCCGCCCCACCCTCGGCCTGGACCCGGGCCTGCGCACCGGGGTGAAGGTCGCCGTCGTCGACGCCACGGGCAAGGTGGTCGACACCCGGGCCGTCTACCCGCACGTGCCCCACCGGCGCTGGGACGAGTCGCTCGCGGTCCTCGCCCAGCTGGCGCGGACCCATGCCGTGGAACTCATCGCCATCGGTAACGGCACCGCCTCGCGCGAGACCGACGCCCTGGCCGCGGAGCTCATCGCGCGCAACCCCGACCTGCACCTGACCAAGGTCAGCGTCTCCGAGGCGGGTGCCTCCGTCTACTCCGCCTCCGCGTTCGCCGCCGCCGAGATGCCCGACCTGGACGTCTCCCTGCGCGGGGCGGTCTCGATCGCGCGGCGCCTGCAGGACCCGCTCGCGGAACTGGTCAAGATCGACCCGAAGTCCATCGGGGTGGGCCAGTACCAGCACGATCTCGCCGAGGGCCGGCTCGCCCGGTCGCTGGACGCCGTGGTCGAGGACTGCGTGAACGCGGTCGGCGTGGACGTCAACACCGCCTCCACGCCGCTGCTGCGCCGGGTCTCCGGGATCAGCGAGTCCCTGGCCTCGGGAATCGTGGCCCACCGCGAGGCGAACGGCCCCTTCCGCACCCGTCAGGACCTCAAGAAGGTGGCCCGGCTCGGTCCCAAGGCCTTCGAGCAGGCCGCGGGCTTCCTGCGGATCGTCGGGGGAGCGGACCCGCTGGACTCCTCCAGCGTGCACCCCGAGGCGTATCCCGTGGTCCGACGCATCCTTCGCACCACCGGGCACAGCCTGCCCCAGCTGATCGGCAACACCGCGACCCTGCGGCGGATCGACCCGGCCGCCTACACCGACGACTCCTTCGGCCTGCCCACGGTGACCGACATCCTGCGCGAGCTGGAGAAGCCCGGCCGCGACCCCCGACCCGCCTTCGCCACGGCGACCTTTGCGGCCGACATCACCACCCTCGCGGACCTGCGCCCCGGACAGATCCTGGAGGGCGTGGTCACCAACGTGGCGGCGTTCGGCGCGTTCGTGGACATCGGCGTGCACCAGGACGGTCTCGTGCACGTGTCCGCGCTGTCGCACGAGTTCGTCAAGGACCCCCGGGACGTCGTCAAGCCCGGCGACATCGTGCGGGTGAAGGTGCTCGCCGTGGATCTCGCACGCGCACGGATCTCGCTCACCCTCCGCCTCGACGACCAGCTCCCGAAGGCGGAAGGGAACACTTCAGAACGTTCCGGTCAGAATCGCCCGGCGGGTCCCCGCCGGCCGGCCAACCCGGGGCGCAGCCCCCGTCCCGCAGCGGCCGCCCCCCAGGGCGCCCTGGCCGATGCCTTCCGCAGGGCCGGGTACGGTGTGGGGTCGGGGCCGTCGTCCACCGGGCGCTGAGGGCGACCTGTGTGTGAGCCGGCATCAGGCTGAGCGCACCTCGGTTAGGCTCCCCGTGGCGTGGTCGGAGGACCGCACCATGACCCCGTGTGACCGGTGGAGCCGGTGACCAGACGTGGAGGGAGTTGCCGTGGGCTGCCGCGACCACCACGGCAGTGTCACGTCCCCCACCCGGTGCCGGCGGCGGGTCGACCGCGCCGTCCGGTGCACGGACCCGGCCCTGTGTCCGGTCTCAGCGCAGGTCGGGCTCGATCCCGGCGAACACGTCGTCGAGCAGCTCCCGACCGGGGCGCCGCCCGGCCGAGGTCAGTCGCGAGCGGTCCGTGAACCACTCGTAGCGGAACGCGCGCCGGTAGAGCGGTCCGGGCAGTTTGAGGAAGACCTGCAGGGTTCGCAGACCCGTGTCGGCGGCGCCCTGGCTCACGTGTGCGGCCATCGCGGCCCGCTTGTCCCAGATCACTGCACCAACGTCGATGCGGTGCGTAAGCTGCTCCGACGGTGTGTACGCCTGTGCCAACCGCGCAGGGGAGAAGTCGTCGGGAACGCGGGGGAACCGATGAACCAACCGAGCGGCGCGCACGAGTTGCCGCCGATCGACCGTGGCCTCAAGAACAACCGGCGTCCCGGCCAGCACGGCGGCCCGCGCCCCGACCCGGTGCACCTGGATGTGATCGGGATGTCCGTACCCCCCCGTGGGGTCGTACGTGGTCAGCACGTGCGCCCCCTCCTCCCGGAGCAGGGCGGCCAGGCGACGCGCGGGTTCCTCGACGTCCCGCACCGCGAAGCCCGGCCCGCGCCCGTCCCGGTCCTCGTGCGCATCCTGCGGGGCCACCCCGGGGGTGCGGGGATCCAGTCCGCTGTCCGGGTAGCCCAGACACTCCACCCGCGCACAGCCCAGGAGACGGGCCGCCGCACGCAGTTCGCCGAGCCTGCGCTCGTGGAGCGGTCCCGCTTCCCGCACGTCCTGCGAGGTCAGGCCGCGCTCACCGGCGGTCGCGGTGACGAGCACCACCCGGTGCCCGGCCGCCGCGGCCTTGGCGAGCGTGCCCGCCGTGAGCAGGGCCTCGTCGTCGGGGTGAGCATGGAAGGACACCAACGTGTAGGTCACGGAGCGAGTCTCGCCGATCGCGGCGGACTCGGTGTGCCCGGCTCCCGGGGAGTCGGGCACGAAGGACGCGAGGCCGGAGCGGCGGTATGAGGATCGCCCACGTCAGTGACTTCTACCTGCCGCGGCTCGGCGGCATCGAGATGCACATCCACGACCTGGCCACCCGCCAGCTCGCCGCCGGTCACGATGTCGAGATCATCACGACCTCCCCGGAGGGTTCCTCCCGTGCCGCCGTACCCGAGGCCTACCGCGCCTCCCCGTTGACCGTGCGCCGACTGGTCCGGGGGCCGCTGGGGGTCTGCCACCCCTGCGCGCCGGCCAGGGTCAGGCGCGCGATTGCCGAGGGCAAGTACGACGTGATCCACGTCCATGCCGGGGTGCTCTCCCCGGCGTCCTTCTTCGCGATCCATGCCGGGGCCTCGCGCCGGATCCCGACCGTGGTCACCATGCACTCGGTGCTCGCCTGGGCGGCGCCGCTCTTCCGGTTCTTCGACTTCCCCCTGCACTGGACCCGCTGGCCGGTGCAGTGGACCGCGGTGAGCGACCTGGCGGCCGAGCCGCTCCGCCGGCTGGTGCCCGAGCAGGGCGACCTCGCCGGGGTGCGGGTGCTGCCGAACGGCGTGGACATCGACTCCTGGCAGGTGCAGGCCGAACCCCGGCAGGACGACGACGTGCTGGTCGCCGCGGTGATGCGGCTGGCCGGACGCAAGCGCCCCCTGCCCCTGCTGCGCATGCTTCGCCAGGCCCGCGAGCAGGTGCCCGCCGGGGTGAGGATGCGGGCCGTGATCGCGGGGGACGGGCCCTCGCGCCGAGCCATGCTGCGGTACCTGTCACGGCACCAGATGACCGACTGGGTGCAGCTCGCCGGACGGCTTGATCGGGACGAGGTGCGCCACCTGCTCGCCCGCGCGGACGTCTTCATGGCCCCGGCGTCGCTGGAGTCCTTCGGCATCGCCGCGCTCGAGGCCCGGTGCGCGGGCGTGCCCGTGATCGCCCCGGTGGTCTCGGGAGTGGCTCGGTTCATCGAGGACGGCGTCAACGGCGCCCTCGGCGCGGACGACGACGCCATGGCCACCGCCCTGGCCCAACTCGCCGCGGACCCGGCCCGCCGGGCCGCGATCCGGATGCACAACCAGAACGAGCTGCCGCCGTTCAGCTGGGAGGAGACGCTGGCCCGCACCTGGCTGGCCTACGACGCCGCCGCGCAGCTCGCCGCCGGCTTCGGGCCGGACCGCTGGTCCCTGAACGGGCCACCACCGCCCCCGTCCGCGGCGCGCGGAGCCGTGCACCAGGGACGCGGCGCGCGCCTCACCCGGCGGGGGACCCGATGAAGCGCAGGGTGGCGAACATCCTCCACGAGCAGCTCGCCCCGGGCCGCAGCCCGGTCCGGCCCTGGCTGGCCGGCGAGATCGCGATCATGCTCATCCTCATCAGGGTGTACGACTACGTGCGTTCGCTGGCGGCGACCCGGCGGTCCGCGGCGGAGCACAACGGGCAGCAGATCCTTCGCCTGGAGCAGTACCTGCACCTGGATCTCGAGCAGGGCACCAACCACTGGCTCGCCGCACATCATGTGGTCCAGGCCCTCGCCGCCGGCTGGTACCAGTTCGCGCACCTGAGCTTCGCCCTGGGGGCGTTCCTCTGGTGCTACGCGTTCCGTCCTCGCTGCTACCGCGCGCTCCGGAACGCCCTCATCATGATCAACATGGTGGGCCTGGTCGTGTTCGCCGTGACCCCGGTGATGCCCCCGCGGCTCCTGCCGTTCATGCACTACGTGGACTCGGTCGCCGCCGCCGGCTTCGGCACCTCCCCGGAGGGGCCCGTCCCCGCCGACCAGTACGGCGCGATGCCGTCCCTGCACATCGCCTGGGCGCTCTGGGTCGCCGCGGCGTTCATCCTGTCCGGCAGGCGGCAGGAGCGGTGGCTCTGGTGCCTGTACCCGGTGGTGACCGCCGTGGTCGTGGTGGTCACGGCCAATCACTACGTGCTGGACGTCGTGGCGGGCGCCGTCACCGGGGGCACCGCACTGTGGATCGCGTTCCGGCTGCTGCCCCGATTTCGCCGACGGACCGGCGCGATTCAGATGACGCGGCGCCGCCACAACACGAACGCCACGCAGGCCCCGGGCACCAGAGGCCCCCAGACCGTGACGATCCGGTAGGCCATCACGGCCGCGATCGCGACCGTGTCCGGCACGCCCACGCTCACGAGCCCACCCGTCAGCCCGACGTCCAGGGTCCCGAACCCGCCGGGGGAGGGCACCAACTGGCTCGCGGCCACGGTGACCAGGTAGACGGCCGCGACCTCGGGCACGTCCAGCCCCGAGCCGACGGCCCGCAACACGCAGGTGAGGATCAGCACGTGCAGGACGGGGATGGTCACCGATCCCGCCCAGAGCAGCGCCCCCTTGCGGGGGTTCCGCAGTACGAGGCGCAGGTTCGCCCGCTCCGCCCGCAGGTTGCGCCGGAGCTGCTCCCAGCGCCGGCGGAAGGCTCCCCGGGCCGCCGCCGCCCGGATCCGCAGCCACAGACGCAGCAGCCCGACCGCCGCCGCGGCCAGCGCCAGCCCGACCACGACCGTCAGGGTGATCGCCCAGGTGGTGCCGAGCGAGCTCCACCAATGGCGCAGGCCGTCCCCGATCTGCCGGACGCCGTTGCCGACCACCGCCCGGGGGGACGGTCCGTGATGGGGGCGGCCCCGGCGCAGGCGCGGTGCGACGACCGCCGCCACCACCATGAGGCTCAGGTGGACGAGCACTCCTGCGGCGTGGTTGACCGCCTGCGCCGTCAACGCCGAGGTCCTGCTCAGACCCTGCCGCCGCAGGAAGCGGAGGTTGACCGCGACGCCGCCCGCCCCCGAGGGCACGAAGTGGTTCGCGAAATCGGCGGCGATCTGCACGGCGAAGGTCCGCAGCACGGGCACCCGGTGGGCCAGGGCGGCGAGCTGGGTCACCGTGCCGGCCGCCCAGAGCAGACAGGTCAGGCCGCCGGCGAACAACAGCCAGCTCACGTGCGAGTTCGAGACCGCCTGCCAGCCTGCGGACACCGCCGTCCGGTCCCGCAGGATCAACAGGACGAGCAGGGCCGCGACCCCGAGAGCCACCACGGTGCGCAGGGCCGAACCGGATCGTCCGCCCGCTCCGGACCTCGTCACGGCCCCGGTCGGGGCGCTCATCCCGGACTCTTCCGGAACCTCCGGAAGACGGGGGACGAGTCGCTCCCCTGATCCGGGAACCGACCCGGCCTCCTGCTCCACGATCTGCCGCCCCCCAAAGCCGTCTCCCTCCACCGTGACGCGTCCCCCGCCGTGTCCCGCCCGCACAGACGCCCGCGGACGGGCGCGGCAGCCCACGATAGTCGTCCGGAGCCGCATCGAGCCCCGCCGTTCGGCTCGACCCCGGTCACCGGTCATCCCGCGAGCACCGCGCCTCACCACCACGGTCGCCCCACGCACGCCACGGCCGCCCCGCGCCCCGGGGGGAGGCGAGGCGGCCGTGGTCCTGACGGGAGGGCGGCCGACGCCGCCCGTCCGGTCAGCGGAAGCGTTCGGCGTCCCCGACGCCCAGCACGCTGTTCGCCTTCAGGTGGTCGACGAGCTCGTCCACCTGGGTGTAGGCGACGGCGACATGCGTGTCCGCCGCCCCGTAGTAGACGGCGATGCGCCCGGTGTCGGCGTCGTGGAGCGTCGCGCAGGGAAAGACCACGTTCGGCACGAACCCGGTGGTCTCGTAGTCCCGCTCGGGCGTGAGCAGGTAGTCCCGGGTGCGGTACAGGACCCGGTCGGGCTCGTCGAGGTCCAGCAGCGCCGCGCCCAGGCTGTACACATAGCCGTTGCAGGTGCCGGTCACGCCGTGGAAGAACAGCAGCCAGCCCTCGGTGGTCTCGATCGGCACCGCGCCGGCCCCGATCTTCAGGTCCTGCCACCAGCCGGCGGCGCCCCGACCCATCACCCGGCGGTGCCGACCCCAGTGGACCAGGTCGGGGGAGCTGCTCAGGAAGATGTCGCCGAACGGCGTGTGCCCGGTGTCGCTGGGGCGGCTGAGCATCAGGTACGAACCGTTCACCCGCCGGGGGAAGAGCACGCCGTTCCGGTTGAACGGCAGCGAGACGTTCTCCAGGCGTGTGAAGGTGCGGAAGTCGTCGGTCACGCCGAAGCCCAGCGAGGGGCCGGCGAAGTCGGTGCACCAGATGACGTAGTACCGGTCCTCGAGGTGGACCAGGCGCGGGTCGTAGGCGTAGCTCGGCTGGTAGTCGACGCCGTCCGCGTCCTTCCAGCGGATCTCCTCGTTCTCCAGCTCCCAGGTCAGCGCGTCCTCGGAACGTCCCACGTGCAGGAAGGGGCGCCCGTGCTTCTGGTCCGCCCGGAAGATGCCCACGAACGCACCCTCGTAGGGGAGCACCGCACTGTTGAACACGCGGGCAATCTTCGGCGTGGGATTCCAGGTGATGATCGGGTTTCCGTCGTGTCGCCACACCACACCCTGGTGGTCCAGGGGACGTTCCTGCCACGGCACGTTCTTCAGCCCGTCGCCGATGATGCGGGCGGTTCCCATGTACAACCTCCTGCCGGACTTCGGCTCGCCGTCGAGCCGAGGCGTGCTGCTCCCGATGACCTGCCGGGCGGGCGTCCGGGACGGACGGGACCGCCCCTCGCCGGTCGTGAAGTCTCTCACGAGGCCACCGGCGCGGGGGACGCTATCGCCTTCCCGGCGTAGTTGGGAAACCCCATGGGGCACATTTCCCGCAGCACCCGGGGCAATCGTGCTCTCCGTCACCTGCGGTAATCACCCGCGCAGCGCACCGATTACCGGTCCGACCTGCCCGGGGCAATCCGGGGGTCCCGCGAGGTGCCCCTGCTCCCGTTCCCCGCACGTCGCGCCCGCCGCCACGGTAGATACCGGCCACTATCCGGTGAACCGGTTCGGCGGACCCGTCGCACGCCGCGCGGGGTCGGCTCTCGCCGAGCCCCGGCGAGCGGCCGACGCGCAGCGCGGAACAGCCCCCGGGATCACGGACCTGCGCGGCCGGTGGTGGGTACGCTGCCCCCGTGACGGCCCCGCGAGCACAGGATCCCCATCGGGCGACCGAGGCGATGGCAGCCCAGGCGGAACCCAGCGACCGGATCCTGACCGTGCCCAACCTGCTCAGCCTGCTGCGCCTGCTGTGCGTCCCCCTCTTCGCCTGGCTCATCGTGCGCCACCACGACGGGGTCGCTCTCCTCGTCCTGGCGCTGAGCGGCTTCACGGACTACCTCGACGGCTTCCTCGCCCGACGGTGGAACCAGGTCTCCCGCCTGGGCCAGCTCCTCGATCCGTTCGCGGACCGGCTCTACATCCTCGCCACGGTGCTGGGCCTGGCCTGGCGGGGCGTCATCCCCTGGTGGCTGACCATCCTCCTGCTCACCCGGGACGTCATGCTGGCCGCCACGCTGCCGGTGCTCCGGCACTACGGTTTCGGGCCCCTCCCGGTGCACCTGATCGGCAAATCGGCCACCTTCAACCTCCTGTACGCCTTCCCCCTGCTCCTCCTCGGCGTCGGTTCGAGCACGCTCGCCGCGATCGCCCGACCCATCGGCTGGGCCTTCGCTGGCTGGGGCGTGGGGCTGTACTGGTGGGCAGGTCTGCTCTACGTGTGGCAGACCCGTCAGGTGGTGCGCCACGCGCGAAGGCCACCCGGATCCGAGGCCACGCGCGTGCGACGATAGGGGCACCATGTCCCGCGATTTCGCGTATCTTCCCCCGAACCCCGGGCTGGCCCGCGGCGGCGCCCACCGTGAGCCCTCCAACCGGCCCGGACGGCTGGACGCCTCCATGTCGCTGCTCCAGGAGGTCACCGACCAGCCGCTGGACCCCGGCTACGCGCTGGCCGCCCGACGGCGCGCCGTCGCCGGGGAAACGGCTGCCGCCTCCCCGACGGGTAGGGGTTCCCGGGCCGGAACGGCCCTCCTCGCGATCATCCTGGGGCTCGGGACCGCCGCGGCCGTGCAGCACCTGCGCGCTCCGGTCCAGGGCACCCGTACCGTCACCTCGGTCCTGCGGAACGAGATCGACCAGAAGTCCGCGGCCATCACCCGGTTGCAGACCACCAACGAGCGGCTGCGTGCCGAGATCTCCCGCGCCCAGGCGGCCCTCCTCGCCAGCAACGGTGGCTCGGACCTGACCGCCCGGTTGCAGGTACTGGGCCTGGTCGCGGGCGAGTTGCCGGTGACGGGCCCCGGGATCGAACTCGCGCTGGACGACGCCCCCACGACGACCTCCGGAGCGGACGGATCGGGACAGCAGACCGACCGGGTCATGGACACCGACCTGCAGATCGTGGTCAACGGTCTGTGGGCGGCCGGCGCCGAGGCCATCTCGATCAACGACCAACGCCTTACCGTGCGCTCGGCCATCCGGTCCGCCGGCAAGGCCATCATGGTCGACTTCCGCCCGCTCGCACCGCCGTACCTCATCCGCGCCCTCGGGAATCCCTCCCAGCTCCAGTCGGGCCTGGCGGGGGACGTCGCCGGCGCCTACCTGCAGTCGCTGCGCGACAGTTACCGCATCACCGCCACGATCACGGCGCACGGCGACCTCCACCTGCCCGGGGCCTCGGGGGAGATCCTGCGCTACGCCCGGGTCGCCACCACCCGTGGCAAGGCCCCTCCCTCGGGCGGCCACGGCCCTTCCCGCACCGTCCTGGACACGCGGGGGAGCACGCCCTCGACCACCGCCCCCGCCGGGGGCGAGGCCGGATCGGCGGCAACCGGCGGGAGTTCCCCGCCCGCCACGAGCTCCGTGCCAGCCGTCTCCACACCCACCTCGGAGGTGTCCCCGTGATCGCCGCGATCGGTCTGCTGGTCGGCGTGGTGGCAGGCCTGGCCCTGCATCCCACCGTGCCCGGCTGGCTGGAGAACTACCTCGGGATCGCTGTGGTCGCCGCCCTCGACGCGATGTTCGGGGGCCTACGGGCGGTGCTCGACGGAATCTTCGACGATCGCGTGTTCACCGTCTCGTTCCTGTCGAACGTGGTCGTCGCCGCCATGCTCGTGTACCTCGGCGATCACATCGGGGTCGGCACGCAGCTCTCCTGGGGCGTGGTCGTGGTCCTGGGCATGAGGATCTTCGCCAATGCGGCGGCCATCCGACGGCACCTCTTCGGGGCCTGAGATGACCGCCTCCCCGACGCCCGAGCCGCGGCCGGAGCCCTCGTCGACCGCGCACGAGGAACCGGGCGGCGTCCCGGCGACCCCGTCCGAGGACGCCACGACCGCACCCTGCGCACCGGTTCCCCCCTCTCCGGACATCCCGGACGACCACGTGACCGCGACGATCGCAGCCACGGATCTGCCGGCCGAGCCACCGGAGCCTGCGGAGGAGCAGACGCAGCCTTCCACGGAACTGCCGGAGCCTTCCGAGGACCGGTCAGAGCCGGCCGAGCCGCCGGAGCGGGACGACGTGCCCGCACCGGCGGGGACCGCGGAAGCCGTCTCCGAGACCCAGGCGGTCTCCGAGACCCAGGCCACGCCCGGGGCGGACGACTCCCGGCCGCAACCGCAGCCGGACGAGCCCGGGGACGACCGCCCCGGGCCGCCCCCACTCCGCACGCCACGCCAGCGGCTGGCCCACGCGTTGATGCCCCGCGCCAGCCGCAGCCAACTGCTGGGGGCGGCCCTGTGCGCGGTGCTCGGCTTCGCCCTTGTGGTGCAGGTTCGCGAGACCCAGGCCGAGGGACTCTCCTCGCTCCGCCAGAGCGAGCTCGTCACCGTCCTCGACAACGTCAGCGACGAGTCCGCTCAGCTCGACGAGGAGTCCCGCAAGCTCCAGGCCACCTGGGACCAGATGCGCTCGGGCACCGACAACGCGCGGGCGGCGGAGCAGGCGGCCCAGGAGCATCTGGACGTCCTGGGGATCCTCGCCGGCACTCTCGCCGTGACCGGTCCGGGAGTGCAGCTCGACATCGACGACCCACGGCACCAGGTGACCGCCGCGGACCTGCTCAACGCGATTGAGGAGCTGCGCGACTCGGGCGCCGAGGCGATCCAGGTGGGGTCCGTCCGCGTCGTGGCGCAGACGGCCTTCGTGGACGCGGCCACCGGGCTCATGGTCGGCGACACCCTCGTGACCCCTCCCTACCGCGTGCTCGCCATCGGTGACTCGCAGACGATGTCCGCGGCCCTCAACATCCCCGGAGGGGTCCTCGACACCCTCACGCAACACGGGGCGACGGGCCGCGTCGCGACGACCTCCTCGGTCACCCTTCCCGCCGTGGCCGCCCCGACCACCCCCAGGTACGCTCAGATATCACCCGAGAGCGCACCGTGACGAAATCCGCGCTCCCACCCACCCAGGAGAACGTCGTGCCAGCATTCGCCGCCCCGGAGTTTCTGCGCTACACGCGCGAGCACGAGTGGGTCCGCCTGGACGGCGCCCGCGCACAGGTCGGGATCACCGAGTACGCCCAGAACGCCCTCGGGGACATCGTCTTCGTGAGCCTGCCCGAGCCCGGCAGCACCCTCACCGCCGGGCAGC
Source organism: uncultured Kineosporiaceae bacterium (assembly GCA_964583765.1). GTDB lineage: Bacteria > Actinomycetota > Actinomycetes > Actinomycetales > Kineosporiaceae > CAZOWW01. Next base: position 19,004 of record CAZOWW010000109.1, read on the forward strand.
CCTGCGGAGAGGTCGAATCCACCAAGAGCGTCAGTGAGATCTTCGCGCCGTTGTCCGGCACCGTGGTGGCGGTGAACCCCGTCCTCGAGGCGAGCCCCGAAGTGATCAACAGCGATCCCTACGGTGCGGGGTGGATGTTCGCCGTCGAGCCGGTCGAGGCGGCCCAGGTGGATGAGTTGTTGGACGCCGCCACCTACGAGGACCTGCTCGGCTAGTGCGTCTTGCCGGGGGTTCCACCGAGCTGACGGATACCCCCGGGGGCTACACGGAGGCGGGCGCCGACCGATCCGATGCACGTTCCACCCGAACCGCACTGACGCGCCCCGGCCGGGGAGGGTTAGGCTGGGCCTCCGCCAGTTCGCTCGGCAGATCACCACTGTTCCTGCCGCCGGGCGTCGTTCGTCGGTGAGGTGAAGGAGGCCGCATGTCGGAACACCCCTCGTCCGTACCGGCTCACAGCCACGTGTTCGGAGGCAGCCCAGTCTCTGCCGACACGACATCCCTACCCCTCGGCGCGATCGTCCCCACCGAGACGGGCGAAGGCACCGAGTCGGGTCTCAACCCGGCCGACGCGGCCGCCGTCCAGGCGTTGCCCGTCGGTTCCGCCCTGCTCGTCGTCCAGCGGGGCCCCAACGCGGGCGCGCGGTTCCTCCTCGACGCCGACCGCACCACCGCCGGGCGGCGCCCGGACAGCGACATCTTCCTCGACGACGTGACCGTCTCCCGCCGGCACGCGGAGTTCATCCGCCGGGACGGCCGGTTCCTCGTGCGCGACGTCGGGAGCCTGAACGGCACCTACGTGCAGCGGGACCGGATCGACGAGGCCGTGCTGAGAGACGGCGACGAGGTGCAGATCGGCAAGTACCGCCTGCTCTTCCGGCCCAGTCCTCGGAGCGTCTGAGCCCCCGGGCAGCTATCGACGACGGTCGGCAACGTCAGCCGGCGCCCGGCTGGCGGGGGACTCGAACCACGATCAACT
>CAZOWW010000110.1:0-19401 GCA_964583765.1 uncultured Kineosporiaceae bacterium
CTGGAAGATCGCGTAGGTCACGCCACCGAGCGCCGAGACCGCCCCGGTCGCGAGCACGACCACGCCGAACCAGGCGGGCAGGACGCCCAGCCAGTCCAGGAGCACCCGGATCAACGCGTAGACCGCAACTTTGATCATCACGCCGCTCATGAGCGCCGAGACGGGGGCCGGGGCGATCGGGTGGGCGCGGGGGAGCCACACGTGCAGGGGGATCACTCCCGCCTTGGTGCCCATGCCGACCAGGGCGGCGACAGCGATCGTCACCTGGAGCCCGGAGCCGGGGGCGATCGCCTGGGGGTGACCGAGGGCGCCGTGCCGGGCCAGCAGGAGCACCGCGGTCCAGGTGCCGATGCCGCCGAGGTGGGTGAGGGTCACGTAGGTCAGCACCGTCCGCCGGGCCCGGGCGTCCCCCGACCGGGAGACCAGGATCACCGCGGCCGGCAGGAGGGTCATCACCTCCCAGCCGAGCAGCAGGGTGAGCGGGTCCCGGGCGCACAGCACCAGCGCGAGCGCGAGCAGGAAGGCCGCGGTGAGGGCGGCGATCGTCCGGCGGCTGCCCTCGCCGCGCAGGTACCGCACCGAGAAGAGCAGCGCGGGGGCGGCGACCAGGCCCAGGGTCGCCAGGAAGGCGCCGCTGAGCGGGTCGACGCCGAATCGGGGTTCGAAGGCGTTCGTGAAGCCCTGGCCGATCGGCCGACCTGCGATGAGGGTCCAGAATCCCGCCATGGTCAGGGCCACGGCGCCGACCGACTGCAGGATCAGGCCGGGAGCCACCCCTCGTCGCACGGTGCAGGCACCACCGCCGAGGGCGATCGACGCGAGTCCCACGCCGAGAATCGCAGTGATCACGATTGACTACGCTCCGTGATCAACTGGGCGGTACGCGAGGGACGGCCGCGGGGGCCGGGTCGGGGCGTGGATCGGGACGAGGAGTCCGGCCGGCACACATGCCGGGTCGGGCGGATCCACTCCCACCGGATCTGGAACACGTTGAACCACCATAGACCGGTGCCGGGGGTGCTCCTCGCCGGCCTCCGCCGTTCTCATCCGTGCAGGTCGGCCGCTCGGCCGAGCCGTCCTGGGGGCCGTTCGGGCGGTTCCGGTCCTCGGCGGAGATCCAGTGCGGCCATCGCGGCCGGGTATACCCGGGCGACTCGAGTCAGGCTTCCGCGGGGGTGCTGACGGATCGCCGTCCGACCGGCATTCTCAACCGCCTGTTCGGGGATCTCGATCACCGGAGTGAGACAGGTACACTGCGTAGTCGAAACGCCGCCCGTCGCGATGCACCGGCAGCAGCACCTGGGTGCACTCGCCCGCGGCCGTACGCATCCGCGCCAGCAGTTCGGGCGAGGGGTCGGCCGACCACACCGCGAGCACGCCGCCGGGGCGCAGCGTCGCCAGCGCGGTGGTCAGGAAGCCGGTGGCGTACACCGCCTCATTGGCCGCATGCACCAGGAAGCCGGGTCCGTTGTCCACATCGAGCAGGAGCGCGTCCAGCGTGCCGGGGGTGAGCCGGGGGACGGCGTCGCGGAGATCTGCCACCTTGACCCGCACCCGAGGATCGTCCAGGAGGGTCCGGGCCGCCGGGACGAGACCGGCGCGCACCCAGCCGACCAGGGTGGTCTCGAGCTCGACCACCTCCACGGTGGCGTCGGCCGGCACCCGCGGGTCGGCGAGCAGGGCGGCGAGGGTGTACCCGAGGCCGAGTCCGCCCACCATGATGCGCGGCGGTGGCCCGGCGGCCGGCCGGTCCGGCGTCGGGGAGCGCGGGGTCAGAGCGTCCAGGGCCAGGGTGGCGAGGGCGGCCTCGGTCTCGGTGTGCGCGGTGTCCATGGTGAAGACGCCGTCGACGATGAGTTCGAGCACCGACCCACGACGGCGCAGCACCAGTTCCCCGCTCGCGCCCGGTGCGCGCGCCACGACCTCGGCGGACAGTCCCTGGTCGAGGGTGGGTGCGGGCTCGTTCCCGGTCGTGGGCGGGGAGGCGGGTGACGGCACGACGGGGCACCTCGGGTCTCGGAGCGAGCGGGCGGCCACGCACGGCGCGGGCCGCTCTTTCCTACCCGGGGCATTGCGCGCATGTCCACCGTGCCACGCTCGTTACTGGCACGAGGATCGTGGGGTGCGTCTCGCCCGCGGTCCCCTGGTCAGCGCCCGGCCGGGAGCTGCGGGACGCCGTCCTCGAGTCGGTGTCACGACGGGCCGATGGACGGGTGGACGCCCCGGTGCCGGATGCCCGGGGCGGGCGCACTCCGGGTGGCATCCGGTGAACGGAGGTCGACCCCTGTCCCCAGGTAGGGGTATTCGCGCCCGTGTGCCGATCGACGGCACCTACACTCCCGGACGTGACCGTGGTGACACGTAGCCCGGCCGCCGGTTCCGACCGGGGCGGTCGAGCCGACCGAGGCCAGGACTCTCACACCCCTGTGGCGGAGGCCCCGGTGCCGGATCATGCCTCCTGGGTACCACGGTTCCTGGGCTGGGTGGTCCGCCTGCTCGCGGTGCTCGCGGCGCTCGGCGTCGCGCTGCCGAAGGGACGCCGGGACTACACGTCGCCGACCCTGGACGTCGCGTCCGAGGCGCTCGGAGTGCTCGTCGCGACGATCGCCGCGGGAGCAGTGCTGCTCCTCGCGGGGGGTATCACCCGGCGCAAGCGCCGAGCGTGGCTGGTGCTGGCCGCGGTGGTCGTGATCGGCCTCGCCGGCAATGCGCGTGACCACGCCTGGTTGGTCGCCGCCGCCGATCTACTGGTGCTCGGCCTGCTGATCTGGGGCCGCCGGGCGTTCGTCCCGTCCTGCGAGCGGGCCTCCCGGTGGGTCGCCTGGCGCGTGTTCGCCGTGATGTCGGGGGTCTCGATCGCGGTGGGGCTGGTGCTCACGCGTCACACCGACCCGGCGGCGTCCGTCCCGCGGCGTTTCGTCGACGTGCTCTCGGGGCTGTGCGGGTTCGCCCCCCACCTCGGGTACCTCGGTCTCCAGGCGCGTTCGCTGACCCAGATGACACTGGCCGGTCTCGGCGCGTTGACCGCGTTCCTGACCCTCCTCGCCCTCCTCGCGCCCGTCCGCAAGCAGACCTGCACGGTGGAGGCGGACGAGGACCGGCTCCGGGACCTGCTGACCCGGCACGGGGCGCGGGACTCGCTCGGTTACTTCGCGCTGCGCAGCGACAAGGTCGCGGTGTTCTCGCCCTCGGGGAAGGCCGCCGTCGTGCACCGGGTGCTCGGCGAGGTGAGTCTGGCCTCAGGCGACCCGCTGGGCGATCCGGAGGCCTGGCCGCAGGCCATCGCGCTCTGGTTGGCCGAGGCCGACGCGCGGGGCTGGGTGCCCGGGGTCGTCGGTGCCGGGGAGGCCGCGGCGGAGGCCTACTCGCGGGCAGGCCTGGACGCCTTCGAACTCGGCGACGAGGCGGTCCTCGATCTCGACGCGTTCTCGCTCGACGGCCGGTCCATGCGCGGGGTCCGCAGCGCCGTGAACCGGGTGGGCCGGGCCGGCTACACCGTGCGGCTCGACCGGCAGAGCACGCTCGGCAGCGACGAGCTCGCCGAGGTGATCAGCGCCGTGGAGTCGATCCCCTGCGAGGCCGCACGCCGGGCCTTCGCGATGGGGTTGGGCCGGATCGGGGATCCCCGCGATCCGGCGGTGATGGTCGCCCGATGCCGCGCCCAGGACGGGCGGCTGGTGGCGGTGCTCAGTTTCGTCCCCTGGGGTGGCGACGGGCTTGCCCTGGACATCCTCCGCCAGGCTCCGGACGCCGAGCACGGCACCGTGGAGTTCGTGATCTGCCAGGTCGCCGCGCTGGCCGGGGCTCAGGGGGTGCGCCGGATCTCGCTCAACTTCGCGGTGTTCCGCTCGTCCTTCGAGCGGGGTGCGCGCGTGGGCGCGGGCCCGATCCTGCGGGCCTGGCGCCGGCTGCTCGTCCTGACCTCCCGGTGGTGGAAGATCGAGTCGCTCTACCGGGCCAACGCCCAGTACCAGCCCGCATGGGTGCCGCGGTTCGTCTGCTTCCGGCACGTCTCGGACCTTCCGCGGATCGCCGTGGCCGCACTTGAGGCGGACGCGGTCATCGCCCGACCCCGGTTGCGCTGGCTCGGCCGCTGATCCCTCGTCCGGCCGGACGAGGGATCAGCGCCTTGGTCGGCCGGTGACTCAGTGGTTCAGTGGCCGTGCCCGTAGGTGTCGTGGTCGGCCCCGGGCCGGTGGCCGATGGCCAGGGCGATCGGGCGGGTGACGTCGGCGAAGAAGTCGTTGCCCTTGTCGTCGACGATGACGAAGGCCGGGAAGTCCCTGACCTCGATCTTCCAGACCGCCTCCATGCCCAGCTCGGGGTACTCCAGCACCTCGACGTGGGTGATGCAGTCCTTGGCGAGCCGGGCAGCGGGACCACCGATCGAGCCGAGGTAGAACCCGCCGTGCTTCTGGCAGGCCTCGGTGACCGCGCGGGAGCGGTTGCCCTTGGCCAACATCACGAACGACCCGCCGGCCGCCATGAAGTCGTCGACGTAGGAGTCCATACGGCCGGCCGTGGTCGGACCGAAGGAGCCGGAGGCGTAACCCTCCGGGGTCTTCGCCGGACCCGCGTAGTAGACGGCGTGGTCGCGCAGGTACTGCGGCATCGGCTCGCCGGCGTCCAGCCGTTCCTTGATCTTGGCGTGGGCGATGTCCCGGGCCACCACGAGCGGGCCGTGCAGGGAGAGCCTGGTCTTCACCGGGTAACGGCTGAGCTCGGCCCGGATCTCGCTCATCGGGCGGTTCAGGTCGAGCTCGACCACCTCGTCGCTGAGCTGCTCGGCGGCGGTGTCGGGCAGGTAGTGGGCCGGGTCCGTCTCCAGCTGCTCGAGGAAGACCCCCTCGGGGGTGATCTTCCCGAGCACCTGGCGGTCCGCGGAACAGCTGACCGCGATGGCCACCGGGCAGCTGGCGCCGTGCCGGGGCAGGCGGATCACCCGCACGTCGTGGCAGAAGTACTTGCCGCCGAACTGGGCGCCGATCCCGAAGCCGCGGGTGAGCTCGAGCACCTGGGCCTCCAGCTCGACGTCCCGGAACCCGTGTCCGGACGGCGACCCGGTGGTCGGCAGCGTGTCGAGGTACTTCGCCGAGGCGTACTTGGCGGTCTTGAGCGCGTACTCGGCGCTCGTGCCGCCGATCACGATCGCCAGGTGGTACGGCGGGCAGGCAGCGGTGCCGAGGTGGCGCAGGGCGCCGTCCAGGAACTGCATGAGCCGGGTCGGGGTCAGCAGGGCCTTGGTCTCCTGGAACAGGAACGACTTGTTGGCGCTGCCCCCGCCCTTGGCCATGAACAGGAACTTGTAGCTGTTCTCGTGGCCCGGGGCGGAGTCGGCGTACAGCTCGATCTGGGCCGGAAGGTTGGAGCCGGTGTTCCGCTCCTCCCACATGGTCAGCGGCGCCATCTGCGAGTACCGCAGGTTCAGCTGGGTGTACGCGTCGAAGATCCCGCGGCTCAGCGCCTCCTCGTCCGCGACGGACTTGCCGGAGAAGGTGCCCTCGGCCGCGGACGGCGCGGTGACGACCTGGCTGCCACGCTTGCCCATGACGATCGCGGTACCCGTGTCCTGACACATGGGCAGGACCCCGCCCGCGGACACCACCGTGTTCTTGAGCAGGTCCAGGGCCACGAACCGGTCGTTGGCGCTCGCCTCGGGGTCGTCCAGGATCGCCCTCAGCTGGGCCAGGTGGGCCGGGCGCAGGTAGTGGGCGATGTCGTGCATCGCCGCACGGGCGAGCAGGGACAGTGCGTCGGGGGAGACCTCGAGGAAGGTACGGCCGCCCGCCTCGATCGTGCGGACCCCGTCGCTGCTCAGCAGCCGGTAGGGGGTCTCGTCGGGACCTGTCGGGAGCAGGTCGGTGTAGTCGAACTCGGGCATCAGACGATCTCCTCGCAGGTCAGGACGCGGGTTGCCGCCGTCGTTCCGAGCCTAGTCACCACGGTGTCCCGAGCGGGCTGCGGGTGAGGTCGGGTCAGGCGTCGAGTTCGGCCCGGGTCGGCGGGTTCGCCCCGGCGCGGGAGCAGGTGATGGCGGCGATCCGCGCGGCATGGCTGAGCATCGCGGCCACCTGCTCGGTGTCGATGGCGTGCAGCCGGGCACGCCGGTCCTCGCCGAGCAGGTCCGCGGTGGCGAGGTGGTCGAGCAGGCCTGCCATGAAGGAGTCGCCCGCTCCCACGGTGTCCACGACCTCGATCCGCGGGGCCCGCACGTCGACGCGGCCACCTGCGGTCAGGGCGACCGCGCCCGAGCCGCCCCGCGTGACCACGACGACGGCCGGTCCCCGGGCGAGCCAGCTCTCGGCCACCGCCTCGGGCTCCTGGCCGGGGGCGAGCCAGGCGAGGTCCTCGTCGCTCACCTTGACGACGTCCGCCAGGGACACGAGGTGTTCCACCCGTTCCCGGGCTGCCTCGGGTTCGCCCATCAGCACAGGCCGGATGTTCGGGTCGTAGCTGATCGTGGCGTGCGGGACGGTCTTCTCGACCAGGCGCAGCACCTGGTCGCCGCCCGGGGTGAGGAAGGCCGCGATCGAGCCGGTGTGCAGGGCGAGGGCTTCGGGCACGACGAGCGGGTCCGGCAGCCGCCAGTCCAGGTCGAAGGTGTAGCTGGCGACCCCGGCGGCATCGATGCGGGCCGTGGCGGTCGAGGTACGTGGCGCGTCGGTGGATCCGGGGACGAGCGAGACCGCCGACGCCACCAGGTGTTCCTGCACCCGCTGCCCGCGCGGATCGGTGCCGAGTCTGGTGAGCAGGCACGCCGCGCGTCCGAGCCGGCCGAGGCCGAGGGCGACATTCGCGGGGCTGCCCCCGGGGTGCTCGGCGTGCGTGCCGTCGCGTCGTTCGACGATGTCCACCAGGGCCTCGCCGACCACCAGCACCTCGCTCACGGACCGCCTCCTGATTGATCGGGTCGTCCAGTACTGACTGCTGCGGAACTGACTGCACTGACTGCTGCGAACTGCGCCGTCCCGTCGCCCCGTCCCCCGCCTGGGCCGTTCCGTGCCTACCTGCCTGATCGGGCCTCGGACCCAGGGACCGGCGGCGTCTGCCGATCCGGAACGGGCTGCACGTGCTGGTCCGGAACGGGACAGTGCCTGCCGTTCCGCAACCGGACAGTGCCTGCCGGGCCGCAACGGGACAGTGCGAGGTGGGACGGTGCGCGGCGGGGCGGCCGCCGTGGACCTCACCCTAACGATCGGCCGGCGGGGCGTGGGCGGTGACGCGGTGGCGGGGTGGGCGGGTCCCTCCGATGATGGCTGCATGGTCACCGAGCAGCCGTCGCCTCCCGGGGCAGACATCACCCTGCCCGTTGGCGGGCCCCCGGCGGAGGCGGTCCTCGCGCCGGCACCGGCCGCAGTCCGATCGCGGCGCCGGAAGGGGTCCGCCGGGGATCTCGTGCGGACGACGTTGGTGATCGCTGCAGCCGTGACCATGCTGATCCTGCTCGTGCCCCGGCCCACACCGGACCGTGTCGGGCCCGTGGACGTCGCGGCAGCGGCCGCGCGGGTGGCTCCCGGACTGCCCTTCACCCCCGCCGTGCCCCGGGGCGTGCCGGACCGGTGGGTCGCCGAACAGGCCGCGATCGTCGTGGCCCAGGACGGCCTTGCCACCTGGTCGGTGACCTACCGCACGCCGGCCGGAGGCTGGGTGGGGCTGCGCGAGGCTCGTTCGGTGAGCCGGTCGTGGCAGGACGCTCAGGGCTGGGGCGTGGACGGCGGCACCCGGGACCTCGGGGGCACGGTGTGGACGGTGCGGGACGACTCCGCGAGTGGTCTGGCCACGCTCGCCCGCGTCGAGGGGGAGATCACATTGGCGGTCACGGGGCGCTGCTCAGCGGGAGAGCTCGACGCGCTGGCCGCGGGGCTCTGAGCGACACGCGCACTCGGTCTCGTGAAGGGCCCGCACTGCTGGGGTCGTGAAGAGCCGCGAGGATCCCTGAGCCGCTGGGTTCTCGCCGCCCGGGGCAGGCTCCTGGGCCAGTCCGCTAGTTCTCGCCGGCCGGGGCAGGCTCCTGCGCCGCCTCGAGGCGGGCTCGCGCCCCGGCCAGCCATTCCTCGCACCGCCGGGCGAGTGCCTCGCCTCGTTCCCACAGGGCCAGCGATTCCTCGAGAGTGGCCGACCCCGTCTCCAGCCGGCGGACGACGTCGACGAGCTCGTCCCGCGCCTGCTCATAACCGAGGGTCGTGAGGTCGCCGCCGGGCTGCGCCCCCGGGGCGGAACCGGGGACCGGGGCACCGGCGGAGCCGGGAGGATCGGGGAGGGGCCGCACCCCGTCACAGTAACCCGGAGTCCACGCGGCACCATGGAGGGGTGATGTCGAGTCCGTCCGCCCAGGACGCCCCCGCGGGCCGGATCGAACCTGTCGAGAGGACCCCGTCCGTGGTGGCCGGCGCATCCGGATCGGGAGAGTCGCCGGTGTCGTCGGCGCAGAGCAGCGTGACGACCGGGGAGGTGACCGCTGCCGTGCCCGCGGGCGAGGCTGTGCGACCGCCCGGTGCGGCCGAGCGGTCCCCCGGTGAGGCGGTGCCATCCTCCGGGGAGGCCGGGCGGTCCTCCGGCGTGGAGAGCCCCGAGGCGTCCGCCGACGCCGTTCGGGGGCGCCGGCTGACGGGATCGTGGTCCCTGGTCGGGCAGGCCGCTTTCGTCCTGGCTCTCGCGGCCGTCACCCTGTTGCTGCTCCCGCGGCCGAACGGGGTGACCCAGCCTCGGGTGGATCCCGTCGCCGCCACCGAGCGGGCCGCCGCCACGCTCCACTTCATGCCCGCGCTGCCGCGAGGCCTGGATCTGACCTGGGTCCCCACCGGCGCGGGAGTGCGCACCTCGGACGGTGGGCACAAGGGCTGGTTCGTCGCCTACCGCACGCCGTCGGGTGGGTGGGTCGGGGTCAACCAGGCGGCTCGCCCGGACGCGGTGTGGGAGGTCGGGGTGGGCAGCCCCGGCCACTCCGAGGCGCCTCTCGCCATCGGCGCGCACCTGTGGAGCCGGCGGTTCAACCCGGAGATGCAGGTGACGACCCTGGTGCTGCGTCAGGGCAATCGGGACACGGTGGTGGCGGGACGAGCCCCGATCGACGAGCTGGAGGAACTCATCCAGCACATGCCGCTGGAGGTCCTCTAGCACCTGCTCAGGGGTGCCGGCGAGGACCTCTCAGCAAGACGGGCGAGGAGCGGTCCAGCAGTATCCCGGCGAGAGCCGCTGAGCAGCACCTCGGCGAGAACCCGCTCACCCCCCCGGGAACAGGCCCGACAGCGCCCATCAGTCGTCGACCCCCACACCACCGTCGTCGCCATCAGTCGTCGACGCGAACCGCCAGTTCGCCGTCCGCGAGCCGGGCACGCAGCCGCGTGCCCGCCGTCAGGCCTTCGGGCGAGCGGACCACCGCTCCGTCAGGGTGCTGCAGAACGGCGTACCCGCGGGCCAAGGTCGCGGCGGGGGACAGGGCCACGACGCGGCCGCGCAGATGCCCGAGGTCGTTCTCCGCCCGGTCCAGACGTGAGGTCAGACAACGCCGGGCCCGGGCCCGCAGCTCGCCGAGGGTGGTCGCGTGCTGGTCGAGCAGCCGGGTCGGCGCCGCCAGCACCGGGCGACTCCGCAGCGCGCGTAGGTGTTGTTCCTCCCGGTCGAGGCGGCCCCGCATCGCGGCGGCGGCCCGCTGGCGGGCGGCTGTCACCCCGGCGAGTTGCTCGGCGACGTCGGGCACGATCCGTTTCCCGGCGTCCGTGGGAGTCGAGGCACGCAGGTCCGCGACGAGATCGAGCAGCGGGTTGTCGTTCTCGTGCCCGATCGCGCTGACGAGAGGGGTGCGGCAGGCCGCCACCGCCCGGAGCAGCGTCTCGTTGCTGAAGGGCAGCAGGTCCTCCAGCGATCCGCCGCCTCGTGCGACGACGATCACGTCGATCTCGGGGTCGGCGTCCAGCGCCGCGACCGCCGCCGCGACCTCCGTCACCGCGGCGGGCCCCTGGACCGCGACCGGTTTGATCACGAACGTCACGGCCGGCCACCTGCGCCGGGCGTTCTCCACGACGTCCCGTTCCGCGGCGCTGGCCCGGCCGCAGACCAGTCCGACGGCGCGGGGCAGGAAGGGCAACGGGCGCTTGCGCTCGGGGGCGAAGAGTCCCTCGGCGGCGAGGAGCCGCTTGAGGTGCTCGAGCCGGGCGAGCAACTCGCCGACACCGACCGGGCGCACCTGGTCCGCGGCCAGGCTGAGCGAGCCGCGGCGGGGGTAGAGCTGGGCCCGGACGTGCGCCACCACGCGAGCGCCGTCGGAGAGCGGCGCGTCCAGCGAATCCAGCACCCGCGCGTGCACGGTGACCTGGAAGGACAGGTCGACATCGGGGTCGCGCAGGGTGAGGTAGCACAGGGACTGTCCCGGGCGGCGCACCAGCTGCACGACCTGGCCCTCGACCCAGAGCGCGGGAGCCCGGGCGAGGTACTCGCCGAGCCGGCTCGTGAGCAACCGCACCGGCCACGGACGCTCGGCGGTGGTCTCCCCCGCGGTGGCGGGGTACTCCGGAACGGAGGTGCTCACCACGGCAGCCTAGGCGCAGCGCTCGGTGGGAGCGTGGCCGGGACGACGCCGGGAGGCGCGACGGGCGGGGCCTGGCGGCCGTGCCTACCATGACGACGTGAGCGACTCGGGATCCGGCAAGCGCGTCCTGTTGGCGGCACCGCGGGGGTACTGCGCCGGGGTCGACCGGGCCGTGACCACGGTGGAGAAGGCGTTGGCCCTGTACGGGGCCCCGGTCTACGTGCGCAAGCAGATCGTGCACAACCGCCACGTCGTGGAGTCACTGCAGAGCAACGGGGCGGTGTTCGTCGACGACACCGACGAGGTGCCGGAGGGGGCGATCGTCGTCTTCTCCGCGCACGGGGTCGCACCGGCGGTGCACGCCGCCGCCGCCCGGCGCGGGCTCCGCACGATCGACGCGGCCTGCCCGCTGGTCACGAAGGTGCACAAGGAAGCGGTCCACTTCGCCGCGGAGGGCTACGACATCCTGCTGATCGGCCATGCCCGCCACGAGGAGGTCGAGGGGACCGCAGGCGAGGCGCCCGGTCACGTGCACATCGTCGAGGGGCCGGACGACGTCGCGACGGTGGAGGTGCGCGATCCCCAACGGGTGGTCTGGTTGTCGCAGACCACGCTCTCGGCGGATGAGACTCTCGAGACGGTCGCGCGGTTACGGGAACGCTTCCCGGCGTTGATGGATCCGCCCAGTGACGACATCTGCTACGCCACGCAGAACCGTCAGGTCGCGGTGAAGCGGATCGCGGTCGAGTCCGACCTGGTGATCGTCGTCGGGTCACGGAACTCCTCGAACTCGGTCCGCCTGGTCGAGGTCGCCCTGGACCACGGGGCTGAGCGGGCGTACCGGGTCGACGACGCTTCCGAGATCGACCCCGCCTGGTTGGCGGGGGCGAGCACGGTGGGGCTGACCTCCGGCGCCTCCGTGCCCGAACCACTGGTCACCGAGGTGCTGAAGCGGCTGGCCGGCTTCGGCTTCGGGACCGTGGAGGAGGTCGAGACAGCCGAGGAGAGCCTGCTGTTCTCACTCCCCAAGGAGCTTCGGCGGGACCTGCGCTCGGGGGTGTGACCGCAGGGGCATGACACCGGAAGTGGGACCGCAGATCAGGCGACTGGATCGGCGGTCATCCCGGCCGTGTTCTCCAGCAACTCCACGCTGGTCAGGGCGCGGGGACCGGTCTCGATCGTCGGGACCGGTTCCAGCACGGTGTCGGTGAGGTCGAGTTCGACCATCCGGCGTGCGGTGACCAGGACCCGTCGCTCCAACGCTCCGACGAGCGCGTTGTAGTCGTCCACGCTGCGTTGCAGGTCGCGGCCGAGTCGGGTGGCGTGGCCACCGAGGGTCGCCAGGCGTCCGTGCAGCTCCCGGCCCAGCGCGAAGAGTTCCCGGGCGTTGCCCGAGAGCGCGTCCGTCTGCCAGGTGAGCGCCACCGTGCGCAGGAGTGCGAGCAGGGTCGTCGGAGTCGCCAGCACCACCCGCCGTCCCATCGCGTGTTCCAGCAGTGCGGGATCGGCGGCGCAGGCGGCGGCCAGGAACGCCTCTCCGGGGACGAAGCAGACCACCAGCTGCGGGGTCGGGTCGAAGGCCGTCCAGTACTCCTTGGCGGCGAGCGTCTCCACGTGGCCCCGCAGGGCCTTGGCGTGGGCCTTGGCCGCTGCCTCCTGCCGGAGCGTGTCCGTCGCCGCCTCACTCGCCTCGAGAAAGGCGGCCAGGGGTGCCTTGGCGTCGACGACCACGTGCTTGCCACCGGGCAGGTGCACCACGAGGTCTGGTCGGATCGCCACGCCCTCGGGCGTCGTGGCACTGACCTGGGTGGCGAAGTCCACCCGCGCCACCATTCCCGCGAGCTCGACCACTCGGCGGAGCTGTACCTCGCCCCAGGCGCCACGGGCGGTGGGGGAGCGCAGAGCCCCGGCGAGCGCGGCCGTCTGCGTGCGCAGCGCCTCGCCCGAGGCGGCGAGGACCGTCAGCTGCTCGGCCAACCGGGCGTACTGCTCGACCCGGTCGCGTTCGAGGCCGTGCACCTGGTCCTCGACCCGGCGCAGGGTCTGGGTCAGCGGGGCCAGGGTCGCCGCCAGTTCGTGGTCCGCGGCCGTGCTCGTCTCGAGGTCGGCCACCCGCTCACGCAGCAGGCGGCACTCGGCGTCCAGGCCTGCCGCCCGGGTGCGGGCGAGCGCCTGCACGAGCACGGTCGCCGCGCCGGCGCCGAGCACGAGCCCCAGGAGCAGGAAGGCGAGGGAGGTTCCGCTCATGGGGACACCCTGGCATGCGGGTCCGACACCTTCGGTGGTTCTCGGACACTTCGCCATGTCCGCCCCGTGGTCGGGCGGGGCATCGGCGGACCGATAGACTCAACGACCCGTGGCCCTCACCATCGGTATCGCCGGTCTGCCCAACGTCGGCAAGTCCACCCTCTTCAACGCCTTGACGAAGGCGGAGGTGCTCGCGGCGAACTATCCCTTCGCCACGATCGAGCCGAACGTGGGCGTCGTCCCTCTGCCCGATCCGCGGCTCGACGTGCTCGCCAAGCTGTTCACCAGCGAGCGTGTGGTCCCCGCGGTGGTCTCGTTCGTGGACATCGCGGGCATCGTCAAGGGAGCCAGCGAGGGCGAGGGCCTGGGCAACAAGTTTCTCGCGAACATCCGTGAGGCCGACGCGATCTGCCAGGTCATCCGCGCGTTCGCGGACCCTGACGTGGTGCATGTGCAGGGGCGGGTGGATCCGGCCGACGACATCGAGACGGTCAACACCGAGCTGATCCTGGCCGACCTCCAGACGCTGGAGAAGGCGGTGCCCCGCCTCGACAAGGAGGTCAAGGGCAAGAAGACCGATCGGGCGGTGCTCGAGGCGGCGCTCGCGGCGCAGGAGGTGCTCGGATCCGGGCAGACTCTCTACGCCGCCGCGGCGGCAGGGCGGATCGAATTGGACGCGCTGCGTGACCTGTCCCTGATGACCACCAAACCCTTCCTCTACGTCTTCAACGTGGACGAGGAGGGGCTGTCCGACGAGTCCTTCCAGGCCGGCTTGCGTGCCATGGTCGCCCCCGCCGAGGCGATCGTGCTGGACGCCAAGCTGGAGGCGGACCTCGCCGAACTCGACGCGGAAGAGGCGGCCGAACTGCTCGCCAGCGTCGGGCAGAAGGAGTCGGGGCTGGACCAGCTCGCGCGCGTGGGCTTCGCCACCCTCGGGCTGCAGACCTTCCTGACGGCCGGACCCAAGGAGTCGCGCGCCTGGACGATCCGCAAGGGCTGGACGGCGCCGCAGGCGGCCGGAGTGATCCACACCGACTTCCAGAAGGGCTTCATCAAGGCCGAGATCGTCGGCTACGAGGACCTCGTCGGAGCCGGGTCCGTGGCCGAGGCACGTTCCCGCGGCCGCGCCCGCATCGAGGGCAAGGACTACGTCATGGCGGACGGCGACGTCGTGGAGTTCAGATTTAATGTATAGCGGTCGAGGCTGCGGGAGATCCTGACCAACCGCTCGGCAGCGTTCCCTCCGCTGCTGCGGTTGGTGGGCAAGAGGTAGCGTCCCTCTATGGTGAGTGAGGATGCTGCCCGTGCGGCTGCGGAGGAGGTCATCGCAACCTGGTCACGTCCCGTCACCCACGAGGCGGAAATCGTGGTCTGGAAGATTGAAGACCATGCCCGTGCCTGGGTGCTGCACTTCGCGACGCGACGGTGGCTTCGAACGAGAGACTTTCGCGATCTGTTGGGCGGATCCTGCCCGATCGTCGTGGACAAGGCATCGGGGCGCGTGCATCTCTACGGTTCCGCACCGGCGGAGTACGAGAAGTTCCTGGCGTGGTTGGACGAGGGCCGTGCACGCGAAGGGCGCGTGTGACCGCAACCGCGTCCGTCGCGCTCATGTCATGTCGTGGCACGGCTGTCGAGGTGCCCGGCGTGGCCCTTTGCGGTTCGGGGGAGCCGGCGCGGGAGCCTGCGTGGGCACGGCGGTCCTGGCCGGGGACGGCCCTCTGTGCCAACCGACGTATCTGAAATGCCTGTACCCACAGGCTTCACATGGCCGGAATCTCCTGGTTCGGTGCGGGACCTAGGCAGGATTCGCGAGGAAGGTATGTGCTTCTTCAGGCCGACAACAGCGTAAGGCCGTGTTCTGTTCAGTTCGAGGAGCCAGCACCGGAGGCCGTGGTCGGTCTCGGTCTCGAACGCCGAGATCAGCTCGGGGGCGAAATCCGCTGCGACCGACCTCACGAGGCCGAAGCCGTCCTCCTGGATCTGCGGGTCGTGCTTGCGCATCATCCGCATGCCGCGATCGAAGGCACTGGCCACGGCGGAATGCTATGCCGAATCCGATCGATGGTGTGGAACCCTTTCGGACGAGGAAGCCCCCAGATACCCGCCACGCTCCGTCAGACGATCGGTTCCTGCCCCAGGGAGAGCAACTGTAGTCCCTCGTGCTCGGCGAAGTCCTGGTAGTCCTTGACGTTGAACGTGGCCAAGGGAAGGTGCAGTGCGATGCAGCAGGCCGCGTTCCACATGTCGTTCACGGGCCGCGGACGCCCTGCCCGGCGGGTGGCGGCGGACAAGCGCCCCCACGCGCGGGCGATTCCCTCTTCGCACCACACCTTGGGTACCCGGACCAGCCAAGCGTCGATGCCCAGCAGACTGCGCTGGCTCCAGTTGCGCACGTGGCCCCACTCGGTGAGTTCAGCGACCGTCACGAAGGTCACGCACGGGGTGTGGGCGGCGATCCGCGCGACGACTGCGGGGGCGAGTCTCCGACGGATGGCCCCGGAAGCCACATCGGTGTCGTAGACGACAACGGCCATCTTCAGGCAGTCCCTGCGCGGCGAGCCTCGTGGACCGACGTCACGAACTCCTCCAACTCCTCATCGGAGTCGAACACGCCCTCCTGCGTGTAGTAGGACCCGTCCCCGTAGGGCGGCGGGTCCAGATCACGCAGTTGCTCGGCCAGCGAGGGTGGGTACTGCCGTGGCGGCTGCCCCTCCGGGGAGTGCTCGGCTCCGGTCACGCTCACGGTTCACCTCCTGGGCGGGTGTTGCTCCCCAGTCTCGCATCCGGGCGCCGCTCGGGGCACTGTTGTCCACAGCTCGCCTCCGGGGAGATGTTTCCCGGTGTCGTCACCAGGTGGAGTTCCGGTTCAACGTGTGGTCGAGGTGTTCCGGGCTGATCGTCCCGACCGAGCGACGGTCGCAGTCCTCGCGTACTGCTTGCGTGCCGGGCTTCCCGGGGGGACATGAGCCACGAGGACGCGGCGGAGGTCGTCGAGGTCTCCCCTTGGGGGAGGTCCCTGCGTGACGTCGATCGGTGATGCTTCCGTCCCTCCCTCATACGAGTTTATGATTTCTTGTATGAGCTCTGATCGTGTGACGGTGTCGTTGCCTGCCGAGGTGAGGCAGGCGGCGCAGCGCGTCGCGCTGGAGACCGGGGTGCCGTTCTCCAGCGTGGTCGCGGATGCGCTCTCGGCGTGGCTGCGGGGCCGACTGGTCGATGCCTGGCTCGCCGAGCACGAGGCCGAGTTCGGCCCGTTCGACGAAACAGAGCTCCAGGAGCTGGCTGCGGAGGCGGGCGTCACTTACCTGCCGCCGGCCAGCACGAGAACCGTCGCATGAGGCTCGTACTGGACGCTGGTGCGTTGATTGCGATCGACCGGAACGACCGACGTGTCGCGGGGTTGATCGCGCTCGGGCGCCGTGCGGGCGCCGATCTCGTGACCGTCGCCCCGGTGGTCGGGCAGGCATGGCGGGACGGCGCGCGGCAGGCGCGGCTGGCTCACGCCTTACCGATGATCGAGGTGTTGGACGTCGACCGTTCCTCCGCCCAGGCCGCAGGTGAGGTCCTTCGTGAGTCGGGCGGCTCCGACATCGTCGACGCCCTCGTCGCGCTCGCGACACGTCCAGGGGATCAGGTCCTCACGAGCGACCCCGACGACCTGGGTGCCCTGCTCGATGCCAGACAGGTGAAGGCAGCTGTCGTACGTCTGTGAAGGCGACAGATGTTGCTCGGCGTCGGAACTCGGCGGAGTTCCGGCTCAATGTGTAGTTCCGGACGACGTCAGGTACCTGTGCCGCCAGGTTGACGATCCGCCATGCAAGCGCCGAAGCATGCCAGGGGGCGTAGGGTCCGTCTCATGATCGAGATGCCAGCGGATCTCGCAGGCACGGCGGAGGAGTTCACGTTTCTTGAGGCATTGCTCCCTGGTCGTCCTTGGCTGGATGTGTGGCCTCGGGCGGATGCCGACGGCACGTCGTGGTTGTGCGTCTCGCTGGACCTCACACAAGACCACGCCGTCGTTCGGACGGCGCGCGTGGATTTCGACGGGGTCAGCGTGCGGGGTGGCTGGAGTCCGTCGTGCCTGAACTGGGACGACGGGGTCAGGGCGGCGAATGCCGGAATTGACGTCCACGCCCCCGACGGGCTTGAGGCCTTCGGTGAGCCACGGGGACTGGGGACCGTCGTGGGTTCCTGGTTCGACGACCGCCGGGTGAACTGGCGTGGGTGGTCGCGTGCCGCCTTGCCCTCAGGAACATCTCGATTACGAGCGGGACATCGCGGTCGTCAAGGAGGCTCTTGCGGCAACTGGAATCGACCCCGCCGACATCAGCCGGTTCGTACCCGGCATCGTCGAGCCCAGCCACTTCGACGATGAAGCCGCAGTACCTGTCATGCTCCTGTGGTTGCCACGCATCAGCAACCAGATGGTCAAGGAGACCACCGTGCGTCGGTTGCGGACCCCGGCAGCCAAGAAGATCGCTGCAGATGTTCTTCTCGCCGAATTCGGTGGCGCCGGCGACGCGGGCTACAAGTAGGTCGTCGGTGACGCTCTGGCCTACGTTGCGGGCAGGGGCACCTACCCCGCACTCGTCGATCTTGCCGCTGATCGACGACATGGCATGGCCCGGCAGATGCTCGTGGACATGCTCTGGCGGGTAAAGACCGACCGCGCTGACGAAGTCCTGCTCGGCGCTCTCGCCGATCCTGACGTCGTCCTGCACGCGATTGGTGCCCTCCAGTGTCGCTTCGGCAATGAAGCTGCCCGCTCCCATGTCGTGGGGCTTGTCGATCACCCCGACCCGCGCATCCGATGCGCTGCCCGCAAGCACCTCCAGCGCATCGACAAGGGCACGGCTCGGGGCAGTGGAGGTGCTCGGGACCGATGAGCGTGTCGAGGACAGAGCTTCCCGGGCCCTTGCGAGCGAACTGATGGGCCCAGTTGGCGGTCGCTTGTCACCCTGGTCGATCGCGAGGCCGGGGTGGATACGCCCCTGACTGTTGATTCGGGGTGTCCGAGCGGCGCGGTCAGAGCTGACGGCCGGGCACCTTCGTGACGGCTCCGAGCAACAGCTCAGATTATCGTCGGTGCCGGAACTGGGTGGAGTTCCGACCTCACGTGCAGGTGTTCCCCTGCACGATTGTCACGTTGAACACTATTCGTTGCAGTCTGCCCTGAATTCGTCTTCTTCGTGTTCGGGTAGCGGTGCGTGCTGCTGTGCCCGTCCTTCCCGGAGCATCCAGAGCCGGAAAGCGCCCAGCTCCTGGTCCTGGTCCTGGACCAGCAGCTGGGCCAGGTCCGGACGTCGCCAGGGGAGCTCTGCGAAGTACTTCACGACGTCAGGGATGCTGGCGTGGTTCAGCGCGCCTCCCCAGGTCCGGCACTCCGGGTTCTTCCAGCCGCCCCACGCCTCGGCGTGCTCGTGCAGAGGAAGCAGGAAGCCCACCCCCCGCGCCTCCGCCGAGTAGCTCCGAGGGGCCTCCGTCTCGAGCCAGGAAGTGAAGGACTCGACGACGGACGGGTCCTCGAACAGGTCCACGTTCAGCAGGACGTTGGCGACCCAGCTCATGACCCCATCCAGGCATCGTGGGCCACGGGTGGGGGGCCGGTGGTCAGCGGTGATGCGCAGCGCCTCGCTGTCGGCATGCCCGTAGCCTTGCTGGACATAACGCGCCGCGTTACGCTTAGTTGTGATCATCTCCTTCTGTGACAAGGTGACCGAGGCCTTGTGGTCGCGGCGACACGTGGAGGAGCTCGATCCGCGCATCGAGCGGGTCGCGTTGCGCAAGCTGGTGATGATCCATGCGGCCGAGACTCTCGATGATCTACGGGTCCCCCCGGGGAACAGACTGGAGGTGTTGTCGGGCGATCGTGCTGGACAGCACAGCATCCGGATCAATCAGCAATGGCGGGTCTGTTTCGTCTGGACGGCGGCAGGTCCGTCCGATGTCGAGATCGTTGACTATCACTAGGAGGTGTCACATGGACCTGATCGATCCCATTCATCCTGGGGAGGTTCTCCTGGAGGAGTTCCTGGAGCCCCTCGGGGTCACGCAACACCGGCTCGCGCGGGCGGTCGGCGTGCCGCCTCGCCGGATCAACGAGATCGTCCACGGGAAGAGGCGGATCACCGCGGACACGGCGCTGCGGCTGGCTCGATACTTCGGCACCTCGGAGCGCTTCTGGCTCAACCTGCAGACGCAGTGGGACCTGGAGATCGAGCGTGATCACATCGGGGAGGCGCTGGCAGCCATCGAACCTCTGCGGAGCGCCTGACGCCGAGCCGTGCGTGCCTCCCGTGGAGGACGCCCTCGTGGCATGCCTGACCGATCAGATGTTTCGCGGTGTCGGAACTCGGTGGAGGGCTACCACAGCACGCGGCGGGGGATGTATCGGGTGATCTATCGGATCGTCGAGCACGAGGCGGTGGTGGAGGTCATCAAGATCTCCCACCGGGCGGACGGCCATGGGTGATGGTGGCCGGAGCTCTGCGATATCGCGAAGGAGTCCTGATCTGCTGAACCGCCTACCGTGAGCTCGACACGAATCGGTTGAGGTCGGTGAGATCATCGCCTAATGACAGCTACCGGGTCGGCATAGGGCAGGCTCGGGTCTGGTAGCCGTC
>CAZOWW010000111.1:0-19250 GCA_964583765.1 uncultured Kineosporiaceae bacterium
GCCGGGGTGGGCTGGATGTTCTGTGGACTGCGCGGAGCAGGCTGCGTGGACATGGCAGCCAGGCTGGCACCATCCGGCCGCGGCCGTGAGTGGCACGCAGGACATGCATCGATGAGTTTGTGCCAACACGAGCTGGGGTCCAGGATTCGGTCCGTGACTCCGCGACGTGACCCCGATCTGGTCGCGGTCGTCGTCGCCGCCGGCCTGCCGCTCATGGAGATGTCCGTGCCGTCCCGGGTGCTCGGCTTCGACCTGCGGCCCTGGGGATTCCCGCGCCTGGACGTGCGGATGGTGGTGATCGAACCAGGAACGCTGGTGACGGCGGAGGGGGTGCGGCTGGGCACCGACCACGGTCTGGACGTGGTGGGCGAGGCAGGTGTGGTCATCGTGCCCACCTGGTACCTGCCGGGCACCGGCCCCGCGCCGTCCGACGAACTCCTGGCCGCCCTGCGATCCGCGCACGCGGGCGGGGCCGTGGTCGTCGGACTGTGTCTGGGCGCCTTCGTCATCGGGGCCGCCGGTCTCCTGGACGGACGCCGGGCCACCACGCACTGGGCGTTCACCGCCGAACTGGCTGCCGCGTGCCCCACCGCGCAGGTCGATCCCGATGCCCTGTACCTCGACGAGGAGACCGTCCTGACATGCGCGGGCAGCGCCGCCGGGATCGATGCCTGTCTGCACCTGCTGCGCCGCCGCCTGGGGGCCGCGGCCGCCGCCACGGTGGCGCGCGCCCTGGTCGTGGCGCCGCACCGAACCGGTGGCCAGGCACAGTTCATCCCCGCTCCGCTGCCCCCCAGCCCGGCGGACGACCCCGTCGCCGAGGCGATGGCCCATCTGCTCGCACACCTCGACCGGACGCCGGACGTCGCCGAACTGGCGCACCAGGTCCGCATGAGCCGGCGCACCTTCCACCGCCGCTTCCGGGAGCGGACCGCCAGCACACCGCACCGGTGGCTGATCGTCCAGCGAGTGCTCCGGGCACAGCACCTGCTCGAGACGACGGCCCTGACCGTGGACGAGATCGCCCGGCTCGTCGGGTTCGGCGACGGCGTCACCCTGCGCCCGCACTTCCGTCGCCTCGTCGGCGTGCCACCCCGCAGCTACCGCGCCACGTTCTCCGACCTGCCGGGCGGGAAGCCGAATTGAACCGGGGGCGGCGCGACACCCCGCACCGGCCTTACGCCGAGCTCACCGACGTACTAACATCCGGCCTCACGTGCAGCGCTTCCCCCGTAGCGTTGCACTCGACGGCCGTCGCCTCCCCCCGTGGGTGACGGCCGTCACCTTTGTCGGGTTCCAGGATCCGGTGGCTCGTCGAAGATCATGACGGTCAGCCAGTCACCGGCCCGGACGAAGTAGTCGTGACGTCTCAGGCCGGCGACCACAGCACGCATGTGTTGCGCGCCGTACACGACGGCGACGGTGATCGGTTCCGCCGCTCGTCGCTCGTGCAGGTCGTCGAGCGCCCGCACCAGACGCACGTCCCGCTCATCGAGCACCATGCGGGTGACGTCCGGCAACAGCTCGATCTGAAGGACTTCCTCTTTGCTCGGGAGATCCTCCAACGAGGAGTTCTCCAAGGCCTTCTGCCGCCACGCCGAGCCGAAGATCCGCTGTATGCCTGTGGCGAACCGTGTCATGGCGTGAACTCCGGCACGCTGCCACCAGGGAACCTGCTGCCAACGGGACTGGAACTCCTCACCTGACGTGTCCGGGTACAGCACCTGCCCCGGGAGGCACGCGAAATCGATCTTCTGGACCATCAGCCCCAACCGGGCGTCCTCCGCCATGGCCCGGTAACTCATCGTCAGAGCCGCACCGGCACGGCAGCGACCGACCCCCTCAGCCACCACCACATCCGCCTGCGCCAGCCGGCGAGTCACCTCCTGGTAGAACTCGCGGCTGCCCACATGCACCATCGGGTACAGCATGAATTGCAGTGGGCTCCCCGGCCGTCGCATCCGCAGCTCGCCGAGCTCAACACTTCGACCGGTTCGGCACATCGACCAGTTCGGCACCTCGCCGAAATGCAGGAAGGGTCCGGTGCGCACGTACCGACCGCAGGGACTGTGCCCGTTGCCGTCTGAACCAGGGCGGCCGCCGTGACTCACACCAGGGCGGGCTCATCGCCGACGATCACGAGATTCCGTCCTTGGCGCTTCGCCTGATAGAGCAGGTCGTCGGCCCTGTCCACGAGGAGCCAGAGGGCCGACTGCTCATCGCACCAGGACGAGGGATGTGCCCACGCCACACCGATGCTGATGGTGACGCCCAGATCGATCAGCTGGAACGCGACCTCCTCGCGAATCCGTTCGGCGAATCCCGCCACGGACTCCTGATCCAAGGCTGCGACCACAGCGAATTCCTCACCGCCCAGCCGAACCACCAGGTCCGTTGGCCGCGTGTGACTCCGCAGGGCTTGCGACACCCGGCTCAGCACCTGATCGCCGAACGCATGGCCGTGCTCGTCGTTGATCCGTTTGAAGAAGTCCACATCACAGACCGCAATCACCACCTCAGCCTGGACAGCTCGCGATCGAGCAACCACCTCCCCGATACCGGACATCAGACCTCGGCGATTCACCAGGCCGGTGAGCGGATCGTGGTCCGCCAGGTCCCGTTCACGGGCGAGCGAGGCATCGAGTTGACCGCGCAACAGGAGCAACGATCCCGACGGGATCAGTACCACCGCGAGAACCACAGCCACATGCACTCCGAAGAACCCGGGAGGGTCACCTGCGGCCCACATCACAACGCCTGTCCCGATCCCGACAGCCACACCTTGGATCACAAATTGCTTCCGGGACAGGAACAGAGCGGCGAACATCATCGGGAGAGCAAATATGACCGCGCCCAGGCGGATGCTGCCAGGATCCGCGATGCAGAGCTGGCCCCCGACGAGGAATGCGTCGGCCAGGTAGATCAAAATGATCCTCATGGGGTTGGTCAGAGCATGGACGATCGAGACGAATGCCGAGGTCCCCACCACGCACGCCATGATTCCCACGAAAGCTATCCGCCAGGGTCCTCCCCGCAGATACCCCGGGGTCAGCAACGCGCATACGCACAGGACTCCCGCGGCCAGGAAATAGGCCGCACCTGAACGCCACCGGAGACCTCGCCGAGCCTCCGCATCCTCCGGCCTCACGACGAGGGTATCGGTACGAGCCGTCACGTGCTTGAGCGAAACGTGAGAACCCGGTCGATCCGGGGCTCCGGCAACACCATCGGCACGGCGAGTCGCCCCCTGCGACCGGTCGGACCGCTCAGGGAATGAACGGCAGAAGATCGTCGGGTCGGGAATTCGTACCGTACGCCTGTCCGCCACACGAGAATCCCGTACCCGCCTGCCCAGGAACACCCGCAGGCGGTTCAGGACTCAGTCGTTCCTGCCCGCTTCCCCCTTCGCGGCTCACTCACCAACCACGTTGCGACCTCACCGGAAGCACCCGCGAAGAGGATCCCCAAAGCAGTCACCGGCCACACGGAGCCGCCCCACACCAACGCTCTCACGCATGCGGCCAGCGCGGACAAGAAGACGAAGAGCAGGATCAGGACTCCCAGACCCCATACCTCTCCGACCACACCGAGCACCCGAACCCGACGACCGACAGGCGGTCGCCGCTCGTGGTATTCCCCACTCCGGGCACGGTGGATGCACGCGAACGTGGTGTCCAGCATCAACCCCGCACCGATGACGACGCAAAGACAGAGCAAGTATCCGTCGACACCCGTGAACAGGTACAACACCAGGAACAGGAGAGCCAGCAGTGAAGTGACGGTCCGCGCAACGCGTGCCGTGTTCATCCGTTTCACGGGCGCAGTCTCCCACCGAACGATCCGTCTGACCAGCCCGGACGGGAGTGTCAGGGATTCTGCTCTTCCGAGATTTCCGTAGCAGGAGATCAGCAAGAGTCCCAGATGACCGTGCCGGCTGGACACGTCGCCAGATTCGCCCCGCCCCGTGGACATACCCCCCTCAATGGAGCTTACTTCCCGGCGGCGAAAGGTCCCCAGACCACCTACGCTCCTGCGCCAGCACACCCACCCCACCATGATCCGGAACGGTAGTACCGGTCTGGTCCGTCTCGACGTCCCGGTCGATCTCGAAGCCGTGGTAGCTCCGGCCTACCTCAGAGCGGTCGTGCTCCCGTTGGAGACGAGCCAGTCCAGGGCTTCGCGCCGGGTGGAGACGAAGACCATCGACGAGTCCAGGTGCAATGCCCCATCAGCCGTTGATGGCCCGGTTGGTTCGGTTGCTGTGGCGCTTGGGGGTGAGCTGCGCGACGCGTTGGTGGCTGATCCCCAGGACGATCCCGGCATCGCGGGCGGACAGGCCGGCGACGGTCAGGCGGTGGACGGCTTCGAAGGTCGCCTCTTCGGCATCGCGTTGGGCTTGGGCGGCGATCTCTCGCTTGCGGCGGGCGTCTTGGGCAACTGCGGTGACCTCACCGACGGGGAAATCCACGTCCAGGCAGATCCGCGAGGCGACCTCAGGGATGGCCGAGTCAGGCAGGTCCTCGGCCATCACGATGGCCTCAGCCAGGCCCTGGCGTAGACCGGCCAGGGATCGAGGGTGCCAGGTGTGGACGCCTTCGAGGTCGGGCACGGCACCGACCCAGGCAGTGCCCTCGCGGCGTGCCGTGGCGTTGTAGGTCCCTCTCACCGCAACCACCCCTTCCCCAGGACCGGTTCGAGGTCCCGTTCGATGCTGCGCAGCGTCCCGGGTGGCAGGTCGCCGGGATGTTGCGGCACGGTCGTGTGGGCGATGTGCTCCTGGGCGTCCTCGCCGGTTCCGGTGAGGCGGTACCGGCGGTGAGAGCCGACTTGCCGGATCATCTCGCCCCCTGCGCGCTCGATCGCCCGGTTCACTTCTCGCGCTCTCACCAGGTTAAGTCTAGCGGCTAGACGCAACAAGCGTCTAACGCCTAGACATCGCGCCCGTTCTGGTCCGACGCCCCACGAAATTGCTGCTCCGGACCTGGATGCCCCGGTGGACCGATGAATTCGGTCATGTCGCCGGGGCCAAGTCGTTTCAAGGCTGCCCAGACCCGACAAGGTCGGTGGCTGGGTCGGGGTGTCGGGGAGTGCCGGCGCATGTCGGCGTCTCTGCTTGGTCCTTGGCGGATGCCCTACGGATGATCGAGAGCGTGTACGGGGACGAACTTCCTGCTATACGAACGATCGTGGTCGACGTGGACCTCACGACGTTGGCGTTGAACGTGTGGGAGGTGGGTGTTCCCGTGTGGCCCGGGATCTGGCATCCGCCGCTGAATCTCTGGGCCGGCCCTCGTATTTGGGGGGTGTGCGGCGGCCAGCTGAGATCGGTCCCGGCCGGGCGGATGACAGCAGCGATCCACGGCCCTTCCCGTCAACGACCTGACCGCACGACCTGATCGGGATCGGGGGCGCTGGTACCGAGCCATGTCGGTGAGGGTGGCGTGCATGCTGACGAAGCGGCCTCGGGTATCACGCAGTCGGACGAGGAGCTGCCGGGAGATCGTGGTGCGGGTCATGGTCTGCCTCCGGGGTTTGGTTGGGATGAGGTTGGAGGCTGCTTGCTGCCTCCAACGTCGGCCCCGGGGTACCTCGCCCGGCGCGGCTCGCTGGCAACCCCCCAACACGCACACACCAACCACCCACAGGCGCGGAGCGCGTCCCTGTCCCCGGCGCCCAGGTGATCGGGGGTTGCTGGGGAGACCGGGCGTGGTACCCACAAGGTGAGCCCCGGCACCCAAGGTGACCCGGCCTCGCGCGTCACGCTCCCCCGACCCCACGATCAGCTCCGCGCGGGCCGAACGCAGCTCGGGTGATCTCAGCCGGGTACGCCCCGAGGGTGCGGAGGATGGTGCACCCTGTCGCTCATGAAGCGATGGCTCGCCGCTGGGGGGACCGTTTTGGCGCTCGCGGCCTATGTTCTGCTGAGGCTGGCCGAGCGCGCGAGCGAGGGTTTCCTGGCGTCGTGGTTCCACGAGCGCCCGTGGGTCTTCCTGATTCTGGCCGCAGGGTTCTTGTTCGCCTGTGTCCGGGTCTGCCTGCAGGTCCGCGCGTCAGCGCCCCCAGGGTCCAAGTCGTGGCGACCCGTCATCCCTTTTGCGATCTTCACTGTGATTTTGTCGAGCATGGCCGTGGGGATCTGGTTGGTGCCCGGAAGCGTGACGGCTTGGGAGTGGGTGTGCTTGGAGGTGTTCGCGAGCGCGGTGACCTTGGGCTGCGGGGTGCTGACGACGTTGCTGTGGCTTCATCACGTTCGTGGCCCGGGTCGGGCGACCGGCGGGACCGGCGCCGGAGGCGCCGCCCCTCGACCAGGCGAGTACGCCCACCTTCAGCGAATCATCGATGAACTGGAGCGGCACGGGAACCCGCCGACGCACGGTGGCATCAGGCCGAACCAGGGTGGGTTCGCCTGCTACATGAGCGGCCCCCTGAACCTTGAGCTTGTCACCGCTCTTGTTGCGGAGGATCCCTACCGCGATCAGATCGGGGTGCGATCGGACGAGGTTTCCTGCCTTCATTGCTGGACAGCCATCTACCCGCCGTTGTGACCAGCGTTCTCGCCTTGATCAGTGATTCGTTCCTGCGGACGGCCGGCGGGACCGGCGCCGGAGGCGCCGCACGGCCGCCGGGCACGCCCGGCGGTGCGCCCGCGGAGCGGGCGCCTTGATCTCAGTGAGGTGGATTCCGCAGGGCCCCCTAGCCTGACTGCGGCCGGTTCCCCCGAGCTGACACGGACAGGCGAGTTGTCACATGACCTGCCTACCCTCCGGGGTGTGTCCACCTATCGCGCTTACCCGCCCGAGGATCGTCCTGTCATCCATGTCCTCCACGATGACGGGCGTTGGTATGTCGGGCGCCTGTGCGCGTGGCAGACAGGGGTACGACGAGGCGTGGCACGCCGTTGTCCAGTACTCGATAGGCGCCGGAACCGATCTGTACCTCGACCTCTCGGCGGACCGAGTACGCCAGGCGGACTCCGCTCTCGAAGCCCTGGACGGCGCGCGGCTTCCACCAGGCCCCGACGTCGCGCCCAGGTGGACGTGACCGCCGGCCTGCGCATCCCGTGACCCGCCACGGCGCGCAGCCACGTGCCCCCGTTCGTTCAGCCGTGCCGGTCGGCCTTCTGCCCGGCAGCCGAGGTAGTGATCGCAGCGGGGTCAGTCCGCTTGTCGGCCAGCCGACCCGAGAACGTCGAGCAACTGATCCAGGGCGCCGGCACGTTCCGGGTGCTCCCGCCGGTACCGCTCGGCGGCCTCCTGCCGGTACTCGGGCATCTCCAGGACAGCCAGTACGGCGCTCGTCTCGCGGATCCCGCCCAGGCGGATCTGTGCATTGAGCCAAGGGACAAGTGACTGCTGCAGATGTCGGCGTGAGGCGACCGCGCGGCGAGCCCCGGCCAGGGCGTCGACGAGGACGGCCTTGGACGCGGGCGCGGGCAGTCCTGCCGTCAGAAAGCCGATGTTTGCTTCACCTCGTCGATTCTCGGCGTCGGACTCGGGCAGCCAGGCACCATCCACACCACCGATGATCTCATCGCGGCCGCGATGAGAAGACTGTCCGTGGACACGCATACGCTCGCCGTCGTAGTCGGGGGTGACCGCGCCGCCCCCGCGGCGGCAGAGGAGGCCTCGTGAGCATTCGACCGCTGGCCCTGGCGGGCTGGGAGGACCTGAGCACCTGGGGCTACGACGAGGGCGTAGGCAGCTTCTACGCGCAGCTCACGCGCAACGGGCACAGCGACGACGACGGTCCCGAGCTGTGGCTAACCCCGCTGGCCATCCCCGTGGTCCGCTCCCCCGAGGAACTCGCCGACATCATCGCCAGGCGCACCGCCGTGCCGCTGACCGATGTCCTGGCCGCCATGCGCTTCTGACCGGAGATCGGTCGCCTCGCCCGTCGAGAGCCGAGGCCGCTCTTCCGGTCACCGGCAGCGACTGGCGACCGCACCGGGATGCTCCGCCGTGCGTCCTCGTCCCTCGAAACGGGGACACGCATGGGACACAGCCAGCCGGTCCTGGCCGGTTCCGGCTGCCCTCAGCCGGACACGGCCGGATCAAACGACTACGGCCCCTGACTGGCATCGCTGCTGGTCAGGGGCCGTTTGTGCTGGTGGTGGCGGGTGATGGATTCGAACCAACGTAGGCTGTGCCGACGGTTTTACAGACCGCTCCCTTTGGCCACTCGGGCAACCCGCCATACGGTGCAAGCTCGTGACCCGCACCGCAGGAGGAAGAATAGCAACTCCTGGGAGTGCTTCTGCCAACGAGTTCACGCGACAGGCCCGCAGGGTGCCCACTCCCGGCGTGTCCACCCGGACACCCCTGCCGGATCCTCCACAGATCGCCCACGCGCGGGACACGTCCACAGCTCCGACCACCCGGCACGCAGATCGGGTCGACGTCCGACAGAATCGGCATCACGCACGATCCTGGAGAGGGGCTTGGCCGTGGCTGGGGAGTCGTCGTTCGATGTGGTGAGCAAGGTGGACCGGCAGGAGGTAGACAACGCTCTCAACCAGGCATCCAAAGAGGTCGCGCAGCGCTACGACTTCAAGGGCGTGGACGCCTCGATCGCCTGGAGCGGTGAGCACATCCTGCTCAAGGCCAACAGCGAGGACCGGGTGAAGGCCGTCCTCGACGTGTTCCAGACCAAACTGGTCAAGCGGGGTGTCTCGCTCAAGGCCATCGACGCCGGTGATCCGAAGCCGTCCGGCAAGGAGTACCGCATCGAGGCCGCACTGAAGGAAGGCCTCAGCCAGGAGAACGCGAAGAAGGTGGCCAAGGTCATCCGGGACCAGGGCCCCAAGGGAGTCAAGACGCAGGTAACTGGCGAAGAACTACGTGTCACCGGCAAGAGCAGGGACGACCTTCAGGCCGTGATCGGGCTACTGAAGGACCAGGACTTCGACTTCGCCGTCCAGTTCGTCAACTACCGGTAGCCGACAGAGAGCAGCAGCCAGGTATGGCCCGGTGGGCCGGCCGTCCGGCGAGGCCGGCCCACCGGGGTCTGTCACGCCCTTCGCAGACCGGGAGCCAGCCGGTAGAAGGCGTCGTTCCAACGCAGCCGCTCGGCAAAGGGGTCGACCCTCGTCTCCGCATCGATCACGGCCAACTCGGTACCGGTGATCCGGGCAAGGTCCTGCAGGTGCTCGGTCGTCAGCGCCCGGGTCAGCACCGTGTGGTGCGGGCCACCGGCGGTCAACCACGCCTCGGTCGCGGTGGCGAAGTCCGGTACCGGGCGCCACACCGCGCGCGCCACGGGCAACAGGGGCAGCGGATGCGGCGGGGCCACGATCTCGATCTCGTTGGCGACGAGGCGGAACCGGTCCCCCAGATCGAGCATGCCCAGTACGACGGCAGGCCCCGCGGCGGCATCGAACACCAGCCGCACGGGGTCCTCCCGGCCGCCGATGCCCAGCGGATGGATCTCGCAGCTCGGCGTGGAGGAGGCGATGCTCGGACACACCTCCAGCATGTGGGCGCCGAGCACGAGCTCCTGCCCGGGAGTCAGGTCGTAGGTGTAGTCCTCCATGAAGGAGGTGCCTCCGGGCAACCCGTCGGCCATGACCTTCAGCGTCCGCACGAGGGCGGCGCTCTTCCAGTCCCCCTCGGCGCCGAACCCGTACCCGTCCGCCATCAGGCGCTGCACGGCGAGCCCGGGCAGCTGGCGCAGTCCCCCGAGATCCTCGAAGTTGGTGGTGAAAGCAGCGAACTGCCCCTCCGCAAGGAAGTCCCGCAGGCCCAGCTCGATCTGCGCCGAGTAGCGCAGGTCCGCCCGGCGGTCGCCGTCCGCCCGGAGCTCCTTGCACACCTGGTAGCAGCCGTCGTACTCGGTGACCAGTTCATCGACCCGGCCTTCGGACACCTGCGCCATCGCGCCCAGCAGACCGTCGATCCCGTAGCTGTTCACGGACATGCCGAAGTGCCGCTGTGCCTCGACCTTGTCCCCCTCGGTCACGGCGACGTCGCGCATGTTGTCCCCGAACCGGGCCACCCGCAGGGACCCCAGTTCGGCCGCGCCGATCGCGGCCCGCGCCCAGGCCCCCACGCGCGCCCGCACGCGAGGATCGCTGACGTGTCCGGCGACCGTCTTGCGGGCAATTCCGAGCCGCGTCTGGATGTAGCCGAACTCGCGGTCCCCGTGGGCCGACTGGTTGAGGTTCATGAAGTCCATGTCGATGGTGCTCCACGGCAGGGCGGCGTCCACCTGCGTGTGCAGATGCAGCAGAGGGACGTCGAGGGCGCCCAGCCCGGTGATCCAGGCCTTCGCCGGGGAGAAGGTGTGCATCCAGGCGATGACCCCGACCACGCCGTCCGTGGAGGATGCCTCCCGACAGGTCCGCAGGATCGCGTCCGCGGTGGTGAGCACCGGCCGACCGACCACGCGCGCCGGGATCTCCGGGCAGGCGTCCAGGGCCTCGACGATCCGTCGGGCCTGGGTCTCGACCTGGTCGAGGACGTCCGGCCCGTACAGGCTCTGGCTGCCGGTCAGGAACCAGATCTCGGGCTGCTGGGGGTTCCGGCTCATCGGAGTCTCCTCGGGATCATCGGGGGTTCGCCTCCTGCTCGCCCTGCGCCGGGACTGCGCGCTGGCCGTAAACGGTTCGGTAACGCTCGTTGAGTCGCTCGACGGCCGCCTCCGGGAGGGGGGTGACGGAGCCGAGCTGGAGCGCCAGGTGCATGGTCCGGGCGACGTCCTCGCACATGACCGCCGCCTTGACGGCCTCGCGCGCGTCGGCGCCCACGGTGAAGGGGCCGTGCTGGCGCATGAGCACGGCGGGCGACGGATGCCGGGCGAGGGTCTCGACGATCCCTCGTCCGATCGACTCGTCGCCGATGAGCGCGAACGGCCCGACCGGGATGTCCCCGCCGAACTCGTCAGCCATCGCGGTGATGCCGCACGGGATCGGCTCCCCACGAGCCGCCCAGGCCGTCGCGTACGGGCTGTGGGTGTGCACCACCCCGCCGACCCGCGGTAGGTGCCGGTACACGTAGGCGTGAGCCGCGGTGTCGCTGGACGGGCTGCCCGTGCCCTCGACCAGCCGGCCGTGCAGGTCCGTGACGACCATCGCCTCCGGCGTGAGCTCCTCGTACGGAACCCCGGAAGGTTTGATCACCATCAGGTCCGTCCCCGGCACCCGGGCCGACACGTTCCCCGCGGTCCAGGCGACCAGCCCCCACCGGATGAGCTCGGAGTGCAGGCCGCAGACTTCCTCGCGGAGCCGGGCCACCGCCGCCGCGACTGCGCCGCCTCCGATCTCCGCGCCTGCGCCCGCACCATCCGGGTTCGCCTGGCCCGTGCCCGCACCGTCCGCGTCCGCGACGCCTGCGTTCGCCTCGTCCACCGCCGTCACCACCCTGTTCACGTTCACAGCGAGGACTCGGCGAGGCGATCGGCACCGCGGTTGCGCAGCGCCCGCAGCCGGTGCAGGACTTCGTCCGGACCGGTGCCGAAGTGGTCGTGCAGGGCCAGGTACTCCCGGTAGAGCAGGTCGTAGCCGTCACTGCGCTCGGGATCCGGCCGGTAGGCGGCACGCGTCACCTGGCTCATCGCCCCGGCGGCGGACCGGACGTCGGGATAGGCCCCTGCGGCCACCGCGGCATGGATGGCCGAGCCGAGTGCCGGCGCTTGGTCGGAGTCGGCGAGGCTCACCGGACGTCGCAGGACGTCGGCGTAGACCTGCATGATCAACGGATTGCGCTTGAGGCCACCCGCGACCACGAACTCCCGGACGGGCACCCCCGCCCCCTCGAAGGTCTCGACGATCTTGCGGGTGCCGAAGGCCGTGGCCTCCACGAGCGCCAGGTAGATCTCCTCCGGCCGGGTGGCCAGGGTCAGGCCGGCGATCACCCCGGAGAGGTGGTGGTCGACGATCACCGAGCGGTTGCCGTTCCACCAGTCCAAGGCGACCAGACCGTGCGAGCCCACCGGGCGACCCGCCACCCGCCGGCTCAACACCTCGTGGACGTCGACGCCCGACCGGGCCGCCTCGGCGTGCACCTCGGGCGGGACGGCGTGCTCGACCTGCCAGGCGAAGATGTCCCCGACCCCGCTCTGCCCGGCCTCGTACCCGTAGGCGCCGGCCACGATGCCGCCGTCCACCACCCCGCAGATCCCGGGGACCTCCACCAACTCGGTCCCGTTCACCACGTGGCAGGTGGAGGTGCCCATGACCGCGAGCAGGTACCCGGGGTCCACGGCACCCGCCGCCGGGGCCGTCACGTGCGCGTCCACGTTGCCGATCGCGACCGCCACGCCCTCGGGTAACCCGGTCCAGGCCGCGGCCTGCGCGGTGAGCACCCCCGCCCGCTCACCCAGGGCGGAGATCGGGTGCTCCAGGCGGGTGGCGGCGAAGTCCGCGAAATCGGGGTTCAACGCGGCCAGGTACTCGCGCGACGGGTAGCGGCCGTCCTGGTGGATGCCCTTGTACCCGGCGGTGCAGGCGTTACGGGTCTCCCGACCGCACAGCTGCCAGATGATCCAGTCCGCGGCCTCGATCCAGCGCCGGGTCGCGGCGTAGACCTCAGGGTCCTCCTCCAGCAACTGCAGCGCCTTGGCGAACTCCCACTCCGCGGAGATCCGTCCGCCGTAGCGGCCGATCCACGGCTCGCCCCGTTCGTGGGCGAGCGCGTTGATCCGGTCGGCGTGCGGCTGTGCGGCGTGGTGCTTCCAGAGCTTCGGGTAGGCGTGCGGCCGGTCCGCGAACTCCGGCAGCCGGCACAGCGGTGTCCCGTCGGCGAGTGTGGGCAGCACGGTGCAGGCGGTGAAGTCGGTGCCGATGCCGATCACCGAGGCCGGGTCGATCCCGGCCTCGGCCACCGCCGCCGGGACGGCGGTGCGCAGCACGTCGAGATAGTCCTCGGGGTCCTGCAGCGCCCAGTCGCCCGGCAGCCGACGTCCCGAGGGCAGTGCGTCGTCCAGCACGGCATGTCGGTACGGGTGGACGGCCGAGCCCAGCTCGCGACCGTCCCGCACCCGGACCACCACGGCGCGCCCGGACAGCGTGCCGAAGTCGATCCCGATGGTGTAGCCCTCCCGGATCGGGTCAGTCAGCACGGCGCGCCACCACTCTCTGCAGAAGGATGAAGGCGAACAGCAGCCCGCCGATGAAGATCCGGGTCCACCAGGAGCTCAACGTGCCCTGGAAGGTGATGATCGTCTGGATCAGGCCGAGCACCCCCACCCCGAGCACGGTCCCGAGCACGTACCCGGAGCCCCCGGTGAGCAGGGTCCCGCCGATCACCACGGCCGCGATGGCGTCCAGTTCCATGCCCTGGGCGTGCAGGCTGTAACCGGAGAGCATGTAGAAGCTGAGCAGCACACCGCCGAGCGCCGAGCAGAACCCGCTGACCGTGTAGACGGCCACCCGCGTCGCGGCCACGGGCAGGCCCATCAGCAGCGCGGCGTCCTTGTTGCCGCCGACCGCGTACACGTTGCGCCCGAAGCGGGTGTAGGCGAGCACCACCGCCGCGACCAGCACCACGAGCAACGAGATCACGACGTTCACCGAGACGAACAGGTCCCCGAGGCGTAACCGCTCCTGGGCGACCGAGGTCCAGAAGTGGTCCGTGATCGAGATCGAGTCGTTGTTGATCAGGTGCGCGAGCCCGCGTGCCAGGAACATCCCGGCCAGGGTGGCGATGAACGGCTGGACGTCGAAGAAATGGATCATGCACCCCATGCCCAGCCCCAGGAGCGTGCCGACCAGCAGCACCAGGGGGAGCACGACTCCCGCGGGCCAGCCGTCACGCAGCAACGAGGCCGTGATCACCGTCGTCAGCGCGACCACGGCCCCCACGGAGAGGTCGATCCCGCCACTCATGATCACGAAGGTCATCCCGACCGCGACCACCAGCAGGAACGAGTTGTCGATGAAGACGTTCAGCAGCACCTGGGTGTCCGCGAAGTCCGGGTAGTTCAGGGCCCCGGTCAGGTACATGACCACGAGCAGGACTCCGGTCGCGAGCACCGGGATGTGCCGACGGTCCAGGCGTGGTCCCCGGGCCCGTCCACCCTTGGCGGACGGCGAGGTGGGGGGCGTCAGGACAGGCAACTGGGTCTCGGTCACGCCGACACCTCCACGACATCACCGGTAACGGGGGGCAGCGCGTCCGGCGTGGCGGCCGGGGGATTCCGGCGTCTGCGCCGCGGAGCGATCCGGGCCCGGAAGGCCGGCGACTGCACCAGGCACAGGATGAGCACGACGATCGCTTTGAAGAGCTGGGTCGCGTCGGTGGGCACCCCGATCGTGACGATCGTGATGTCGAGTGTGGTGATGATCACCGAGCCCAGCACGGTGCCGGCGATGGAGAAGCGGCCGCCGTCCAGCGAGGTCCCGCCGATGACCACCGCGAGGATCGCGTCGAGCTCGATGAGCAGGCCCAGGTTGTTGCCGTCCGCGCTCGAGACGTTCGAGCTGTCGATCAGCCCGGCGATCCCGGCGACCAGACCGGCGAAGACGTAGGCGCCCCAGATGAGCCGGCGCGACTGGATCCCGGCGAGCCGACTGGCCTTGGGGTTGCCCCCCACCGACTCCAGCAGCAGACCGAGGGCCGTGCGTCTGGTGAGCACGGCCCCCGCGGCCACCACCACGGCCGTGAGCAGGACGCAGATCGGCAGGGTGAGCACGTAGCCCGTGCCGATCGAGTTGTAGGTGTTGGAGGTGAGGGTGATGATCTGACCGCCGGTGATGAGCTGGGCGACGCCGCGACCGGCCACCATGAGGATCAGCGTGGCGATGATCGGCTGGATCCCCAGCACGGAGACGAGCAGCCCGTTCCACAGCCCGGCCATGAGCGAGACCACCAACGCCAGCAGCACGCCCACGGCGACCGCGGCGAGGGTGTCCTGGTGGTCCTGCTTGCTGATCCACAGACAGGCCACGGCCGCGGAGATGGCCATCACGGAGCCCACGGACAGGTCGATCCCCGCGGTAGCGATCACGACGGTCATGCCCAGGGCCACGAGGGTCAGCGGGGTGGCGTCACGCAGGATGTCGATCAACGATCCGTACAGGTGCCCGTCCCGGATCTCGATCGAGAGGAACCCGTGCGAGAACCACAGGTTGGTCAGGACGAGCAGCACGAGGACGGCCGACGGCCACACCAGTCGGCTGCCGAGCAGCCGCTTCATGCCGCCCCTCCGTCGGCGATCACCTGGGTGAGGGAGTCCACGGTCAGCCCTTCCTGGTTCTCCAACTGGCGGACCACCCGGTGGTCGCGGAGCACCGCGATCCGGTGCGACAGCCGGAGTACCTCCTCGAGTTCGGCGCTGATGAACAGCACGGCCATGCCCTCCAGGGCCAGCCGGGTCAGCAGGCGTTGGATCTCCGCCTTGGCCCCCACGTCGATGCCTCGCGTCGGCTCGTCGACGATGAGCAGCCGCGGTCGGGTGATCAGCCAACGGGCCAGCAGCACCTTCTGCTGGTTACCCCCGGACAGCTCGCGGACCGGACGTTCCGGGTCCGCGAGCCGGATGCCCAGCAGGTCCACGTACTCCTGGACCAGCTCGTCCTGCCGACGTCGCGGCAGCGGCCGGGCCCAGCCGCGGGCGGCCTGGAGGGCCAGGATGATGTTCTCGCGGACCGTGAGGTCCTCGATCAGCCCGTCGTTCCGCCGGTCCTCCGGACAGAACGCGATCCGGCGGGCCATCGCGTCCCGGGGGCCGTGCAGGGTCACGGCCTGGTCGTCCATGCGCAGCCGGCCACGGTCGGGACGGTCGGCGCCGAAGAACAACCGGGCGATCTCGGTGCGGCCCGAGCCCAGCAGACCGGCGAGCCCCACCACCTCGCCGGAGTGCACGGTCAGGTCGAAGGGCTCGATGGCGCCCGTACGACCCAGCCCTTCCGCAGCGAGAACGGCCTCGCGGTTCTCGCCGTCGGCGCCGTCGGGACGCACGGAGAGCTCCTGCAGTTCCTCCAGAGCCTCCCGCTCGCGCCCGAGCATCTTGCCGACGAGCGCCACCGGCGGGAGTTCGGCCACCGGGTACTCCCCGATGAGCTTCCCGTTCCGCAGGACGGTCATCCGGTCGGCGATCTCGTAGACCTGGTCGAGGAAGTGCGAGACGAAGAGCACCGCCACGCCGTCCGTCTTGAGCTGGCGGATCACCCGGAAGAGCTCGGCGACCTCGGCCGCGTCCAGGCTCGACGTGGGCTCGTCGAGGATGAGCACCCGGGCGTCGACGTCCAGCGCCCGGGCGATGGCCACCATCTGCTGGATCGCGATGGAGCAGGAGCCCAGCGCGGCGTTCACGTCCAGATCGCCCAGGTGCAGGCGTTCGAGGAGTTCCGTGGCCCGCCGCCGCATGGCACTCCAGCGCACCAGGGGCCGGGTCCCCGGCTGGCGCCCGATGAAGATGTTCTCCGCGATCGACAGATTCGGGCAGAGATTCACCTCCTGGTAGACGGTGCTGATACCGCACTGCTGGGCCTGCCCCGGTCCGCTGAAGCGGACCGGGCGGCCTTCCAGCTCGATGCGCCCGTCGTCCACGTCGTAGACACCGGTGAGCACCTTGATCAGGGTCGACTTGCCCGCGCCGTTCTCGCCCATGAGCGCATGGACCTCACCGGGCAGCAGGCGGAAGTCGACGCCGTCCAGGGCCACGACTCCGGGGAACGCCTTGCGGATCCCGCTCATCGTGAGAACTGGCTCGTGCCGGGACATCGCGCCTCCTTTCACCTGCTTGCCCGGGTGCCGGTGAGGGACCGTTCACCCCGGGCCTTCGCTGGGGACTACCTGCTGGGGAATTCCTGGTACCTGGGACTGCTGAGCACTGGGAACTACTCGGCACTGGGGACCACTGGGAACTGCTGCTTCCCGGGCATCCCGGGGTCCTGGGGAGGGTCCCGGGGACTACTTGCCGGGGACCGACCGCCGAGGACCGCCGGCCGGCGGGTGCCGGCCGGAGGCCCTCCACGGAGGAACCACCTGTCAGGTCAGTACTTGCGCGACGGGAGCGCCGCCTTCGCCTGGTCCTGCGTGAAGGTGGTCTCGGTGGTCACCACGCGCTTCGGCACGGCCTCTCCGGCGACGACCTTCTTGGCCAGGTCCATCAGTTGTGGGCCGAGGAGCGGGCTGCACTCGACGATGTAGTTGATCTTGCCGTCGGCGAGTGCCTGCATGCCGTCGTGCACCGCATCCACGGTGATGATCTTGATGTCCTTGCCGGGCACCTTGCCCGAGGCCTCGATGGCCTCGATGGCGCCGAGACCCATGTCGTCGTTCTGCGCGTACAGGACGTCGATCTTCGGGTTGGCCTTGAGGAGGGCCTCCATGACGATCTTGCCCTGCGCCCGGGTGAAGTTGCCGCTCTGCGACGCGATCACCTTGAGGTGGGGGTTGGACTTGATCACATCGGCGAAGCCGGCCTTGCGGTCGACCGCGGGGGCCGAACCGACGGTGCCCTCAAGCTCGACGACGTTCACGTCCTGGGTCGCGTCCTTGTACT
Organism: uncultured Kineosporiaceae bacterium; assembly: GCA_964583765.1. Taxonomy (GTDB): domain Bacteria; phylum Actinomycetota; class Actinomycetes; order Actinomycetales; family Kineosporiaceae; genus CAZOWW01. The sequence goes on from CAZOWW010000111.1 coordinate 17,443, forward strand.
GGTCGACCAACCACTGGCCGGCCTTCTGGCCCTCGACGGTGAAGTCGGAGCCGAGGAAGGACGCGTAGAGGGAGGTGTCCGTCGAGTCGATCGCACGGTCGGTGAGGATGACCGGGATCTTCGCGTCCTTCGCCTCCTTGAGCACCGTGTCCCACCCGGACTCGACGACCGGCGAGAAGGCGATCACATCCACCCGCTGCGCGATGTACGAGCGGATGGCCTTGATCTGATTCTCCTGTTTCTGTTGCGCGTCGGAGAACTTGAGGTCGACTCCCGCGTCCTTGGCCGCCTCCTGGATCGACTTCGTGTTGGCCGTACGCCAGCCGCTCTCGGCGCCGACCTGGGCGAACCCCATCGTGATCTTGCCGCTCTTGGCGCCGCCACCGCATCCGGCCAAAGCCGCCACGAGAACACCGCAGACGAGCGCCAAAGGAACTCTCTGGACCAACGTTCCTCCCTGGGTGAGTGCCCCGCCGGGCCGGTCGGGGCAGTTGGACTGTTAGCGCTAACACTGGTGAGTTGACGAGTTATTGGCATTCCTCGGGAGGGCACCGTCCTCCGCGCCACATACAGTCAGTTCGGCGGTCCGGGACATCTCGGGGGACAGGAACTTTCCCGTACCACCAGATCGGGCTCGACGATGCTGCGGGCGATTCCGTGTCTCTCTCCGTCTATCTGGGCCCGCAGGAGGTCGAACGTGCGTTTGCCCACCTTCTGGAAGTCCTGGCGGACCGTGGTGAGCGGCGGTGAGAAGTACGCGGCCTCGGGAACATCGTCGAACCCCACGAGACTGATGTCGCCGGGGACCTCGACCCTCGCCTCCCGCAATGCCCGGAGCACCCCGAAGGCCATCTGGTCGTTGGCCACGAAGATTGCCGTGGGCAACGGCCCGGTCAACAACTCCCTCATGATCTCGTAGCCCGAACGCGGGCTCCAGTCACCGTGCAGCGGCTCGGGCGCTTCCACCCCGGCCGCGGCGAGTGCCTGGACCCAGCCCTTTTCCCGCCCCTGAGCCTCCAACCAGTCGGGGGGTCCGGCGATGTGCCAGACGGTCCGATGGCCGAGGGAGAGGAGGTGCCGGGTGGCCATGAACCCGCCCGCGCGCTGGTCCACCGCCACCGTCGGGAAGGACGGCGATCCGGCGCCCGACTCGACCGCCACCATGGGCACGGTGAGCGGCATCTGGCGCAGCGCACGTGCCGCCGAGACGTGCGGGGCGATCACAATGGCCCCCTCCACGGCATTTCCGCGCAGATTGTCGAGCGCCTCGGTGATCGACTGCCGGTTCAGGGTACGCAGGCTGACGATGTTGATCGAGTAGCCCGCCGGACGCGCGGCCTGCTCGATCCCGTACAGCGTGCTCGCCGGCCCGTAGAGGGTGGTGTCGAAACTGACCACCCCCAGAGTCGTGGATCGCCCGGTCGCCAGGGCACGAGCCGCGGTGTTGGGGTGGTAACCCAGCTCGCGAATCGCGGCGAGCACCCGTTCCCGGGTAGCGGCGGCCACGTTCGCGGTTTCGTTGAGCACCCGCGACACCGTCATGTGGGACACCCCGGCGAGGCGGGCCACGTCCTGCAGGCTGGGCCCTCGCCCTCGCACCGGCGGGCTCGACGCCGCCGGCGCCTGCGCACCGGAGTCCTCCACGGCGCCCGCACGCCGGGGGGCCGGGCCGGCGCCGGCGGACGCCGTCCCCGAGGCGGATCGGGGGGTGGGCGCGAGGTCCTCATCTACGGGAGAAGACCCAGGTCGGTCCGACATCGCACCTCCTCCGATCGCCTCGTCCGTGGGGCGTGGTGCGCAATTGTTAG
>CAZOWW010000112.1:0-19128 GCA_964583765.1 uncultured Kineosporiaceae bacterium
CACCTGGACGACCGACTCGAGGCCGGGCAGCCGCTGCCCGCGCTGCCACCGTGGCACGTCCAGGAGAACAAGTGGCGTGCGGCCCGGTACGGGCTCGACGCGATCGTGATCCTCGACCGCGAGAACCACGAGCGACTGGTCACCGACGACCTCCTGGACCTGCTCAACCGGTTGGAACCGACCGCACGCCGGGTGGGTTGTGCCGCCGAGCTCTCCGCCGTCGAGGACATTCTGCGGATCGGGGCCTCGTACCAGCGTCAGCGCCGGGTCGCGGAGCGCTCCCAGGGTGATCTCCGCGCAGTCGTGCGTCACCTGGTGGACGAACTGGCGAGCGGGACGCCGCAGGCGCCGCAGGAGTGAGGCCCGGCCCGCTCGCTCCCCCGGGCGGCCGCATGGCTGGCGTTCCTCGACGGCCGTCACCCGGCGTGTCCGGAAACCTGCCGTAACCCCGCCATTCCGGGTGACCAGCATCACTCTCCCCCGCGGCAGCTCGCCCCCGGACGCGGAATGCCGCCTACATTACTCGCGAGTAACATAGAGGCAGGCGGCGACCGAGCGACCGTCCGTCCGGTGCGACGGTAGGAGGCGAGCGACATGGCCACGCTCGACACGGCGGAACCGGCCGGGGCCCTGCCGGCGCTGGAGCATCTGCTCCATCAGGCGCTGGAGATGGTGCTGCGACCGCTCACGGTCGACTTCAGCGACATGGTCCTCGACGATCCACTCGAGGAGGACTGGCTCTGACGGGTGCGGCCCGTCGGACGGAGAAGAGGCGTGTCCGCGCCACCGCGACGCAGAGCCGGGCCATCACCCTGCATCACGACGGATCGCTCGTCAGGCACCCGCACCGACGGTGCGGACACGACCTCTCCGCGACAGGAAACGCCATCGGCGGATCCTGCCCTCACTCGGCGCATGCGCCGTCCACGAGTACCCGAGGCTGCACGGCGACTCACCCAGGCGCGAGTCACCGGAATCACCGATGCAGGCGATAGCACACAAATCGGTCCGGTTGAACCGGACCGAGAGTGCGCTCTCACGTGCGGAGTTATCCTATCTGCGGTGCTTTGTCTACGCCAAGTAGTTCCAACGGTGACTTCCGTTGCACGCCGCGACACCGGCCCCGAAGGGCCGGTGGGGCACCGGCGATCCGGCGCCCCACCGGTCGGTCTCAGGCGGCGGCGCAGGGCGCGCCGTTGAGGGCGAAGGCGGTCGGGACGGCGGGCGTGCCCGAGGAGGCACCGATGAACCCGAACGAGGCCGAACCACCGGCGGCCAGCGACGTGGCCCAGGCGGGCGCCGACACCGTCACCGCCGCTCCGGTCTGCGCATAACTCCCCATCCACAGCGAGGAGATCGTCTGGCCACCCGCGAAGTTCCAGGCGAGCTTCCAGTTCGCCACCACAGGACCGAGGTTATTGATCTTCACGTCCGCCTGGTAGCCACCCGGCCAGGAGGCGGTGATCCGGTAGGCCACGGAGCAGGTGGGCTTCGGAGCGGTCGTAGTGGTCGTGGTGACCGGCGGAGTGGTCGTCGTCGTGGTCGTCGTGGGCGGGACGGGCGACTTCGTCGTGGTGGTGGGCGGGAGGCAGGAGGCGGCGGCCGTGCTCGGGGTGACGGAGGGCGCGACGGTCGCGGTGCCCGCGGCGCTCAGGGTGACGACGACCGAGTCGATGTAGAACGAGGTCGCGAAGCCGGGGCCGGGCAGGGCACAGCCCACGGGGCCGTAGGTGTACTGCAGTTGCGCCGGGTTGGGGAGCGTTCCGCCGGTCATCGAGCCGGCGGTCGTGGTGGAGTCCCAGTACAGGACCCCGGGGATGAAGCCGGCCGTGTTGTGCGACCAGGCACCCGCGGCGGCGATCACATTGGTGGTCGACCCCGAGGTCACCGAGTAGCTGGAGGGGCCGAACTGCATGTAGGCGGCCGGCTGGCCCGGCGCCAGCTGGATCCAGGCCGAGACCTGGTAGGAGTGGTACAGGGCGAGCACGCCGGTCGGGACGGACACCGACACGGTCGATCCCTGGGTGAAGCCCGTGACCTTCAGGGCATGGGTGCCGGACTGCGCCGCCTCGGTGGTGTTGCTGAGGGTCACCCCGGGGCTGTTGCCCCAGCCCTGGGTGGTGCCGTCCTCGAAGTCGTAGGTGGCCACCACCGCACCGGGCGAGGTGATCGTCGTCGCCACGGTCCCCGTGGCAGTGGCCCCGGCGGCCTGCGAGATGCCCAGACCTGCGCCTGCGACACCCACTCCGGCCGCGGCCAAAAGGCTCGCGCCGAGTAATACGCGGAAGGTGATCCGCGACCTGGAATGCATGGAGCAACCCCTCTCCGTCAATCCCGGGACGCATTTCAGCTTCTCCGGGATGCCCTGTCCACGCCACGCAGAAGGTCCCGAGGACCAGCGCCCGACAAGGATGTGATCTGCCATGCATCCGGTCAATCGCCTCGTTCGGACGCGGCTGTGTAAGATATGTCACGTAACGGACAGCGATTCCACGGCTGCGATTCGTCGCTCTCCGCGGCCGCCACCTCACCCCATCGGGCAGGGGCGCTTCCCTTGAGGGCAGGCGTGCAGCGATCGCCCTCCCCCGCATGAGCACGGCATTCCCCGAAGAGCGGGTCTCTCCACGGCACCCGTCACGCCGGCCCCCGACCGCCCCGGAGGGCGGAGGCTCCATCACGGGCAGTGCCGGGCTCCCCGACAACCACGCCACGGGACCGGCGGCACCCGACCATGACATCCACGGGAAGGCACTCGGCGCGTCCCTCGCCGTGGAATCGGCGTCCCCTCACCGTCGAATACATTTCCGGGAGATCCCGGCCCGCAGGGACTTCCCCGCGCGAAATGGCTCGCCCTGCCCTCGTCACCCCGGGTCGGCGAGAGGGCCCTCGCCGCCGCGCGGCGGCGCCCGAACCGTCCGGCCGAAGCCCGTTGCCGGACCCCCGGCCGGCGGCGTCACCCGCGGGACCCCGGCCCGACCCCCGCCGCGCCGCCGGAACTCGGTCCCGACTCCGTCGTGGCGCCGCCTAGACTGATGACAGGAGTGTGCTGATCCGGGTGATCCGTTCATCGGCACGGTCCGTTCGCCGGCACGGTCCACTCACGGGTCGGGCCGGCCCGAGCGGCCGTGACCGACCCCGTCGACGGTGTCCTCCGCCAGTGTCAGATGCCCGGGGCACCGCCCGCCGGGTGCGCGCCATCCGCCGTGATGGCCACATGGAATGGGAAAGGGTGTGTCAGGTGACGCGCTACGGGTCTCCGCTCCCGGAGAAGCCCTCGTTGGAGGGGCTGGAGGGGAAGTGGTCCCAGTTCTGGAGCGAGGCCGAGGTCTACCGCTTCGGCCGCCCGGGCAGCCGCGACGCCGTGTTCTCCATCGACACCCCGCCGCCGACGGTGAGCGGCTCGCTGCACGTGGGACACGTGTTCAGCTACACGCACACCGACATCGTCGCCCGGTTCCAGCGCATGCGCGGGCGCCACGTCTTCTACCCGATGGGCTGGGACGACAACGGCCTGCCCACCGAACGCCGGGTGCAGAACTACTACGGGGTGCGTTGCGACCCGTCGCTGCCGTACGACCCGGACCTGCCGGTGCCCACGCCGATGACCGAGCGCAGCGGCAAGGAGCGCAAGGCTCCGGCGGTGAGCGTCTCGCGGCGTAACTTCGTCGAGCTCTGCGAGCGGCTCACGGCCGAGGACGAGAAGGTCTTCGAGCAGCTGTGGCGCACGCTCGGGCTCTCCGTCGACTGGTCGCTGACCTACACCACGGTCGGTGCGCGGGCCCAGGGGATGTCGCAGGCCGCCTTCCTGCGCCTTGTGCGCTCGGGGCAGGTCTACCAGTCCGAGGCGCCCACCATGTGGGACGTCACCTTCCAGACCGCGGTGGCGAACGCCGAGATCGTCGACAAGGAGGTGACCGGTGCCTACCACCGGTTGACCTTCCTCGTGGACGACCGCGAGGTGTTCATCGAGACCACCCGGCCGGAGCTGCTGCCGGCCTGTGTGGCGATGGTCGCCCACCCGGACGACGAGCGGTACCAGCCGTTGTTCGGCAAGGAGGCCACCTCGCCCCTGTTCGGCGTGCGGATCCCCGTGCTCGCGCACGAGCTGGCCGCACCCGACAAGGGCACCGGCATCGCGATGGTGTGCACCTTCGGCGACCTCAACGACGTCACCTGGTGGCGGGAGTTCCAGCTGCCCAGCCGCACCGTGGTGGGTCGGGACGGCCGGATCCTCCCGCTGGACTTCGCGTCCCTGCCGACGGCCGACCCCGAGCGGGCCCAGCGGGTGCACGACCAGCTCGTCGGCAAGAGCGTGCACACCGCGCGCGAGATCGTCGTCGCGGCGTTGCGCGAGGACGGCTCGATGACCGGCGAGCCCCGCCCGACCACGCGGGCCGTGAAGTTCTACGAGAAGGGCGAGCGCCCGCTCGAGATCGTCAGCAGCCGGCAGTGGTTCATCCGCACCGTCGAGCACCGCAGCGACTTCCTCGCCCGGGGCGAGGAGCTCCAGTGGGTGCCCGCGTACATGAAGTCCCGTTACGACGACTGGGTCCGTGGCCTGAACAGTGACTGGCTGATCAGCCGCCAGCGGTTCTTCGGCGTGCCGTTCCCGCTGTGGTACCCCCTGGACGACGACGGGCAGCCCCTCTACGACAAGGCGATCCTGCCGGAGGAGTCCACACTGCCGGTCGACCCGGCCAGCGTCTGCCCGCCCGGCTACGACGAGAGCCGTCGGGGGCGCCCGGGCGGCTTCATCGGCGAGCCGGACGTCATGGACACCTGGGCGACGTCGTCCCTGACCCCGCAGCTGGCCTGCGGCTGGCTGGACGACCCGGAGCTCTTCGCCCAGACCTATCCGATGGACCTGCGCCCGCAGGCACACGACATCATCCGTACCTGGTTGTTCACCACGGTGGTCCGCTCCCACCTGGAGCACGACACGCTGCCCTGGCGACGGGCGGCCCTCTCCGGCTGGATCCTGGACCCCGACCGCAAGAAGATGTCGAAGTCGCAGGGCAATGTCGTCACCCCCGGCCATCTCCTGGAGGAGTTCGGCGCCGACGCCGTGCGGTACTGGGCGGCCAGCGGGCGACCGGGCACCGACACCGCCTTCGACAAGCAGCAGATGAAGATCGGCCGCCGTCTCGCGACCAAGATCCTCAATGCGAGCCGGTTCGTGCTCACCCTGCCCGAGACGGGCGAGCGGACCGGGTCCCTCGAGCCCGTGGACACCGCCGTCCTGGGCGTCCTGGCGACGACCGTGACCGAGGCGACGGCCGCCCTCGAGGCCTTCGACTACACGACGGCGCTGGAGCGGGTCGAGCGCTTCTTCTGGTCGTTCTGCGACGACTACATCGAACTGGTCAAGGACCGCGCCTACCGCCCGGACGACGCCGCCGGCATCGGGGCGCGCCGGACCCTGCGGCATGTGCTCGACGTGGTGGCCCGGCTGCTCGCCCCGTTCCTGCCGTACACCACGGAGGAGTGCTGGTCCTGGACCCACGAGGACAGCGTCCACCGCGCGCCGTGGCCGACCCCGCAGGAGGCGGCCGCAGGGGTGGAGGCGCACCGGGCGGAGCTCGTGGCCGTGTCGTCGGCGGCCCTGTCCGCGATCCGCAAGGCGAAGTCCTCGGCCCAGCTGTCCATGCGGGCCGAGGTCGCCCGGGTCGTCCTGTCCGGACCGGCCGAGCTCCTGGAGTCGGTCCGGGACGTCGAGAGCGATCTGCAGGCGGCGAGCCACACCGCCGAGATCGTCCGGATGGTGGCAGAGGGTACGGAGCTCGCGGCCACCGTGGAGCGGTAGCCGCCCCACGTACTGCCGTGCCCCACGTACGGCAGTACCGCAGGCAGCGTTCTGCCCCAGATCGGGGCATCTGTCGGCCGGCGTGTCCCCCGGATCCCGGGGGGCACGCCGGCCGATCTGCAACCGAGTTCGTGGCCCGAACGACCAATCGCTGCGGTTCGGGTACCGGAAAGGGCACGACAGCGACGGTTACCGTCGCATATACGGTGAGCACCACTTTGTCCTGCCGATTGCGGCTAGATTTCCTGCCCATGGCCGGACGGAGAAGAGTGTGCGCGGGGCTTCGCCTGGCCGTTCCGGTCGAGGGTCCGCCGGTGCCGGGAACGCGCCGATCCGCCGTCGTGGATCGGCAGCAGGGGGTCGGTGCACCGTTCGCGGGAGCACGACCAGGTCGATCACCGTGGATCCGGCGATCGACGCCCGGGAGCGGGCGCGCCCGGCCTCCCGTACGGCGTGGATCAGGTTCCCCCGCGGAACACGGCGATCGCTCCCTTCCGACAAGTCCCGGGGCGGCATAGTGAGAGTTCTCGGCGTGGTGGCGGTACTGGTGGTGGCGCTCGGTACGGTCGTCTGGTGGTTGCGCGGCGACGCGCCCGACTACTCGGGGGCCAATCTGGCCAAGGCCGTGGTGAGCACCGAACAATTGAATGCCAACACCACCCTGACGGATGTCCGGTGTCCTGACGTCCAGAAGGTCAAGAAGGACTCGTTCACCTCCTGCTCGGCGACACTGGCCGGGATGTCGATCACGGTGCACGTGATCTGGACCGACGACAAGGGTCACTTCACCCTGCAGATCATCAACTGACCTGCGGATCATGCACTGACCGGACCCGCAACCCCCGGGTACTCAGCCGTCGTGGTCCCGCACCTCCATCCCCACGGCCTGCGCGAGCAACGGCGCGAGGTCCATGAGCTGGGCGGAGTTGATCGTCGCGCCGCGCAGGCAGTCCACCCCGTCACTGATCCCCAACGACGTGGCCCCCCGCAGATCCACCGCCCGCAACCGCACCCCGGCCAGACGCACCCGGTCCAGGGTGCTGCCCTCGAACCGCACCCCCTGCAGTGCTGCCCCCGCGAGATCCACGTCCCGCAACAGACAGTCGACGAAGTCGACGTCCACCAGCGTGGTGTCCCGCAGGTTCACCGAATCGAACTTGCAGCCGACGAAACGGACGCGGCGCAGTCGCGCGGAGTACATCCCGATCCCGGCCAGGGCACTCGCCCCGACCTCGACGTCCACCCACTCGGTCCCGCTGAGATCCACCCCCACCCAGCGAACCGCACCGAACCACACGTCGGTGAACCGGGCCCGCCGCAGGCTCCCCCCGTCGAAGGTCGCACCGGACAGGGCCGACTCCACGAACCGGCACTCCTGGGCCTGGGTCTCCTCGAACGTGACGCCCTCGGCCCGCACCAGCTCGTAGAGCCCCTCGGGTTCCAGGTCACCGATCAGCGGTGTCAGCTCCGCGGCGTAGGGCAGGTCACCGAGCTCGCGGACGACCGGACTCCCGGCGCCACGACCGGCGGACCGGCGACCGGCGTCCCGCGGACCACCAGCAGGGGGCACGGCGCACCTCACGGATCGACGAACGGGACGACGACGCGACGGCTGACCCGGCCGGAACCGGATCCTCGACCTCAGGCGCACGTCGCGGCACCGTCATCATGACGCACCCGCCCGCCGTCGGGGCGCTCGTCCTCACCCTGCCGTCGGGGTGTGCCCACTTCACTGGATCTCCGGGGACGCCGACGAAGACCTGGAGCCCAGTCCGGCTACCCGATAGACGACAAGGCGGTCAGGTGTCCGGCCCACACAGCGTGATCCGTCCCACCGGGGTCGAACGACGGTTCGGCACCGAGGAGATCATCGTCACGAAGACCGATCCACGGGGAGTCATCCGCTACGCCAACGACGTCTTCCTGCGCGTCGCCGGGTACCGCGCCGAGGAGGTCCTCGGGCGCCCGCACAACATCATCCGGCACCCCGACATGCCCCGGGCGGTCTTCCGGCTGCTCTGGAACGAGATCCAGGCCGGCCGGGAGATCTTCGCCTACGTGCTCAACCTGGCCTCCGACGGGAGCCACTACTGGGTCCTCGCCCACGTCACCCCCTCGCACGACGACGCGGGCCGGATCACCGGCTACCACTCCAGCCGGCGGTGCGCGCAGGCGCGACCCGTGCAGACCCTCACCGCCGTCTACCGCACCCTCCTGGACGTCGAACGCGGCCACGCCGGCGCCACCGAGGCCGCCGACGCCGGGTACCAGGCGCTCACCGAGCTGCTCACCGAGCATCACCTGACCTACTCCCAGTTCGTCTGGTCACTGATCAGCGACCGACCGGCGAGAGCGGCATGACCCGTCGCCCCCGCACCGGGCCGCACCCCCTGCCGGAGCCCCCGGTGACCGACGCCGCCTGGGAAGCCCTGGCGACCGTCTGCGAACACCTGGCCGCCGGGAACTTCGAGGAGCGCGTGCTGGCCGAGTGCGACGACCCCCTCTACGCGCGCGTGCGCGCCGCGGTCAACCGGCTCGCCGATCTCGTGGACGCCTTCGTCCGGGAGGCCCAGGCCACCCTCGCGGCCGCGGGCCGGGGAGAGTTCGAGCGGGAGTTCCTCCTGACCGGCATGCCAGGGATGTTCCGGCGCGGTGCCGAGCAGATCGACACCGGCCGCAGGCATCTGCAGGCGGCCCAGGCCCTGGAACAGCAGTGGCGAGCGGAGCAGACCCTTCTCGCGGACGCGGCGTTCGGCGCCTCCGAGGTGGTCGCGGCCGCCGCCACAGAACTCAGCGCCTCCGCGGACGTGCTCGCCTCGGCCACGCATCAGGCGATGCAGGAGGCCGGGGACGCGGGCCGGATCGTCGAAGCGCTCGGGGAGTCCTCCTCCGGGATCGAGCAGGCGGTCGGGGAGATCGCCTCGATCGCCGCACAGACCCGCCTCCTCGCGCTCAACGCCACCATCGAAGCCGCACGGGCAGGCGAGACCGGGCTCGGCTTCCGAGTGGTCGCCAACGAGGTCAAGGCGCTGGCGGACCAGGCCGCCCGTGCCGGGGCGCAGATCGCGTCCCAGGTGCAGGCGGTGCGCGAGAGCGCCCAGGCCGCGATGGAAGCCCTCGCCTCGATCACGAACATGGTGGGGGCCATGGACGTGCAGGTGGACGAGATCGCGCAGGCGGCCGGGGGCGGTCCCCACGGGGGCGAGGGACTCGCACAGATGGCCGAACGCCTGCACACCGAGACCGGTCGGATCGTCCACGCAGCCGACAGCAGCGGATGACCCGCCAGGACCCGCACAGGGACCGTCCCGGACCACGGACACACGCGAGGGACGGGAACTGGTACACGGACCCGGACCCGGACCCGGACAATCGTGGACATGGCGGGTCGGCCGTCGCCCGGACCCGTTCCTCAGGACAGGTGGCGGGGCCGTCCCCCGGTCAAGTCCGGCCACCGGATGCTCGACACAGACAGACATGAGCGAGGGCACGGCGCGCGGACGGCGGACGGGGCCGGACGACAGGACGTCGCAGTGGGGGACGTTCCTGGAGTCGTTGCCTGACGCGGCGCTGGTGCTGGATCCGTCCGGTCGGATCATCGCCGTCAATGCCCGGGCCGCCACGCTGCTCGGGACGACCCCGGAGGTCCTGCTCGGTCTGCCCGCCTCGGATCTGCTTCCCGGGCTGCCGGACGACGCCCAGGACGCCGCACCCGGCTCGGTACTGCGGGCCACCGTTCGGGTTCAGCCCGCCGGTCGCCGGCCCACGGGCCACGGCTCGCCGATCGAGGTGAGCATGGCGGTCCTCGGGCGCGCCTCGACCGGCGTGGGTCTCCCGGGCACCGCCGCGGTACCGGACTCCGGGGAGGCCGCCCGGATCCTGACCCTGCGGGAGACCCCCCACCGGGCACCGGGTGTCGAGTACCTGCTCTGGCTCGTCGACACGGCGCCCGAGGCCACCGTCATCACCGACCAGGACGGCATCATCACCCTGGTCAACGCCAAGGCCGAGCGCCTCTTCGGCTACCGCGCCCACGAGATGGTCGGCCGCGCCGTCGAGATGCTCGTTCCCGAGCACAGCCGCGACAAGCACGTCCGACTTCGCGCCGTGCACGACACGATGAGCACCAGCCGTGAGCTCTCCTCGGATCTCGGCCTGTTCGCCCGGCACAAGGACGGTCACGTCCTTCCCGTGGAGATCACCCTGGCGCCGCGACACATCGGGGGGACCTGGGTGACCGCCGCCGCGGTACGCGACGTGTCGTTCGCCCGGGCCGCGGAGCAGGAGTGGCGCAAGGCCCAGGAGGCGGTCCGCGCCGCGACCCAGGTGCGTGATCGCCTGCTGACGCTGGGGCGCTCGGTGCTGGTTCCCGGGCAGAACGTGGTCAACGCTCTCGACGCCCTGCTCGAGACCGACCCGGACGGGCCCCGACGCGAGTACGCCGAAAATCTGCGCAGCCGAGGGACGGAACTGCTCCGAGCCCTGGCGGAACTGTTGACCGCGGCAGAGGCCGAGGCGCCCGAGCCGCTGCCCGAGGAGAGAACCGAACGAGGAGGCTCGGGGACGTCCGGAGAGCTCGGCACGTCCAACGGCTCAGCCCCTCGGGCCGGGACCGTCGACACCTCCCCCGTGGGAGCGGCCGGCTCGGCCGTCCCCCCGGGCTCGGTGCCCACGCCGCGTGACGGGACGGCCCCACCTCCGCCGTCCCGAGTCGCCTCGCCACGTGTCCTGCGGCGTCTGGCCGAGATTCTGGGGAACCGCGGGCCGCAGGAGGTCGAGCGGGCGACCCACCTGGTCACGGCCTTCCATGCCAAGGGGTCACTGCTGGTGAGCATGATGGCCGCGGCGGCGGACGAGATCGATCCTCGACGTGCCGCGGCCCATGCGCGGAGCCTTCGGGAAACGGCCGCCCAGCTCGACGCGGTCGAGGTCGCCGCGCTGTGCTCGGTGCTGGAGGACCTGGCTCAGTCCGGGGCGCTCAACCGCATGCTCGCCCGTCTTCCTCGGCTGGTGCTCACCCTGGAGGCGTTCTACTGCGAACTGGTGACCGCCTGCGCGGACTTCCCGGAGCTCGCAGACCTCGACCTGCCCGATCCGAGTTGCCGGACGGAGGCGACGAGCCCGTCCGGCCGATGAGGGCTCAGAGATCGGGGGACGGCTCGCCGCCCACCTCGGTCACGGCACCGGGCCCTCGGGCCGCCCTGCCGACGCCGGGCGCCGGTGAGACCTGGAGGGCGTCCGTGCTGTCGACGTCCACCAGTTCCGGGGTCTCCGAGGGGACCTCCGCCCGCCTCGTGGCGACCCCGGTGAAGGCCCGGGCAAGGCTGTCGTGCACCTCACCGATCCGTTCGGTGAGTCGACACTGCGATTCGTCCGGATCCCAGCTGCCGATCGCCAGGCGCAGCACCGTGCTTCCCAGCGCAGCGACCGCAGGCGGGAACACCGAGGGGGCCGGTTCGTCCGTCTGGGCACGCACCCACCGGGCGACGATGGCCTCGATGATGGCCATGACCTCGTTGAAGCGCTGGTACAGCGCCGGAGTCGAGCGGATCAGTCGCCACCGGGTGGCGAAGTCGTCCAGGTCGCTCGCGGAGACCACTGCGTGGGCAGCGCAGACCCGACTGAGCAGCGGCTCCGCAGGATCCGTGGCGTTCAACGCGGCCAGCATGAGGGTCAGTTGACCGTCCGGCGGGTCGACGACGGCGGCTTCCTTGGACTCGAAGTAGTTGAAGAACGTGCGTTTCGAGAAGTTCGCGGCCTCCGCGATCTCCGCGACCCCGACGTTGTCGAATCCCCGTTCCAGTACCAGTCGCCGAGCCGACGCTTGGAGCGCCTGTCGGGTCTGCCGCTTCTTTCGTTCGCGCAACCCCTCGGGGGGCCGACCGAGCGAGGAGTCCGGTAGGCGATCGGCGATACCTAACATACTGTGACTATAGGACTACGAGCTCGTGAACACCTACGCGGGCACCACGCAAGGACGTGACCTGCAGCAAACACGCAGGGTAATGATGATGTTGTTGCTGGACGACGTCGTCGCGCCGACGGCAGCGGGCCGGACCGCTGCGGGCGACGTCGGGGACCAGTCCGACGTCGCCCGCACCCCGCGGTCCTTCCCCGCACGAACCGTCAGGTCCCGCGGATCCGGCACCAGGCGGGAGTTTCAGGCCCCGCTCGGCCGGTCTCCGACCGATACCGAGGGACGTCCCGCTCCCGACATCACCCGGGTCAGGTGGGCGCTGCCGACGAAGGCGACCAGGGGATCCTGGTCCTCGACCGCCGCCTGCAGCACCCGGCGACCTGCCGTCACCTCGTCCATGTTCGCGCCGAGATGTGCCCCCACGAGCAGTCGCGACCAGACCTCGTCGTACCGCTCCTTGAACACGGCACGGAAGACCCCCCGGACGTCTCGGAGCGTGGGCTCCACCAACCTCGGCCCACCACACATCGGCAGGGAACCGTTCACGACGATCACCTCTCAACCCGGGCACGCATCGCCCGCACGAACCACCACCCAGCCATTTCTGTACTCGGTGCAAACATCCCCGGGCTATAGCCCTCGAGTGAAACCTCTCCGGACTCCGTGGCGCACCCGTCTCACCCGAAGCCCGCCCGTCCGAGGTGGGGCTCATGCGTCTGGCCCGAGACTCACCCGACCCAGCCGAGACGCACGACGTTTCCGCGCTCCGGGCACGAAACACTTGGCTCCGGGCACGAAACTCCAGCGACTCGCGCGGCCGCGCCGGATAGGGTCCAACCATGATCCGCCACATCCTGCTGCTGCAGCCCCGCCCGGACACCACGGCCGAGGAGATCGAGGCGTGCCGGGTGGCCGCCACCGGACTGGTCGGGCAGATCGAGGGGGTCATCAACTGCCACTGGGGGGTGAACCTCGTGGCAGCCGAGCGCCACGAGGGGCTCACGCACGGCTTCTCCATGGACCTGACCGACCTCGACGCCCTACGCGCCTACGGACCGCACCCGCGGCACCAGCCGGTCGCCGCCCTTGTGCGGGCGGCCTTCCCGCGGATCGTCGTCCTGGACATCGAGCTCACCTGAGCGCCCGCCATCCTGACGCGGTAGGCCAGTCACACCGACGCGACAGGGCACGGACCCGGAGTCGGCACGGATCCGGAGTCGGGCACGGATCCAGGCACGCTTTCACAGGGGAGGGTCGAGGTAGCTGGTGTGTTCCTCGACCACCGTCCGGCCGGGAATCGAGTCATCGGGCACCACGACCCGGCGCCGGGTGCGCCAGATCGTGAAGAAGAGGACCAGCTCGAGGATGCCCACCACCGTGAGGATCCAGCCCACAGTCTGAAGATCTACTCCTGCGGCGTGCACATGGACCGCGAGCGCGAAGATCAGACCCACCGCAATCAGGAAGACTCCGAGTCCGACTCCCATGACACAACCTCCTCAGCCGTGACCGGTGTTACTGCCGTCCGTGTCTGTGCCCGATCGCGGCCCCACCCAAACCGGCTCCACGGATCGGAGGTGACGGCACCGGACGAAAGTGGCGAGAGCGGCCAGGCTCCGTTGAACGACAGGAATGGAGCCAAGAACCCCACCCCCACCGCCACGGCTGACTACAGGATGAATTTGATCGATTCCGGAGAGTATTCGTGCAAGGTGGGACCGATCGATGTGCCAGAGCCGGCGATCTGCCGCCGGCAGTTGAGGTATCGTCCCGGATTGCTGCCCACGGCCATCCGCGGGTGAGGTGCCGACAGGTTTCCTGCAGGTGGAGACGCCGTTTCCGGCGCGGGGTGGGGTCTTCGTTCACCATTGGGGAGAAGTACATGGTGCGAGGGATGTCCAGACTCGTGACAACGGCCGCGGTGGCCTGCACCGTCCTGGGCGTCCTTGCGGCCGTTCCCGGAGAGTCCACGGCGAGCACGACCGACACCGCGGCCGCCTCGACGTCGTCCTCGGGTGCGCTCTTCATGCCCGTCGCGCCTGTCCGGGTGCTGGACACCCGCACGGGTCTGGGCGCCGCCCGGCAATCAGTGGCCTCGCACCAGTCGGTGACCCTGCAGGTGGGCGGGGCGACCGTCGTCCCGTGGAACGCCTCCGCGGTGGCGGTGAACGTCACCGTGGTCTCACCGACCGCCGGTGGCTTCGTCTCGGTCGGCCCCTCGGTGGTCACGGACTCGTCGAACCTGAACTTCGCCGCGGGGCAGACGATCGCCAACCTCGCGATCTCGCGGCTGTCCTCGTCCGGATCGATCACCTTCTACAACGGCTCGACGGGCGCGGTACAACTGCTCGCCGATCTTCAGGGTTACTACCTGGCCGCCGGGGCGAAGGCCAGCAACGGGACGAGATACACCGCGATGGCGCCGGTGCGGGTGCTGGACACCCGCTCGGGCCTGGGCGCACCCCAGCAGGCGGTGGGAGCTGGCGAGTCGCTGACCCTGCAGGTCACCGGCACGGCGTCCGTCCCGGCGACCGCCTCCGCCGCCGTCGTGAACATCACCGTGGCCAGTCCGGCCGCCAAGGGATTCGTCTCGGTGGGGCCGGCAAGCATGACCGACTCCTCGAACCTGAACTTCGTCGCCGGACGCACCGCCGCCAACCTCGCGATCACGCGGCTGTCCGCGACGGGGTCGATCACCTTCTACAACGGCTCGACGAGCACGGTGCAACTGATCGCGGACCTGCAGGGCTACTACTCGGCGCTCGGCACCGGTACCGCCTACACGCCGGTGGCGCCGGTGCGGGTGCTGGACACCCGCTCGGGCCTGGGCGCACCCCAGCAGGCGGTGGCAGCCAGTGCATCGCTGACCCTGCAGGTCACCGGCACGGCATCCGTCCCGTCGACCGCCTCCGCCGTCGTCGTGAACATCACCGTGGCCAACCCGTCAGCCAACGGGTTCGTCTCGGTGGGACCCGCGGTGATCACGGACTCCTCGAACGTGAACTTCGCCGCTGGACGCACGGTCGCGAACCTGGCGGTCGCGCGCCTGTCCTCCACCGGATCGATCACCTTCTACAACGGCTCGACGAACACGGTGCAACTGATCGCGGACGTGCAGGGCTACACGACCCCGGCCGGTACCTGCGGCGGAACCTGCACCGTCTCGTCCTGGAGCCCGACGGACTCCTCGCCGACGCCGGTGAGCGGCCCCACGAACGTCGTCGCCGTCGCCAGCGGCCTGGACACCGGGTACGCGCTGCGCGCCGACGGCACGGTCTGGGCCTGGGGCACGGGGACCGAGGGGCAGCTGGGCAATGGCGTCGCCGCCAACAGCCCGACCCCGGTGCAGGTCAGCGGGCTGAGCAACGTCACGGCCATCGCAGCCGACGGCAGCGTCGCGTTCGCCGTGCGCTCGGACGGCACGGTGTGGGCCTGGGGTCAGGGGGTGTTCGGCGAGCTCGGTGGGTCCTGCAAGGAGGAGATCTGTCCGACCCCGGCCCGGATCCCCGGACTCGCTGACGTCGTCGCCGTCGCCAGCGGCCTGGACGCCGAGTACGCGCTGCGCGCCGACGGCACGGTCTGGGCCTGGGGCGAAGCGGAACTGGACCAGCTGGGCAGCGGTACCGCCGTCGACTCCTTCAGCGCGACGCCGCTCCAGGTGAAGGACCTCACCAATGTCACCGCCATCGCCGGCGGTTTCGAGACGGGGTACGCCCTGCGCTCCGACGGCACCGTGTGGGCCTGGGGCTGGAGCGGTGGCCTCGGCAACGGCGGCACGGCGGACAGCAACGTCCCGGTCAGGGTGGGCAGCCTCACGCAGATCACTGCCATCGGGGGCGGACGGGGTGCGGTGCGTTCCGACGGCACCTTCTGGGTCTGGCAGGACCAGGCGACCCCGGTGCAGGTCAGCGGCCTCACCGGCGTGACCGGCGTGGCGAGCGGAGACGCGTCGGGCTACGCCCTGCGCTCCGACGGCACGGTGTGGGACTGGCACACCGACGACGGCTCCGTGCTGGCGTCGCAGGTCGGTGGGCTCAGCAATGTCACGGCGGTCGCCGCCGGCGGGGACACCCGCTACGCCCTCGTCGACACGCCGGCCGCAGCCTAGTGCCGTCTCCGGCCCCGCCCGCCCTGCGGCGTCCCCGGAACCCTCACCGCCTGCGGTGAGGACTTCGTGTCGCGATCATCACCGCAGAGGTCGTCCTGCATGATGTGCACGGTGTCCATGATGTGCACGGCGTCGGAGACCGAACGCCGACGGGTCCGGGCGACGAACCGCCGTCTTCCCCTACCCCCGCTCGAGCTACCCCCGGTCGGGACGGCGGGGAAGGCGGTCGCCGTCCTGCTGACATTGCTTCTCACGGCCGGTTGCAGCATTGCACCCCGGAAGGCAGCCCTGACCCTCGCGCAGGCGCGCACCGGTTTCACGACCCGACTGGTCGAGCACGTGCACCGCAGCGGGCCGGTGGACATTCGCCGCCCGGATCCGTTCGGCTGGTGCACTATCCGTCGGCAGTCGGGTCGTTGCCGGCCTATCTGACGTCCATGCCCAACACGGGCAGCCACCCGGCGATCATCTGGATCACCGGGGGCGACTACAACTCCATCGGCGACGTCTGGAGCCCCGAGCCTGCCGACAACGATCAGTCGGCTTCCCAGTACCGGGACGCGGGGATCGTGACGATGTACCCGTCGCTGCGCGGAGGGAATGACAATCCGGGATACGAGGAAGGCTTCCTGGGAGAAGCCGAGGACATCCTCGCCGCCGCCGACTTCTTGGCCGCGCAGCCGGGCGTCGACCCCCACCGGATCTACCTGGGCGGGCACAGCACAGGGGGGACGATGACGCTGATCGAGTCCGAGTACACGAGCAGATTCCGAGCGGTGTTCTCGTTCGGCCCGATCGACAGGGTCGACGGCTACGACCCGGCCACCCTCGAACAGCCAGGCGATCCGAAAGACCCGCGAGAACTGTGGCTGCGGTCGCCGATCAACTGGCTGGGTTCGATCACCACCCCCACCTTCGTCTTCGAGGGGACCACTGCCCCGGCGAACATCATGGCCCTGTTCGACCTGCAGAGGCGGAACACCTCGCCCTCTGCACATTTCTACCCGATCATCGGGCGCACACACTTCTCCGTCCTGGCTCCCACGAATCGGCTCATCGCGGAGAAGATCGTCGCTGACGTCGGAACGACCTGCACCATCACGTTCGAGCCGGAGGAACTCGCGCGAATCAATCAGTGGTAGTTCGGCTTCGCCGCCCGGCATCCAGATACCGCTCGACGCCCGGGCGGGAAGGCCCGGACCAGGGCGCGAACACCGGGCGCAGCACATCGTTCGTGACGGCAATGTTGAAGAACAACGGTACGTCGACCTATGCCATCAAGGACGGCGACGCCCGATCAGGCGGCCTCGCCACGAGATATGACGGGGCCTTGCCGAGCCAGTCGGGCTACCGGCCGATGACCAAACAGGGAGCGATCATCCTGGGTATCGGCGGCGGATGAACCCGATACCCGTCCGGCGGGTGTGATCCCCAGAGTGGGGGTGGGTGCTCCCGCGAGCTGACCTGCTCGCGGGAGCACCCGCGACCGCCGCGATTAGCGGTGCATGAGCTTGCGCAGGCGGCGCTTCGCTCGTGCGACGTTGCTGAGAATCGGCCGCTTGCGGGCGAGGGCGACGGCGTACTGCGTATCGCCGGCGCGGGCGAGCGCCTCGTCGACGAGCAGCACCTGGGCGAGGATCTCGACGTCCAACCCGTCGTCGTCGAAGTTGGCCAGCACATCGTTGAGACCGCTGTGGTAGATGACCCCGCCGGTGAGCGTGATCCTCACCCCCGGGAAGTACTGGCGCACCGCGGGCAGGATGCGCTCGCTGTCGGCGGCCTCGGTGGGGTCCTGCTCGATCAGAGCGGCCTCGTTGGGACGGTTGACCTTGCGCGGCAGCGTCTTCGAGGGATCACGCGGGTTGACGAGATAACGGTCGGGCAGCTGCTCGCGCACCCGGCTCATCATGGTGAGGTGGTGGTCCGGCCACTGGAATCGCTGGGACCCGACGAAGTCGTCCATGGCGAAGACCCCGCCCATCCGCAACCGCTCGCGGCTCCAGCGCACCGCGGCCGGAGTGTCCATCATGTGATGGATGGCGTTGTTCCAGTAGACGAGGTCGTAGTTGTCCGGCAGGTCCTCGGCGAACGCGTCGGCGAGCCGGTAGCTGATGCGGTCATCGAGGCCGCGCGCCCGTGCATTGTTCCGGCCGGACTCGACGCGAGCCTCGCTGATCTCGAACAGGTCGAAGTGCTGCACGATGCCGCACTCGATGAGGTCGAGTTCCTTGCCGCCGTGGCCTGCCGCCACGGAGATCGCGCGCCGGAACCCGCCGCGAGGGGCCAGCTCGCCCAGGCAGCGGTGAAAACCGCCCCACGGGCCCTCGATCGCCTCACCGCACACGAGGCGGTTGATGTGCCGGTGCACCTGCGGGCTGGTCCACCACCGCGTACGTCCGAGATCGCGAGGTTTGTTCCAGTGGCCCGCGGCACGTCGCAGGTCGCTGTCGGCGAGGGACTCCGACGATACGGCGTCGTCCACTGGCTCCAAGATCGCCCCCGAGGTCGAGGTCCGGGCCGCATCATCGCGGCCACCCGGCGTGTTCATCCGCAGTCCCGAGGAACATACTCGCTCATACATCGGCTCGTGGAGCGAGTGACCAAATAGGTGCACGCCGAGGCAATGTCCTCCCGCCTCCTCTCCCACGCCGCCCTCGTCGTGCGGGCCGGGTCACTGCCTGCTGTCGGTGACGGTAGGTGTCGCGCTGATCTCGGCCAGGCCACCGAGGACGCTGCGCAGGACCGCCGCCCCCTGCCCGGCGAGAGTGGCGACCGCCGCATTGACGCCTTCCGCCCCGTTGAGGACGGTCAGGTTGGAGCCGCGCAACCCGTCCGCGGCACCGCGGACCAGTTCGGGCAGCTGTGCGATGACCGCCTGTTCCAAGGCGATCCGGCCCTCCGCCGCTGCCGCCGACGCGGAGAGCTTGGTGGCTTCGGCCGCCGCCTGAGCGGCGATCCGGACGCGTGCGGCGTCCGCCTCGGCCGGCTTGATCACTTCGGCCCGCAGTTCCGCCTCCCGCAGTTCCGCATTGCGCGCGGCGACCTTCGCCTGCTCCTCCAGCACCGCCTGCTTGGCCTGGGCGGCGGACAGCGGACCCGCCTGTGCGGCCATCTGCTGCGCCTGATCGATCTCCGCCTGGTACTGCGCCCGGGCGACCGCGGTGGCGCGACCGTACTCCGCCTGCCGACGCGCGGATTCCTGCTCCGCCTCGGCCGCGGCCCGGGCCGCCTCGGCCTCGGCGATCATGGCGGCCGGGTTGACCGCGGCCCGTTGCGGAGCGGACAGCGCCGGGATGTACC
>CAZOWW010000113.1:0-18263 GCA_964583765.1 uncultured Kineosporiaceae bacterium
CGTCGGGAGCAGCCAATGGCGGCCGGGGCAGCTGCGGTACGCCCGTACCGCGGCGAGCCCGGCCAGTACGAGACACTCCCCGGCCAGCAGCGACCAGACCCCGACCATGAGCAGGGCGGCCGCCGAGGCGAGGACGGCAAGACGGTCCGCGTGCTGCGACCACAACTCGATCCCGAGCAGGACGAGACCTTCCAGGACGACGATCCCCCAGGTCGCGGTGAGGAAGCCGAAGAGGAGGGACACACCGAGCACAGGCCCCGAGACGGTGCAGAGCGAGGCGGTGACGACCGCGATCGTCCGAAGGCCCGGACGCGCGGAGGCCAGCACCCGGGCAGCCACCAGTCCCGCCAGGAGGCCGCTGAGGACCACACCGAGGGCCCAGATCCAGGCCATGGCGGTGACGTCATGGCGCAGCAACGCCCCGCCGGTGATCTCCGTCCGGCCCGGGTCGAGGGCGCCGAGCGCTGTGAGGACGTGCACGAGAGTCGGGTACTGGCCCAGCAGCACCGGCGTGGGCCCGTGCGCGTCGACGATCTCCCGGACGAAGAACAGGTGGTTGCGCGCGTCGCCCCCCATGGCCCAGGACAGCGCCCCGGTCGCGGTGGTCACCTTGGCCGTCACCAGCGCGGACAGGAACAGAGCCGGCCCGGTCGCGGCCGCGAGGAAGGTCCACAGGCTGTCCGCTGTGGGCCGGCGCAGGGGCGAAGGAGCCCGCCACGAGGCCGTGGCCGCGCAGACGAGCCCCAGCATCTGCAGTGCCGCGGCCGAGCTGCTGTCGAGGCCGATCCCCGTGACGGTGATCAGGCAGACGGCGAGAAACTCCCCCAGAAGCGTGCCGAGCAGCGCCGAGACGAGGGCTGTCCCGAGGGTCCGGCCGCGGCGGAGGAGCGCGACTACCGTGCAGCCGAGGGTGCCCCAGAGGGGAAGCCCGGGAGCGGCGCCGGACGCCCACCCGAGCATGACGACCGCCACGAACGCGACGAGCGCCACGGGAGGCACCAGCCGCATCGAGCCATCGGAACGCAAGCCCCCACGAACCCCGGAGCACAGGTCCTCGTGAACCCCGGAACCCGGTTCCTTACGAACCCCGGAACGCCGGTTCTCACGAACGCAGTCGGTGGGAGGTGCAGTGGGCTGAGCCACGGGCGTCCCCTCGAGGGTGTGGCGGGCGGAGACACCTCACCGGCCGAGGCGGGACGCCGCATCGGTGGTCGTGTCCGGCCCTGGTCGTCGTGTCCGGCGCAGGCCGAATCGGCGGTCGTATCCGGCGTGAGGTGAATCGGCCGCCGGTATCAATCGGCCAATTCCCGCTTGTACGATACGATCCGTGTTCATACAGTAGCTGATAGCGATCGTCCGGCGGATCGGCATTCGCCGGAGGTCGGGTCGGCGAACAGGGGAGCGCCCTCTCCCCTCCCCGGTCGGGAACGATCCGCTCGGGTGGCCGGTGGCTGGGCCCGTCCGCGGTCACGACCGCATGCTCCAGAAGGCAGTCCTCGCACCAGGTGTCCCGGTGATGGCGTGGTTGCCGCGCCGTATGGCGATTTCAGGAGAACCAGAGTGGTCACAGCAACCGTCGGCGTACTCGCCGATCGGCCAGCCTCCGCAGGGCCTCTGACGGGAGTGCTCGTGGTGATCCCGGCCTTCAACGAGTCCGGATCGATCACGAGTGTGATCCGTGAGGTTCGGGCAACACTGCCGGGCGCCGGGATCCTCGTCGTGAACGACGGCTCCGAGGACGCCACCGCGGAGGTGAGCGCGCAGGAGGGTGTGGAGGTGCTGCGGCTGCCCTTCAACCTTGGCGTCGGAGGGGCGATGCGGGCCGGGTTCCTGTACGCGACCGAACACCGGTGGCACACCGTCGTCCAGATCGACGCCGACGGCCAGCACGACCCGGCCTACGTGCCGGCGATGCTCGCGGAGCTCGCCCACGGTGCGGACATCGTGGTGGGGGCCCGCTTCGCCGGGGTCGGCGACTACCGCGCGCCGTTCCTGCGCCGGCTGACCATGCGCCTCGTCTCGCGGGTGATGTCGCGGATCTGCGCCACCCGGATGACCGATGCCACCTCGGGCCTGCGGGCCGCGAACCACACCGCCGTCGAACTCTTCGCCCGCTGCTATCCGGCCGAGTACCTGGGGGACACCTTGCAGAGCCTGGTCATCGCCCGACGGGCGGACCTGGTGGTCCGGCAGATCCCGGTGGAGATGCGTGCCCGCGTGGCGGGTCGGCCCTCGCAGGGATTTCTGGGGTCGATCCTGTACCTGCTGCGGTGCGCCTTCGCCCTGGCCGTGCGCAAGCAGAGTGCGCCCGAGCGCCGGTGGCTCTCCCGGCAGGTGGCCCACTCGTGAGCGCCAAGTACGCGCTCGGCGTCGTCGGCGCGCTCGGGGTCTTCGCCTGGACCGTGCTGCTCGTGCGCAGGGGGCTGCTCGGCGAGAAGTTCGCGGTCGTGTGGCTCAGCGTCTCCGCGACCTGCCTGACCCTGGCCCTGGTGCCGGAGCCCCTCTTCGTCGCCACTCGGCTCCTCGGGTTCGAGCTTCCGGTGAACCTGCTCTTCGTGGGTGGGGCCTGCGTGCAGCTCCTGGTGAGTTTGCAGCTGTCGATCGAGGTGGGCCGGCGCCAGTCGGAGAGCCGGCGCCTGGCCGAGGAGCTCGCGCTGCTGGAGGCACGCGTGACGGTGTTGAGCCGTGCGCTGGATGCACGGCCCGAGGAGTTCCGGTGGCCGGTGCTGCAGAGATGAGCCGGTGGCGCGGGCGGCTGACGCCTGACTCGCTGCGGCGGATCGTCCAGTACCTGGGCGCCGGAGGGCTGGGCGTGTCGGCGAACATCGGTGTCGCCTACCTCGCCCGGCGGGCTGGCTTCGCGCTCGTCCCGGCGGTCGCGGCCGGCTGGGTCTCCTCCGTGCTCGTCGGTTTCCTCGCCAACCGGGGCCTGGCCTTCCGTGACTGCGGGGACCGCGGGTCGGTCCAGGCGGTTCGCTACTGCCTGCTGGCGGGCGCCAACTCGTTGGTCGTGGTGGCGAGCGTCTCGGGCTTGGTGCTCCTGGGCTGGCCGTGCGCGGTGGCGCAGCTCCTCCTCACCGGGA
Source organism: uncultured Kineosporiaceae bacterium (assembly GCA_964583765.1). Taxonomy (GTDB): domain Bacteria; phylum Actinomycetota; class Actinomycetes; order Actinomycetales; family Kineosporiaceae; genus CAZOWW01. The sequence goes on from CAZOWW010000113.1 coordinate 3,084, forward strand.
TCACCGTCGTCCTCAACTACCTGGCCTGCACCTTCTGGGTCTTCGCCGACCGGGGTTCGCCCGCGCTCGCGCCGGGGACGGGCTCCAGTTCCCGCACACTCGTTCCGGCACCCGTTGTTGCCCTCGAGCGCGCACGCGAGCCGGAGCTCGCCGGCAGGGTCTGAGGGCGCGCCTGCGTCCGTGCCCGCGGTACTGCGGGCGTCCCGGCGACCAGCTGCCGACGGTCAGGGTGCATCCCCGACCGAGTGCGCTCGCCGGCAGGAGCCTTGCTGACCACGGTGCCTTCAGCGACCAGGGGCACCGACGGCCAGAGCGGGTGCGGCGGTCCGGACGCGAGCGGGGTGAGGCTGCAGCGGCCCGCCGTTCAGCGGCCGGTGGTCCCCGGACGGCGACGTGCGCCCGGGAGGCGGTCCCACCACCGACGGAGCGGTGACGCGGCCGGCCGGAACCGGGGGCAGGCTCCCTCGGTGCAGCGACCGCAGTCGCTGCCCGGACGGTAGTGAGTGTGTGCCTCGCGGTCGTGACCGCACCGGCACTCGGCGCTGGGGTGCGGGGCCACGACGACGGAGCCTCTCTGAGCGACGTGCGCGGGAGCCGCGCGCCGTGAACCTCTGGCCCTGAAGCCCGGTGGACCTGTGCACGCACGGCAGCGACGGCGATCACACGGTAGTGGCGTGGCTCGGCAGTTCACAAGCGCGACATCGGAGGTTCCCGCATCCGCCATCGGGTGTTCGGACAGTCCGGGAGGCCGCGAACATGCGAAATCTCCGGGACCACCCCGATTACTGCCCGAGGCCGCTTGGCTACTTTTGGTTAAGAGTGCTTGGATCAAACAAGAACGTCGGCAGCTGACCGGCGCACGATGATGGGCCCGTCGGTCGCGGATGGAGTGCCTTCCGGGCGGGGCCCGCTGGGCTGCGGCACGTCCCTGCCGTGGCGATCGAAGGGACAAGTGTGACCGATTGCGTGCGCAACACGGGCGCTCCACACGCACCTCGCGTCAGCGTCGTGGTGCCCGCCAGGAACGAGGCCCGCAACCTGCCCCACGTACTGGGGTCGCTGCCCCCCACCGTGCACCAGGTAATCCTGGTCGACGGGCACTCCGTGGACGACACCGTCGCCACCGCCCTGGCGTGCCGTCCTGACGTGCTCGTGGTCCACCAGACCCGCCGGGGCAAGGGGAATGCCCTGGCCTGCGGGTTCGCCGCGGTCACGGGGGACATCGTGGTGATGCTCGACGCGGACGGCTCGGCGGACGCCGCGGAGATCCCGGACTTCGTCGAGGCACTGGTCACCGGGGCCGACTTCGCCAAGGGCACCCGATTCGCCCCCGGCGGCGGGAGCCACGACATCACCCGCCGGCGGCGGTGGGGCAACGCGTTCCTCAACCTGACGGTCAATCTGCTCTTCGGGACGCGTTACACCGATCTCTGCTACGGCTACAACGCCTTCTGGACAGACCTGTTGCCCACGCTCCGCCTGCCTCCGAGGGACATTCCCGGTACCGACCACACACACATGCGCTGGGGCGACGGGTTCGAGATCGAGACCCTGATCAATGTCCGGGTGGCGGCCGCGGGTGCGGTGATTCGCGAGGTGCCGAGCGTCGAGCAGGCCCGCCTCTACGGCGACAGCAACCTGCACGCCGTCCGGGACGGGCTGCGGGTGCTGCGCACCATCGTGCGGGAGCGGATGTCGTTGTGGCGTCGCACCTGGCGCGAATCCCGGCTCCTCGCCGCGCAGGAGGCCGCGGCCGGGCGTGGCCCGGTCGACCTGCTCGTGGACCTGATGGAGGTCGAGAGGGGCGAGGCAGCCCCAGCCTCCCGGACCGTGACCACCGGCCCAGGCGTCCGCCCCACCGCGCGTCCCCCCGTGCCCCGAGGCGCCGTCGAGAACATCGATCTCGATCTCGACCTCGGTCGTCCCCTCGCCCTCCTCGACGGGGAGCCGCGGCGATGACCGCGCTGCGGGACGTCGCCCTGCCCGGTGGGACCGGCTGCGCGGGGAGCGGGTGGACATGGCTCGGGTGATGGTGGTCGGGTCCGGCTGGCGGTTCACCAGCGGCATCTCGTACTACACCTGCCGTCTGGCGAACGAGCTGTCCGCCCGGCACCACACCAGTGCGCTCCTGATGCGCCGGCTCGTGCCGGCCTGGGCCTATCCGGGCCGGGCCCGGGTGGGGGTCGCCGTCAACGAACTGGCCTACCGCGACGAGGTCGAGGTCTTCGACGGCGTCGACTGGTACTGGGGGCCCAGCATGCGTCGTGCCCGGGCGTTCCTGCACGAGCAGCGGCCCGAGGTCGTGGTGCTGCAGTGGTGGACGGGCGCCGTCCTGCACAGCTATCTCGCCCTGGCCGCCGAGGCGCGCAGGGTGGGGGCCGAGGTGGTCGTGGAGTTCCACGAGAGCCACGACAGCGGCGAGGCACGGATCCCGCTCGTCTCGGACTACGTGCGGCTGGGCCTGCCGCGGCTGCTCGCCCGGGCGACCGCCGCCGTGGTGCACAGCGACTTCGACCGGCGCACCCTGCTGCGGAACTTCCCCGCGCTGGAGGAGCTCCCGCTCGCCGTGGTCCCGCACGGCCCCTACGACCACGTGGGCGTCGCCGAGCACGGGGATACCGCGGAGCAGCGGGGCGTCGGGGAGCGCCGGGGACTCGTGGCGCAGCGGGGTCGGGCGTCGGTCGAGGACGACGTCCCCGCGGATCGTCCCGTGCGCCTCCTCTTCTTCGGCACCATCCGCCCCTACAAGGGGCTCGAACATCTGGTGGCGGCCTTCGACCTGCTCAGCCCCGAGGAAGCGGCGGGGTTCGAACTGGAGATCGTCGGGGAGACGTGGGAGGGCTGGACCCTCCCGCTGGAGCTCGTCGCGACCAGTCCGTACCGCGACCGCATCCACGTGACCAACCGCTACGTCACGGACGCCGAGGTGCGGGGGGCCTTCGCCCGGGCCGACGTGGTCGTCCTGCCGTACCTGCGGTCCTCGGCCTCCGGGCCCCTGCACGTGGCCATGTCCGCCGGGCTGCCGGTGATCGTGACCTCCGTGGGGGGTCTGTCCGAGGCCGTGTCCCCCTATCGCGGCGCGGTCACGGTGCCCCCGGCCGACCCACCCCGGTTGGCCCGGGCCCTGCGCGAGAGCCGGGAGCTGGTCGGACGGCGGTTCCCCGATCCTCACTCGTGGACCACCACCTGCGAGGCGATCGAGCACCTGGTGCGGATCCGCCCCGAGCTCGAGTCGATCCCGGTCGGCGGCTGGGGCAGCGGGGTGGTCACGCCGTGAGCGTCGCTCGCCCCGAGGCCGCCCCGACGGCTCCGCCCGTCGCACCGGCTCTGTCCATCGTGCCGGACAGCACCGGGCCCATCGTGCCGGACAGCACGGGGCTCATCGTGCAGGACGGCACAGGGCTCATCGTGCAGGACGGCACAGGGCTCATCGTGCAGGACGGCACCGGCCCGGTCGACGGCGGACCGCCCTGGCTCGTGCGGGAGGTGGAGCTGACCGATCCGCTGCCGGACCTGGCGAAACAGCTGCGCGACCGCAGCCGGATGACGGCCCGCCTGCTCGTGCGCCTGGACACGGAGCCGCTCGGGCAGCTGACCTTCCCGGTCACGCCGGCGAGCACCGCCGCGGACCTCGCGGCCCGGATCGCGGGCGAGTTCGCCGGGCCGCTCGCCGCCCGTGGGGTGAGTGTGGTCCCCGCGACGGAGCCCGTGGCGATACCGGGTGGGATCAGCCCCTACCGGCGGAGCCGGGCACGCCTGCTCGCCTCCGCCGCGCGGACGACCGCCGTCGTGTGCACCCACGACCGGCCCGAGGGGCTACGGCGAGTGCTGCGCAGCCTGCTCGGCCAGCAGTTCCCGGACTTCGAGGTGCTCGTCGTCGACAACGCACCCTCCGACGCCCGTGCCCGGCAGGTGGTCGACGAGGCCGCTCGCCGGGGACCGGTGCGGTACGTCTGCGAACCCCGTCCGGGCCTGTCCTGGGCCCGCAACCGGGCGATCGAGGAGAGCGCCGGTGAGGTGCTGGCCTGGATCGACGACGACGAGGTGGCCGACCCGTGGTGGCTCGCGGAGCTCGCGCGCGGACTGGCCGCCGCGCCCTCGGTGGACGCGGTCTCGGGAGTGATGGTGGCGGCGGAGATGCGCACCCAGGCGCAGCTCTGGTTCGAGGAGTTCGGCGGACACAGCAAGGGCCGCGGCTTCCTGCCGGTCGTGTTCACCGGCAGCCAGGGGCAGAGCCCGTTGTTCCCGTTGCCGCCGTTCGGCACCGGGGGCAATATGGCGTTCCGGCGGGCCGCCCTGGAACGGATCGGCGGCTTCGATCCGGCCCTCGGCGCGGGCAGCCCGTGCCGGGGCTGCGAGGACACCCTGGCCTTCTCGCAGGTGCTCCTGTACGGCGGAACCGTCGCCTACCAGCCGACCGCTCTCGTGCGGCACTTCCACCGCGAGGACCTCGCCGGGCTGCGGGACCAACTGGTCGGCTACGGCCTGGGGCTGGGTGCGTTCTACGCGAGCGTGCTGCGGGAGCGCCCCACCCGGCTGCTGCGCCTGGCCGCCCTGGCGCCCCGGGCCGTACGGGAGGTCGTGCTCGGTGGGGGCGAACGGGAGGCCACCCTGGGGCCGGAATTCCCTCGCGACCTGCTCGCGGAGAACCGCCGGGCGATGCTCGCGGGGCCCGGGACCTACCTGAGGGCCCGCCGCGCGGTGCGTCGTGAGCTCCGGGCGATACGGCGGGAGTCGCGTACGGTCGGCACGGGGCCGCAGGACCTCTGATGAACAGGCACGCGCGCCCGACGGCGCCTCCCACGGGCGGGGACACGCCGGGTGGGCGCGCGGGACGCGGCGAGGACGTCGGCGGGACGTCGGTCGGGGTCCCGTGGCCCCGCGGGGAGTCCCGGCCCTGGGCCCGGCACCGGCGCGGGGTGCGCGCCGACGCCGCGCCGTTGACCCGGGTGCCCCTGCCGCGTTCCGTCCCCGTGCGGCACGATCGGCGGAGCCAGGGTCCCGGCACCCTGGGCGGGTGGGCGCCGTCCCGGGTGCCCGCGACCATGGTGGGGTGGCTGCGGCAGCACAGCGTCGTCGCCGGCAACGCCCTGGGCCTGTACGGCTCGACCCTGGTGACCAGTGCCCTGGGGTTCGCCTTCTGGTGGCTGGCCGCCCGGAGTCTGCCGGCCGGTGAGGTGGGACTGGGCTCGGCGGGACTCTCCGCGGTGCAGTTGGTCGCGACGCTCAGCATCGTCGGCCTGAACACCCTGCTGCTCGGGGAACTCGCGCAGGACCCTCAGCGGGCGCCGACCCTGCTCACGAGCGCCTGTGCGACGGTCGCGGTGACCGGGACGGTGGGCGCCCTGGGGGTCGCCGGTGCCCTGGCCCTGTCCTCGGACAGCTACCAGCAGATGTTCGGCTCACCGCTGCGGATCGCCGCCTTCGTGCTGGCGGTGGTGGTCACCGGGCTCACCCTGGTCCTGGACGACGCCTGCGTGGGGTTGCTGCGCAGTGGCCTGCAGCTGCGGCGCAACGCCGTGTTCGCGGTGGCCAAGCTGGCGCTGCTGCCGGTCACGACCCTGCTGCTGCCCGCCGGACGGGGTTGCGCGCTCGTGCTGGCCTGGGCGATCGGGGCGCTGGGTTCGCTGGCCGCGGTGCGCCCCCTGGCCCGGGTCGGCACCGCCCGCCGCCGCGTCGACCGGGCGCTGCTGCGGGCCATCGCCGGGCCGGCGATCCGGCACCACTGGCTGAACGTCGCCGTGCTGGCGCCCCGCTTCGTGCTCCCCGTGCTCGCGGTCCCGTTACTGGGCGAGGCGTCCACCGCGGCGCTCTACACCGCGGTGATGATCGTGAGTTTCGTCAACGTCGTCCCGTTCCACCTGTCGACCGTCCTGTTCGCCATCGCCCCGGGGGACGAGCGGCGTCTGCGTCGCGAGATGCGGTTCACCCTCACGGTGAGCGCGGGACTCGCCGTGGTCGGCGGCCTGCTCCTGGCCGTGGGGGCGGGCTGGACGTTGAGCGTGTTCGGCCACGGGTACACGGTGGCGGCTCCCGCCCTGGTCGTCCTCGGACTGGCCACCTTCCCCATGGCGGTGAAGTCGCACTACGTGGCGGTCTCCCGGGTGAAGGGCCTGCTCTCGCGGGCCGCGTGGACCTCGAGTCTGGGGGCCGGGGCCGAGGTGCTGGCGGCCGCCGTCGGTGGGGTCCGGGGCGGCCTGACCGGATTCGCCGTCGGCATGGTCCTCGCCCAGTGCCTGGAGGCGGTCGTGTTCGCGCCCACAGTCTGGCGGGCCCTGCACGGGCGCCTCGACATTCCCTCCCTTCCCCGGGCGCGGGCCGATCTCACGCAGTACGCGGAGGCCGCGGCACCCCCGGCCGACCCGGGGGATCGGTACCCGGGTCTCCCGGGGCAGGACCGGCATCCGGCAGGGCAGGACCGGGACCCGGCTGCGATCTACGTGGACCTCCCGGAGCAGGACCGGGACCTGGCGGAGCAGTACGTGGACCTGGCGGAGCAGTACGTGGACCTGGCGGAGCAGCACCCCGAACCGGCGGCGCGGTTCCTGGCGTCGACGGGGTGGGACGGACACGGGGACGAGCAGCGCACGTGACGGCATGAGCAGCGCCTTTCCGGGCGGACGGGGCCGGGCCATGGGCCGCCCCGCGTCCCACGACAGGCCTCGCGGTCGGGATGTCCCCTCACCGCAGGCCAGGGCGGCCGGGAAGCACGGATCGATGCACGGATTGGACGGTTGCGGTAGTGGTGATTGACGGAACGGTCGCTGTGGGCGCCCGCCGCGGGACGTCGCTGGGGGCGTCTCGGGATCTCTGGCCCGAGCCCTCGCTCGATCGGGAACCCGCGGGTGACCTGCCCCCCACCGGGCGTTGGGCCGCGGGTGCGGTGCTCGCCGGTGTCTGCGGGGCGTTCGCCCTCGTCGTCCTCGCCTATGCGGCGGCCCGGCAACGGATCCCCGGCGCCGAGGCCATGTTCTGGATCGGACAGCTGGGCGTCTACGGGACCGCGTTGGCCGGGCTGCTGACGAGGCGGCGCACCGCGGGGGAACGGCTCGCCGTGGTGTGCCTGGTCGGGGCCGGTCAGGCGCTGGTCACCTACGCCTACAGCCCCCGGGTGCGGGCCTTCCCCGACGAGACGCAGCACTGGCGCACCCTGGGCGACCTGCTGCGCACCGGCTCGCTGTTCACCGACAACCCGACCCTGCCGGTCAGTCCGCGCTTCCCGGGCATGGAGCTGACCACGGCGTTCCTGACCCGCGCCGTCCACCTGTCCCCGCTGTGGTCGGCGACGGTGGTGACGGTGGCCTGTCACCTGCTGCTGGCCACCGTCGCCTACGGGCTCTACCTGGAGCTCACCGGTCACTCCCGGGTGGCTGGGGTGGCCGCGGTGTTCGCGACGACGAGCCCCGACGGTTTCACCTTCAACAGCTACTACGCGTACGGCACGTTCGCCCTCCCGTTCTTCGTCCTGGCCCTGCGCGCGGTGACCAGCGGGTCGGACCGGCGGTTGTCCTGGCCGGCGGTCGCCCTCACCGCGGCGGCCCTGGCGGTGTGCGTGGTGAGCCACCCGCTCACCGCGCTCGTGGCGATCTGCCTCGTCGCCCTGCTCGCGGTGCTGGTGCGCCTGGTCGGTGGACGGCGCGAGCTGAGCCTGCGGTGCGCCCTGGCGGCGGGCGCCGGCGCGGTCGTCGCCACGACCTGGGTCGGTCTGTGCGCCCGCTCGGCGGTGGGCTACCTGGCCTCGCCGGTGCGGGACGTGTTCGCCGGGTTCCTCGGCGGCGGACAGGCCGCGAGCGGCGGCGGTTCGGCCTCCGGCGGCGTGCAGCGCGGTCTCGGCGAGCAGGCGTTGATCCTTGCGGGCATGTCCCTGACCATGGTCCTGCTGCTGGTGGGGGTGGTGGCCCTGTTCCGGTGGCGGCCGCGCAGCGCCGCCATGGCGCTGGGCTGCGGGGGCCTGACCTGGCTGGTCGTGGTCGCGGTGCGGTTCCTGACCGCGCGGGGCGCCGAACTGTCCACCCGCGGCCTCAGCTACGTCATGGTGCTGGCGGCGCTGCCGATGGCGGTGGCGGTGGTCCGGCTGGCGGGGGCCGGGCGCGGGCGCTTCCTCGCCTGGGGCGCCTCGCTGCTCGTGGTGCTGGGGAGTCTGTGCGTGGGCTGGCCCCCACCGTGGGAGCGGTTGCCCGGGACCTTCCGGATCGACGGCTTCGACGCCGGGGTGGATGCGAACGGCGTCGCGCTCGCCCGGTGGGTGAACGGCACCCTGGGCCCGGACGACCGGGTGGCCTGCGACGCCTCGACCTGCTCCCTCGTGGGGGCCTTCGCCCGCAGCGTGCCCGTGGCCGATGCCGGGGAGCTCTTCTACGCGCCGGCGTTCGGGCCGGTGGCCGACCGGGCGGTCCGGGAGCACGACGTCCAGTACGTGGTGGTGAACGTGGAGCTCGGCCGCACGGCGCCGGTGGCCGGCTTCTACTTCGGCAACGACCCTCGTGGTTCGTGGCCGGACGCGAGCGGGCCGATCGCGGCCAGGGCGCTGACGAAGTTCGACGACGATCCGCGGGTCGACCGGGTCTACGACGACGGCGAGTACCGGGTCTACGACGTGCGGGGGGTCCACGGTGCGTGGTGACGGCAGGGTGAGTGGGGACGCCGGTGCCCGCGGGCACGGGTTGGTGGCAGCGGCCCTCGTGGTGGGTGCGAGCGCGCTGGCCGCCTCGCCGATGGTGCCGGCCGTGGTGACCGGGTTCTGGGCGACCGGCCTGCTCGGTGGGGCGTTGGTGCTGCTCACGCGGCGCTGGTCACCGCGCAGGGGAGTGGGCGAGGCCGCGACCCTGGCCGGGCTCGTCACCCTCGGCTGGCTCGTGGGTGCGGGCCTGCTCGCCGGGGCCTTCGGCCGGGCGGCGGACGCGGCGACGCTCTGCCCGCTCGCGAGCATGCTGCCGGCGGCAGCGCTCGCCCTGCCCCGGGGACACCGGGAGGACGGCGTGGGCACCGTGGATCGGGCCGGTCCGGGCGCGTCGCGGCCGGGGAGTTCCGGCCGGCTGGGGACCACGGCGGGCATGGCGCTGCTCGGGGCCGCGGCGGTCGTGGCGGCCCTCGGCGTCGACGACGGCGCGGCGGGGCAGGACCTGCGGGCGCAGGGCGTCGTCCTGCAGGTGATCGGTTCGGGTGCCCCGCGGATCGAGGTGGTCAACCGGGACCCGTCGACCGCCCGCTACCGGTTGGTCACGACGTCCGGCCGGCACCGTGAGGAGCGGATCCTCGTGCTGGCCGGACATGCCGAGGCCGGGCTCCAGGTCACGGTGCCCCGCCGAGGCGTCGTGCGGGTGGACCTGTTCTCCGCGGAGGTCACGTCGGCCGGGGCGCACGGCACCTCGGGCGGTACGGCGTCCGGGCCGGCAGTACCGCTGCGGTCGGTCGTCCTGCGGGGCACGGCCCCGGCGCCGGCGCTGGGCGTGAGCAATGGCTGAGCCCCTGCCGGGCGTCTCGGTGGTCATGCCGACCTACCGGCGTCGGGCGATGCTGCCCCTGGTCGTGGCCCCCGTGCTCGCCGACCCCGCGACCACCGAGCTCATCGTGGTGGTCGACGGGTGCGACGACGGGTCCCTCGATCTGCTGCGGGAATGGGCGCGGGACGAGCCGCGGCTGCGACCGGTCTGGCAGGAGAACGCGGGGCAGGGCCCGGCCCGGCAGCACGGGGTGGACCTGGCGCGTGGAGAGATCGTCGTGGTCCTGGACGACGACGTGGTGGCCTCCCCGGGGATGATCACCGGGCACGCCGCCTGGCACGTCCCGGGCACGCACCGCCTGGTGCTGGGGTACCTGCCGGTCGAGCTCCCCGTGCGCCGGCGCCCCGGGCAGGCGACCACCCGGCTCTACTCGGCGTCCTACGAGGAGGTCTGCGCGGCGTACGAACGGGACGCGGCGTGCGTCCTGGAACGCCTGTGGGCCGGCAACCTCTCGATGCGGCGCGCGGACGCGCTCCGCGTGGGCCTGTGGACGCTCGGCGGCCTGCGGTACCACGAGGACCAGCAGTTCGGGTTCCGGTGCACCCGGGAGCACCTGGAGCCCGTGTTCGACCGGCGTCTGGGGTCGACGCACCTCCATCGGCGCACCCTGCGGGCGTTCCGCGCGGAGTGCCGGCAGCAGGGGGAGGCCCGGTGCTGGCTGGCGGTGCAATACCCGGACCTCGCCCCGGTCAGGGACGCGACCCGCGAACTGCCCGGGCACCTGGCGTTGCTCGTGGACCTGCTCTCGGTACCGGTGCTGGCCCCGGTGGTGGGCGGCCTGCTCGCCGCGATCTCCACCTGCGCGGGACTGGCCCGCTGGTGGGCGGGTGAGGACACCGCGACGCGTCTGCTGCGCCAGGTCGAACTGCGCCGTGGCCTCCGGCGGTTCACCCCCACCATGGCCCGCGAGGCCGCACGCGGCCGGCAGTTCCCCAGCGGGGAGGGCACGACCGTGCAGGACGGCGCCGCCGCACGCTGACCGCGGGCACCGAATTCCCGGCACCGGAGCCGCCGGGAACGGCACGGTGGCCCGGCACTGGGTGCCGGGCCACCGGTCCCGGGGTATGGGCGGGCGGACCCGCCGGTGGGGCATGGGCGGGCGGACCCGCCGGTCAGGCCGCGGCCTCTCCGCCTCTGGCGCGGGTCAACCGTCGCGCTGCCTCCTGCGGATCAGCCGTAGAACCGCCCGTCGTGGGCGAGGTTCCAGAAGGCACCCCAGGAGTTGTTGGAGGTGTCCACGCGGCTGTCGTAGCGGCCGCCGTCCTTGTTCGTGTCGAACCAGACCACCGCCCCGACCGACGGCGTGGCCTTCACCCAGGCCTGGAACGCCCGGATCCAGTTGGCCTTGCGGTCCGGCCTGCCCGGGGACTCCCCGGCCGAGGTCTCGGCAATCATGATCGGCTTACGGGAGCCGAACACGCTCACCGTGGGGTCGAACAGCGTGCTGGGCGACTTGTCCCCGTCGCTGTCCACGCTGTAGCCGTCCACGCCGACCCAGTCGACGTATCCGTCACCCGGGTAGTAGGTCGAGGCCTTGTAGCGCCCGGGAGCGGAGTTGTAGTTGGGGCACCACACCCAGGCCACGTTGGTCGCGCCCTGGGAGGCGAAGACGTCGTGGATGTGCCGCCACGCCTTGATGAAACCGTTGGCGTCCGCGGTGCCCCAGGGGAACCAGTTGCCGTTCATCTCCCAGCCGAGCCGCAGGAACACGGGCCGGCCGTAGTTCCGCAGGGTGCGGGCGTGGGCGAGGATCACCGAGTCCTGGGAGCCGTTCACCACCGAGGCGAACGAGCCCGGCATGGGCCAGGAGAGCATCGGGATCACTCCCTGGGCCGGGGCGCCCTGCCACAGGAAGGTGTCCCACCAGGTGTAGTACCAGTGCTGGATGCGCAGGTTGCGGCCCAGCTGGCTCTGCCGGCGGACGAAGCTGTTGGTCTGGTTGAGATAGGGCAGGTCGGTGTACATGCCGAGCATGACCTTGCCCTGCACCTGTTGCGGCGCGGCGGCCGGCGCACCGGACGCGGAGGCGGACACGGATTCGGCCGTGACCGCGGAGACCGTACTGGCACCGGCCGCAGGCAGGTTGCTCGTCACGGGGACGAGCAGGGCGGCTGCGAGAACGGTGACAGCACCGTGACAGAGATGGACACCACGGGACACGCGATTGCTGGCCCGACGACCGGACGAGGAGGTCGGGTGACCCGCGGCGCTTCGGTAGGAAGGGACGCTTCCCTCGATCGCACGCATGCCTGGATATCGACCGAACGGCCGCCCGGCATGACGCCGGGCGGCCGTGATGACTCGATTGCCGGGCAGGGGCGTGAGCCGTCCTGCGGTGGGCCCACTGACGGTTACCGCGGTGGGCCCGGATGTCACTCCTCGGGCACCAGCCATACGGTGGCCAGCGGTGGCACTCGGATCACCGCAGACTGCGGTCTGCCGTGCCACTCGACCTCCTCGGTCTTGATCGCTGATGTGTTCGCCACACCAGATCCCGCATAGCGCTCCTGGTCCGTGTTGAGCAACTCGGTCCAGGCGCCGGACTGTGGGAGACCGAGCCGGTAGTCCTCGTGTGGGATCCCGGCGAAATTGGTGATGCACACCAACGGGCGGCGGTCGGCGTCGAACCGCACGAACGAGAACGTGTTCCGCGCGGCGTCGTTGGCGTCGATCCACTCGAACCCGGCAGGGTCCCAGTCATAGGTCCACAACGGCGGGCGGTCACGGTAGATCGCGTTCAGATCCCGGACCAACTGCTGCAGCTCCCGGTGCCACGGTACCTCCTCGAGCCACCAATCCAGGCTCGTCGCCTCCGACCACTCCGGCTGCTGTCCGAGTTCGCAGCCCATGAACAGCAACTGCTTGCCGGGGTGCGCCCACATGAAGGCGAGATATGCGCGCAGGTTCGCGAGCTGCTGCCAGCGGTCGCCGGGCATCTTGCACAGCAGGGAACCCTTGCCGTGCACGACCTCGTCGTGGCTGATGGGCAGGACGAAGTGCTCGCTGAACGCGTAGACCATCGAGAAGGTCAACTCGTTGTGGTGGTACTGCCGGTGGATCGGCTCCTTGCTCACGTACTCCAGGGAGTCGTGCATCCAGCCCATGTTCCACTTCAGGCCGAAACCGAGGCCGCCCTCGTGGACCGGTCGCGTGACGCCCGTCCAGGCGGTGGACTCCTCGGCCACGGTGATGATGCCCGGGACCCGCCGGTACACCCAGGCGTTCATCTCCTGCAGGAAACTGATCGCCTCCAGGTGTTCCCGGCCGCCGTGCATGTTGGGCACCCACTCGCCGTCCTTGCGCGAGTAGTCGAGGTAGATCATCGATGCGACGGCGTCCACCCGGATGCCGTCGATGTGGAACTCCTCGAGCCAGAACACCGCGTTGGCGAGCAGGAAGTTGCGCACCTCGGTACGGCCGTAGTCGAAGACCAGCGTTCCCCAGTCGGGGTGCTCACCCCGGCGGGTGTCCTGGTACTCGTACAGCGTCTCGCCGTCGAAGCGCGCGAGCGCCCAGTCGTCCTTGGGGAAGTGTCCCGGCACCCAGTCGATGATCACGCCGATCCCGGCGGCGTGCAGCGTGTCCACCAGGTAGCGGAAGTCGTCGGGATGACCGAAACGCGAGCTCGGCGCGTAGTACGAGGTGACCTGGTACCCCCAGGAGCCGCCGAAGGGGTGCTCGGCCACCGGCATGAACTCCACGTGCGTGAAGCCCATGTCCTTGACGTACCCGGCGAGCTGGTCGGCGAGCTCGCGGTAGTTCAGGCCCGCGCGCCAGGAGCCCAGATGCACCTCGTAGACGCTCATCGGACCGGTGTGCGGATCGGTGACCGCCCGGTGCTCCAGCCATTCCTGGTCGGTCCACGTGTACGACGTGTCCACCACCACGGAGGCGGTCGCCGGGGGGATCTCCGTCCCGAACGCCATGGGGTCGGCCTTCTGCCGCCAGTTGCCGTCCCGCCCCAGGATCTCGAACTTGTACCGGGCGCCGGCGAGGACCTCGGGGACGAAGAGCTCCCACACCCCGGCGGCACCGAGGCTGCGCATGGCGTGGCCGCGACCGTCCCAGTAGTTGAAGTCACCGACCACGCGCACGGCCTGGGCATTGGGCGCCCACACGGCGAAGGCGGTGCCGTGCACGTCACCCAGCGGGCCGTCGAAGTGCCGGAGGTGGGCACCCAGCGCCCGCCAGAGTTCCTCGTGGCGGCCTTCCCGGATCAGGTGCAGATCGAGTTCCCCGACCGTGGGCAGGAATCGGTAGGGATCGTCGACGACGACGTGGGGGAATCCCTCGTAGCTCACCCCGATGCGGTAGTCACCGACCTCGCCGTCGAAGGTGGTCACCCAGATTCCGTCGTGCTCGTGCTCAAGGTCTGCCCTCCGCCCGTCCGCGAGGATCACCTCGACGCGGGTGGCGAAAGGACGCAGTGTCCGGATCGTGACGGAGCCTTCGTATGGGTGCGCACCGAGTACGCCGTGAGGATCGTGGTGAACGCCGGAGGCGACGCGGGCCAGGACGTCAGTGTCCACGGGCACGGGAGGATGGGTGGGCACGATGGTAACGGCCGGATTTTCACCGGCCCAAGTCACGTTCTCGGGCATGTGTCCAGTCTTTCGTGGCAGAGCGTCTGTCGCCAGCGACGCCGCGCCGGATCGTGTCCACGCTCACCCGGTGTGGCGGCATCTCCGGGTGAACTCTCATTCGGGGTGACTTTCGTCCTGAATGACGTCCGCCTTGAGTGACCGTGGTCCCGGGTCGGTAGATCGGATTCCGGGCCCGTCGGAACGGGCGCGGTGCTGCCCTCCGTCGGGTCCCCGGAGGGGTCCGCCACGGGGTCCCCGGTGATGCTCGCCGTGGGGTCCGCCGGGATGCGTGCCGCGGCCCCTCGGGCACGGCACGATGGACCGGTGAACGCCCCCGGGACCCCGCTCGTGCTCCTCGTCGAGGACGAGCAGGCCATCGCCGATCTCGTACGCCGGTACCTCGAACGGGACGGGTTCGCCGTCCAGGTGCGCGGGGACGGGGAGGCCGCCCTCGACGCCGTCCGCACCCTGCGCCCCGCCGTCGTCCTGCTGGACGTCGGGCTGCCCGTCCTGGACGGGGTCAGCGTGTGCCGGCGGCTGCGGGAGGCCGGGGACTGGACCCCCATCCTGTTCGTGACCGCGCGGGACGACGAGGTGGACCGGGTGCTCGGCCTGGAGCTCGGGGCCGACGACTACGTGACCAAACCCTTCAGCCCGCGCGAGCTGGTCGCCCGGGTGCGGGCGGTGCTGCGTCGCCACGGCCCCGCCGACGGGGGCGGCGTGCTGCGTGCCGGGGAGCTCGTGCTGGACCCCGCCACGCGCCGGACCACCACCGGCGGTCGGGCGGTGGACCTGACCACCACCGAGTTCGATCTGCTCGCCCATCTCCTGCGGCGTCCCGGCCGGGTGTGTCCCCGCGAGGAACTGCTCACCGAGGTCTGGGGCTACCCGGCAGGTACCCCCACCCGCACCGTGGACGTGCACGTGGCGCAGCTGCGCGGCAAGCTCGGCGCGGCGCTGCGGCTGCGCACGGTCCGCGGCGTCGGCTATGCGGTGGAACCGTGACCGGCGGTAACCGCGTACCCCCGACCGGGTGCCGCCGGGCGACCGCCGCTCACCGGGAACCCCCAGTCCACCAGGAGACCCCGTGCGCA
>CAZOWW010000114.1:0-18138 GCA_964583765.1 uncultured Kineosporiaceae bacterium
TGCGTGCACCCCTGCTTCGACGGCAACCACATCCGTCGCCAGGACGACGACACCGTCCTGCTCGGCCCGGGCTACCGGGAGACGGGGTACGCGCCCCCGTCGCACTTCCGCACCACGATCCGGGGGGCGGTGGGTGCCTGGCACCGGCCCCTGCACGTGCAGGTGAACACCTACCTGGACGCCGGGCTGCGGCTGGTGCGGGTGCTGGAGGACGGCACCCGCGAGGTTCCCGATCAGCTGGCCCTGTCCTTCGTCAAGCCCTGAGCCCAGCCGACCCGGCGGAACCATCCTCCCCGAGAGCAATCCTGCTGACAGGAGTGGTACCGATGACCCGCATTTCCTACACCTGGCCGGACGAGCGCATCGCCGCGGACGTCGCCGAGGTGCGCCGACGTTCGCCCCTCGTGCACGCCGTGACGAACTTCGTCGCCGCGCCGCTCAATGCCAACGTGCTGCTGGCAGCAGGTGCCGTGCCGGCGATGGTGTCGGCGCTGGAGGAGGTCGGTTCCTTCGCGCCCGTGGCGGACGGCGTCCTGCTCAACGTCGGCACGGTCACCACCGAGAGCGCCGACGTCTTCCGGTACGCGGCCAAGGCCGCCCAGGAGGCCGGCACACGGTGGGTCCTGGACCCGGTGGCCGTGGGTGCGGGCCTCTCCCTGCGCGACGAGGTGTCGGCGGACCTGCTGGCCCATGAGCCGACGGTGATCCGTGGGAACGCCTCGGAGATCCTCGGGCTCGCCGGTGCGGCGGGGGGCGCCAAGGGACCCGATTCGACGGCGGACTCCGCCGACGCGCTGCCGCTCGCGATCGAACTGGCCCAGAGGACCGGCGCCGTGGTCGCCGTCAGCGGCGTCGTCGACTACGTCACGGACGGTACGACCGTGTACGAGGTCCCCGGCGGACACCCTCTGATGACCAAGGTGACCGGTGTGGGTTGCTCGCTGGGGGCCCTGATCGCCGCGTATGTCGGCGTGCTCGACGACCCGCTGCGCGCCACGGCGTCCGCCTCGGCCGTGCTCGCGCTGGCCGGTGAGCGGGCCGGTGCCACGACGCGCGGGACCGGAACGTTCGCGGTCGCGCTGCTGGACGAGCTGAGCACCATCGGACTGGACTGAGGGGCGTTGTCCGGCGTGACCCCCCACGACATTCCCCCGCGGACACCGACCCCCGCCGGCTCGGAGCCCCGTACGGACCTTGCACCGGAGCTGCTCGCACTCCTCGCGGATCCCGTCGACCACACCCCGCTGCTCTGGCAGGACGGGTACCTGCTGAATCCACGACGGGGCGTGCGCTATCCCGTGGTCGACGGTATCCCCGTGCTGCTGCCCGGCGCAGCGGTGCCCGCGCCCGGAACCGGTCCTGATCACGTCTCGTCGCGTCCGTGGGAAGCCCGCGCCGCGACTCCGTCGGTGGCCGCCAGGTCGAAGGAGCGTCCATGACCATCCACTTCCCCCAGGAACGACCCATCCGCGGCTCCCTCGACACCACGGGGAGCGGTTCACGGGAGACCAGGCTCAGCTCGGTGACCGGGTACAGCGGATCGTTGCTGGACCTGGCCGAGCGCTCGGGGTGCGGTGGCCCGAGGGACCGTGACCGTTGCTACAGCCAGTCCACCCTGCAGTGCTGCCTGCGCCCTGGGCGTGACCGGATTCATCATCGATGCGGCGATCGTCCACCACGGTCCGGCCGGATGCGCCGTCCAGGCGATGGAGAACGTCGATCGCAAGGACCACCTGGCCGCGCGGCTGGGCCTGGACAACTCCCGCTCCGGATATGTGTGCACCGACATGGGCGAGTCGGACACCGTGTTCGGCGCCGCGGACACCCTGCGGGACGTCGCGCTGGAGGCGTTCCGCCGCTACCAGCCGCGGGCGTTGTTCCTCGGCTCGTCCTGTGTCAGCGGAGTGATCGGGGAGGACCTCGACAGCGTCGCCCGCGAGGTCGCGGCCGAGATCGGCATCCCGGTGGCCCCCATCCACTGCGAGGGCTTCAAGAGCAGGATCTGGGCATCGGGGTTCGACGCGGCCTTCCACGCCATCCTCACCCACATCGTCCAGCCGCCGCACCGCACGCGCCCGGTGGTGAATGTCATCAACTTCTACGGCAGCGCCCGGGCGGAACTCACCGAGCTGTTCGCCGAACTCGGCGTGGAGCCGCTCTTCGTCATCGCGAACACCTCGGTCGAGCAACTCTCGAGGCTCGGGGAGTCGGTGGCCACCGTGTCCACCTGCGGCACCCTCGGCAGCTACCTGGGGAACGGCCTGGAGGAACGGTACGGCGTGCCGTACGTGCGGTCGTTGCAGCCCTACGGCATCGCAGGGTTCACCGACTGGCTGCTCGGACTCGGGCGGGTGCTGGGCAAGGAGGAGGAGGCCCGGACGATCCTGGAGCGCGAGCGCCAGAAGTACCTCGACCAGATCGAGGAGGTCCGGGACAAGTTGCGTGGCCTGCGCGCCGTGGTCGGCATGGGACCCGGCTACGGCTTCAACACGGTGCGGGTGCTCGGCGAACTCGGCATCGAGACCGTGCACCAGGCGGCGTGGCACTTCGACAGGCAGTACGACGACGGACGTTCCCCCGCAGCCCTGGACGTGCTGGCCGGCGGCGCCACGGACCACTCGTTCTCGGTCAGCGATCTGCAGAACCAGGAGATCGTCAACATCCTGCGGGACAAGCGTCCGGACGTCTACTTCTCCCGGCACCCGGGCTCGACGGTGTGGGCCATGAAGCTCGGCATCCCGGCACTGTGCATCGTCGACGAGTACGACCTCCTCGGCTATCACGGCCTGCTGAGCTTCGCCCACTCGGTGCTGGACGTCGTCACGAACCGGAGCTTCACCGACAACCTCTCCCGGCGGGTCACGCTGCCCTACACCGACTGGTGGCTGCAGCGCCCCCACGACCACTTCCTGGTGCCCGAACCCACCGAGAACCCCGCACTCACCGAGTGAATCTTCGCCCGGGGAGATCGACCCCTCAGGCCCCGCACTCGCTGCGACCAAAGGCGATACGGAACGTTCCTTCCGAACGCCAGTCGGTGAGCAAGGCCGGCTCCACCGCGGAGTCGCGCAGGGGGTCCGAAACGCAGGACGCGGCTGGCTCGCCCCCGCGTGACCGGCCTGACCCGCCTGGATCACCCGGCCGGCCGGGCCTCCCGGATCACGACGACCTCACCGGGGGCCAGGACCAGCGACGGACCGATCGCACGGTCGCCGACCAGGTCGTGGCCGCTGGCCGCGACGGTGGCCGCCTCGGCGCCGAAGTTGGTCAGGAACAGCCAGCTCGCGCCGTCGGGCATCCGCCGGCGCACCGCGTCGAGGCCGGTGGGCGCGTCCGGCAGCACCGCGGACACCCCGGCCTGCGCCGCGATCGTGCCGACCAGTTCGGTCAGGCTCGGGGCGTCGAGCACGGTGGACAGGTACCAGCCGGTCCCCTCC
Organism: uncultured Kineosporiaceae bacterium; assembly: GCA_964583765.1. GTDB lineage: Bacteria > Actinomycetota > Actinomycetes > Actinomycetales > Kineosporiaceae > CAZOWW01. The sequence continues at coordinate 3,438 of CAZOWW010000114.1, forward strand.
CCGTACGGGTGCCGGGTGATCGCGGGACCGCCCGCGACCGGACCGTCCCCGTAGCGGGCGACGACCTCCGCGCCCTCGACGTCCAGGTCCTCGGCCCACCACCGCCCGTGCCCCCACGGGTCGAGGGCCAACGACACCTCGTCCGGAAGGGGGTGCCATTCCGTGACGGTGAGGCCGAGTGTCTCGCGCAGGCCGCCGGGGAAGCCGCCGAGCCGGATCCGGTGCGAGGTGTCCGCGACCCCGGAGAAACAGCCGAGGAGCAGGTGACCGCCACCGCGGACGTAGGCGTCGAGGTTGGCCGCCTCGGCGTCGCCGAGCAGGTACAGGCCGGGGGCCAGGACGAGCCGGTACCCCGAGAGATCCGCCCCGGGGGCCGCGAAGTCCGTGGTGATGCCGTTGCGCCAGAGCGCGGCATGGGTCTCGCGCACCAGGTCGGGATACCGCAGGCGTCCCGAGGGGAAGCACCGGTTGTCCAGCCCCCACCAGGAGTCGGCGTCCCAGAGCACGGCCACATCGGCGAAGACCATGCTGCCCGTGACCTCGGCCAGCCGGTGCAGCGTGTCACCCAGCTCCACGGTCTCCCGGTACACCCGCGATCGGCGTCCCGCATGCGGCACGAGGGATGCGTGGTGCAGTTCCGCGCCGGAACGGGAGGCACGCCACTGGAAGAACATGGCGGTGTCCGCACCCCGGGCGAGGTAGGACAGGGTGTCGCGTCGGCTCGCGCCGGGGGACTTGGTGAGCAGGCGGTCCGGCTGGACGACGAGGTTCGCGGCCTGCTCCATGAGCACCCAGGGACGGCCCCCGTTGAACGAGCGGGCGCGGTCCGCCCCGAAGGCCAGGTCCGCGCCCGTGGCCAGGGGATCGGGGGAGCCCAGGTAGTGGTCCACCGCGACAACGTCGACCTCACGGCTCCAGCGCCACAGGTCCAGGTTCTGGTAGTCCGGCAGCATGAAGTTGGTCGTCACCGGCACGTCGGGCGTGTGCCGACGGATCTCGTCCCGCTGCTCCCGATAGGCGGCGAGCAGCTCGTCGGACCAGAAGCGGCGGAAGTCCAGGGTGTGCGAGGGGTTGTGCAGGTACTGCGTGGCCCGGGGCGGGAGCACCTGGCGCCACGTGGAGTAGCGCTGGGACCAGAACGTGGTGCCCCAGGCCTCATTGAGCGCGTCCAGGCCCGCGGCGCCCTCGCCGTAGCACGCACGCAGCCAGCGCCGGAAGGCCCCGGCGGTGTGGTCGCACCAGCAGAGGGTGCCGTACTCGTTGTGCACGTGCCACAGCGCCAGCGCGGGGTGGTCGGCGTAGCGGGCCGCGAGTTTCGCCGCCATCCGCAGGGCCGCTCTCCGGTAGGCAGGGGCGGCGGCGCAGTAGGTGTCGCGACTGCCGTGCCACAGCCGGGTGCCCTCGGGGGAGACGGGCAGGGCATCGGGGTGGGCGAGCGTGAACCAGGGCGGCGGTGAGGCGGTCGGGGTCGCCAGGACCACCTGGATCCCCTGGGCGTGGAGGCGGTCGAGGGTGGCGTCGAGCCAGCCGAAGGTGAAGCGGCCTTCCTCCGGTTCCAGCACCGACCAGGAGAACACCCCGACCGTGACCGTGGTGATCCGGGACTGGGCCATCAGCAGGTCGTCCTCGGCCCAGGTCGCAGGATCCCACTGCTCCGGGTTGTAGTCCCCGCCGAACCAGATGCGGTCCGTGGTCCACGGCGTGTGCGGGCGACCGTCGTCCGGTCCCGCCCCGCGATGTGGCACGGTCACCCCTCCTCGGGATCGATCCGGAACCGTTCCAGGCGTACCCCGCCGTGGAGCACGAGACGCAGATCGCCGACCACGGCGGGAACCTGCAGCCGCCCGGTCACCTCGCGCAGGCGGTGCCGTCCGCCGGTCGCCGGCACCTCGACCTCGCCCAGCAGGGCGTCACCGTCGGCGCCGGCGAGGCACACCTCGACCCGCCCGGGGTGCTCGCTCGCCGCGTGCAGCGTGATCACGGCCTCGACGACGGTGGTCCCGGGGGCGAGCGCGGAGGTCGGGGGACGCAGGTCCACCTGGCGGAAGAGCACCCATCCCCGGCCGCTCGGCGCGGTCACCGCATCGGCGAGGAGCCCGTCGTCCTTCGTGCCCCTGTCCTTGTCCTTGAGGGACTCGGCCCCGTCGTCGCCCGCCGCAGCCGAGAGGGACGACGTGGCGGGATCCGGGACGGTGCCGGCGACCGGATCGGTCTCGACCAGCATCACACCCCCGTGGTCGTCGAAGTGGGCCGCGGGCACCGATCGGGAGAGCAGCGTGTAGGAGGTGCGCACACGGCCCGGCACGTGCAGCACGGCGAGGCGGTGGGGGCCTGCGCTGGAGCCACCGACCGCGACCTCGTGATCGCCGGCATCCATCTGCCAGTCCTGCTCGAGGGGATCCCAGTGCGCGAGCCGCTCCAGCGGGAACTCCACGACGGCCGCGGCGACTGCCCAGGGCGCCAGCTGCACCCGAGTGAAACCCTGCAGCCGGCGGGCGGGCCGGTCCGGGTGGGGTGGGAGCGGCCCGGTGTAGACCTGCACCACCTCGGAGCCCGCTCGTTCGCCGATGTTGGTGACCGGCACCGTCACGCGCACCAGGGTCCGGGCCGGGGCGGTGTCCTCGGTGGCCTGCGCGAGGACGACCTGCGGCGTGCCGTGGTGGAAACGGGTGTAGGTCAGGCCGTGTCCGAACGGGAAGAGCGCGGGCTGCGGGTCGTAGAGATAGGTGCGGCGGGAGCCGATGAGGTCGTAGTCGAGCAGGTGGGGAAGCGCGGTGTCCGAACGGTGCCAGGTCTGGGGCAGGCGGCCGGCCGGTTCCCGGACCCCGCGCAGGACGTCGGCGAGCGCCCGACCGGTCTCCTGGCCCGCGTGGCTCGTCCACACGATGGCCGGGACGTGCTCGGCGGCCCAGTCGATGGCGTACGGGTAACTGCTCATGATCACCAGGACGGTGCGTGGGCAGACCGCGGTCACCGCGCGCAGGAGCGCGTCCTGGTCGGGCGGCAGGGCCAGGGTGCGACGGTCCTCGGTCTCCCGCCCGTTGAGGTGGGGGTCGTTGCCGAGCACCACCACGGCCAGGTCGGCGCTGCGGGCCGCGGTCTCGGCCGCCGCACGTCCGGAGCTCGTCACGGTCGTCCGGAACGGGGTGGCCTGCCGGGGACCGGCGGCGTCGGCGACGAGACGGCCGCTCGCGGTGTCGAGGCGTACGTAGTGCTGGGCGCCGTGGTGCCACAGCAGAACGGTGCCGTCGGGACCGTCATCGAGGCGGAAGGTCTCCTGGACCACCCAGCCGTCCGGTCGCGGCCGGTCGGCGACGAGCAGGCGGTCGGCGTCCACCCCCACGAAGCACCGGGACGCCGAGTGGCGCAGGGTCAGCACGTCCTGGCCCCAGTCGGTCAGGTCGAAGTCGAACGGGTCGGGGTCCGACGTTGATGCCCCGGCGTCCGCTGGGGATGCCGCAGCGACCGCGCGGAGCACGGCGGCATCCTCGACCCCGATCACGGCACCCGTGGCCGCGACCGTGAGGTGGACGCGGTCGAGCCCCTCGGTGGTGGTGACCGTGACGCCCTCGAGGGCGAGCGCCGCGGTGAGGCTGTCGGCGATCGTGAGCGGGTCGACGAGTTCCCCGCTGTACCAGTCCTGGTGGACGGTGGCGGCGAGCGGTCCCAGCACGGCCACGCGGGCACCCGCCGGAAGCTGCAGGGGCAGCAGGGCGCCGCCGTCGTCGGTCGCGATGACGGTTCCGCCGTCGACCTCCGGCCGAGGGCTGAGGTTCCGCGCAGGGGTGATGCTCCCTGCGCTCTCGGGAAGGGCGGTGCTCTCGGGAAGGGCGGTGCTCTCCGGAAAGACCTTGCTTTCCGGAAGGGCTGTGCTCCCCTGGGCGCAGGGGGCGTTGCGCAGCAGCACCACCTGGGCTGCCGCGGCCCGGTGGGCCAGGTCCCGGTAGGTCGACGGGTCGAGCGGGCTCAGGTCCCGGGGCACGAAGGGGTCCCGGTCGGGATCGAACTCGCCGAGCCGCAGGCGGAGCAGCAGCTGGCGGCGTACCGCCCGGTCGACGTCCTCGACGGTCAGCAGCCCGCGGTCCAGGGCGCCGGTGATGCGGGCGATCGTGGGGGCGGTGTCCTCGCTGTTGTCGGTGAAGCTGTCCACCCCCGCCCGCAGTGCGGCGGCATGCGAACTGACGTGGTCCTCGAAGTGGTGCTCGGTGTCGACGAGGTTGGACGGTGCCTGGGCGTCCGAGCAGACGAACAGCTCCGCGGCCGCCGGGTCGTCGACGGCGGCGCGCACCTGGGCGCGCAGGAGGCGCAGGTGCGGTCCCACGTGGTTGGGGCGGCCGTTGACGAGGTTGTACGCCGGCATCACCCCGGTGGCGGCACCCGCCACGAGCGGCTCGGTGAAGACGGGCAGCTCGTACTCGCGCAGTACCCGTGACCGCAGGCTGACGTCGCTGACGTCCCGGTCCGTCTCGTGGTTGTAGGCCAGGAAGTGCTTGAGGATCGGCGCCGTGCGCAGGTAGCGGGGATCGTCCCCGCGCAGGCCCCACCCGTAGGCGACCGCCATGGTGATCGTCAGGCGCGGGTCCTCGGAGTACCCCTCCTCGTTGCGTCCCCAGCGGGGGTCCCGGAGCAGGTTGACCACGGGCGCCCAGACGACCAGGCCGACGAGGGGGTCCCGCAGACGGGCGGCTCGCACCTGCTCGCCCGCGGCGGTGCCGACCTCCCGGACCAGGGCGGGGTCCCAGGTGGCGCCGAGCCCGATCGCCTGCGGGAACACCGTCACCGGGCCGAGCCAGGCCGCGCCGTGCAGCGCTTCGGTCCCGGTGCGGAAGGCGGCGAGCCCCAGGCGGGGGACGGGCGCGGCCCACTGGTGCAGCAGGGCGACCTTCTCCGCGACGTCCAGTCGACCCAGCAGGTCCTCCGCCCGGACCGTGAACTCGAGGTCCGGGTCCTGGTAGGGCGGGAGCGGGGGACGGCGTTCAGGGGCGGCCCGCAGCCCCTCCGGCTCCGAGGCTTCCGGCCCGGGCGCTGCGCTCCGGGACGCTGCGGTCGCCGACGAGGTTCCCGTCTCGTCCTTCGGAGCCCGGGGAGTCTGGGGAGCGGGGGCGACCATGCGCGGACCTCCGGACTGGTGTGCGGACGATCCAGATCACGGTACGCCCGGGGATTGGCCCGGGCATCGGTCGCCCGGCGTCGAAGCGGTTCGACCGTGCCATTGGACCCGGTCCGTGTCAAGGGTGGGGAAGCCGGTCGAGACCTATACTCACCCGCGTCTTGTCGCCGCCCGAGGAGTGGCGTAATCTCCCGCCAACTTCGAAGCGCTTCGATGCTGATCGCCTGAACAGAACACCGGCCGGGAGTGTGCCATCACTGGCCGTAGTTTGCTCATTACTGTGCGGTTACCGGTCGTGCGTCCGGGGTTGGTCGGTCTGGAAGACCGGCAGCGGCCAGGACCGGTGTAGCACTGTGGCGAGCGCTGGTTCCGGTGCCCGGCGTGCCGGTGTTGTGTGCCCGAGCGGGAGCACACCACGACTCGGTCCAGGCCGAGGCCCGGCCGGCGGCAGGAATCGAGCGGATCGTGCATGCAGCGCCAGGAAGACATCACGGAAGGGTTCACCGACGATGGGTACCTACCGCACCGACCTGTCCCGCAGGTCGTTTCTGCTGACCGTGGCCGGCGGGGCCATGGCCGCCCCCCTGCTGGCCTCGTGCTCCAGCAGCACCAAGAAGACCTCCGGAGCCTCCGGTGCGGCGGGTCCGGCCACGTTGGCGGCGATCCTGCCCGCCTACGTGCCCAGCACCCTGGTCACCCCTGACATCCCCAGCGTGAACGGGTCCGATCCCGCCTACCTGAAGTACCCGACGAACCCGGTGAAGACGGTCACCGCGGTGCCCGGGCGCGGCGGCCGCTACACGGCGATCACCCCGTTGTGGGGCGCGATCCCGCCGGCCAGCGGCAACCACTACTACGACGCCATGAACCAGGCTCTCGGCGCGACCCTGAGCGTGAAGCCGGCGAACGGCAACTCGTACAACCAGGTGCTGCCCACGCTGTTCACGGGCGACAAACTGCCCGACTGGATCGACATCCCCGGGTGGAACACGAACGTCCTGGACTTCGGCAAGGCCGTGGAGGCCAAGTTCGTCGACCTGACGCCCTACCTGTCCGGGGAGAACGTCAAGAAGTACCCCAACCTCGCGAACGTGCCGAGCAATGCCTGGCAGGCGGGTGTGTGGAACGGGAAGCTCTTCGGCATCCCCTGCTATCCGTCCAATATCGTGGTGGCCGGAGCGATCTACTACCGCAAGGACATCTTCGCCGCCCGCGGCCTGTCCGAGCCCACCTCGGCCGACGAACTCTTCGCCCTGGGCGCCGAACTGACCGACGCCAAGGCCAAGCGCTGGGCCTTCGACGACCTGTGGACCTACCTGGGGCAGCCCTTCGACATCCCCAACAAGTGGGCGATCGACAGCACCGGCAAGCTGATCCACAAGTACGAGACCCCCGAGTTCCTGGCCGCGGCCGACTTCGCCCGCAAGCTCGCCTCCGCCGGGTACGTGCACCCCGACGCCATCGCGGGCAACACCAACGACGCCAAGCAGCGCTTCCAGAGCGGGCAGGTCGCGGTCTACGGCGACGGCACCGGCGCGTGGGGCGGCATGGTGGTCGCGCAGGCCCAGGCCGGGGACAAGACGTTCCAGATGCAGGCCATGTCGCCCTTCGCGGCGGAGGCCGGCAAGACGCCTCGCGTCGCGCTCGGGAACGGCGCCGGGATGTTCAGCTACCTGAACAAGAAGCTGTCCAAAGACAAGATCGAGGAACTGCTCGCGATCGCCGACTACCTGGCGGCGCCCTTCGGCTCGCTCGAGTACACGCTGATCAACTACGGGCCGGATGCCGACCACACCGTGACCGCGAGCGGCCCGCAGCTGAACCCGACCGGGCAGAAGGAGGTCGCGACCACCTTCCAGTTCCTGGCGACCTGCCCGAGCGTGACCGTACAGCCGGGCTACCCGGACTGGGTGCGCGCCTACGCGACCTGGCAGGCGGACGCCGCGGGCAAGGCCTACAAGCCGGTCTTCTACGACATGAACATCACCGAGCCCGCGCAGTACTCCAGCATCGGACAGCAGGTCGAGGACACGATCCTGGACGTCGTCCACGGTCGGAAGCCCGTCTCGGCCCTGCAGTCCTCGGTGGCCCAGTGGCGCCGCAGCGGTGGGGACGCCCTTCGCGACTTCTACGAGCAGGTCCGTCAGCAGTACGGCACCGGTCAGTAGGTCCGGCCGCGGTACGGAACCGGTCGGCGGGACGGCGCGGTCGTCGGAGCGACCGCGCCGAGCGGATCGAGCGTCAGGCAAGTGCGTCAGGAAGAGGGACCACCATGAAAAAGGGAGTCGGGGCCACCGACCACTCCCCGGAGGCCGCACCCCCGGAGGACCTCCCGGAGGTGCGGCCGGCGCCGCCCGCGGCACCGGCCTGGACCCGTTGGGCACGGCTGCGACGCGACCGCTCGCTCATCCTGATGACCCTGCCGGCCGTGGGGTTGCTGCTGATCTTCAACTACGTGCCCATGGGCGGCACGGTGATGGCCTTCCAGCAGTACGACATCTACTCGGGGTTCTGGCACAGCCCCTGGGTGGGCCTGGACAACTTCACGCGCTTGTTCGGTGACCCCGACTTCTGGAAGGCGCTGGAGAACACCCTGGTGATCAGCTTCTTCCAGCTGGTGTTCTTCTTCCCGATCCCCATCGTGCTCGCCCTGGTGCTCAACAGTGTCAGCAGCCGGCGCCTGCGCTCGATCGTGCAGAGCGTGGTCTACCTGCCGCACTTCTTCTCCTGGGTGCTCGTCATCACGATCTTCCAGCAGATGCTCGGCGGAGCGGGTCTGATGAACACCCTGCTGCGTCAGCACGACCTGGGCACCTTCGACGTGATGACCAATCCGCACACCTTCCTCCTGCTGGTGACCTCGCAGGCCATCTGGAAGGAGGCCGGCTGGGGGATCATCGTCTTCCTCGCCGCGCTGGCGGCCGTGGATCCCGTGCTCTACGAGGCGGCCGCGGCGGACGGCGCGGGCCGGTGGCGCCGGATGTGGCACATCACCCTGCCCGGCATCCGCGGCGTCGTCGTCCTGATGCTCGTGCTGCGCCTGGGCAACGCCCTCACCGTGGGCTTCGAGCAGATGCTGGTCCAGCGCGCCGCGGTCGGGCGGGACGCGTCCGAGGTGCTCGACACGTTCTCCTACTACTACGGCGTGGTCAACAACGACTACGGCTACGGCGCCGCGGCGGGCCTGTTCAAGGGCGTGATGTCGCTGATCCTCATCCTCGCCGCGAACCGGCTCGCACACGCCTTCGGAGAGGACGGGTTGTACCGGCGATGAGCATCCTGCGTGCAGACTCCTCCGGCCCCGGAAGGTTCTCCGGTGCGGCCCCGTCCCCCGGTTCCGCCCGGTCCTCCGCGTCCGGACGCCAGGGCTCGCGCAGCGAGCGACCGGTCTGGGAGGAGCCGCCGACCCTCGTCGGACAGACGGCCAAGGGCACCACCCTCGGCGTGGTCATGGCGGTGATCCTGGTACCCATCTACAGCATCGTGCTGACGAGCTTCTCCACCCAGCACGCGGTGAACGTCGCCGGGGGGCTGGTGCTGGTGCCCCACGGGCTCACCCTGAACGCCTACCGGGAGATCATCTCCGGCGGGGTGGTCTCCCGGGCGCTGGTGGTGAGCCTGACGATCACGGCGATCGGCACCCTTCTCTCGATGGTCGTCACCGTGCTCGCCGCCTACGGGCTCTCCCGGCAGGGCTCGTTCGGGCACCGCTTCCTGCTGATGATCATGATCATCACCATGTTCTTCAGTGGCGGCCTCATCCCGAGCTTCCTGGTGGTGTCCTGGTTGGGCGGGTACGACCAGTACTGGGCGCTGATCGTTCCCAGCGCCATCTCGGTGTTCAACATCCTGGTGATGCGGTCCTTCTTCTCCAGCACCGCCCCCGAACTGATCGACAGCGCCCGGATCGACGGCGCCGGCGAATGGCGCATCCTCTGGTCGATCGTCCTGCCCACGTCCCGGGCGGTCACCGCGGTGATCTCGCTGTTCTACGCGGTCGGCTACTGGAACTCCTTCTTCAACGTGCTGCTCTACATGCCGGCGGACAGCGAGAAGTGGCCGCTGCAGATGGTGCTCTACAACTACGTCACCCAGGGCTTCACGATGGCCGGCACCGGCACCACCGGTGTGGGCAACTACCTGGGGCATCAACAGGTCGCCCCGCTGTCCCTGCAGATGGCCGTCGTGGTGCTCACCCTGGTCCCCATCATGCTCGTCTACCCGTTCGTCCAGAAGCACTTCACCAAGGGCATGCTGCTGGGAGCGGTGAAGGGCTGATGCGACGTCGCGGGCAGTGGGGGATCGTCGGCGGTCGGGAGGCCGCCGACGGTTCCCGGCTTCTCGTGGACACCCGTCCCGCGACCTGCTGGCAGCACGCCTTCCTCACCGGCAACGGCACCCTCGGCGCACTGGTGCCCGGGGATCCCTGGGACGAGCGCATCGTGCTCACCCATCACCGGCTCGTCCTGCCGACGGCCGGATCCCCCTGCCCGCCGCCCGATCTGACGGCGCGCCTGGAGGTCGTGCAGGATCTTCTCCTCGCCGGACGCGACGTCGAAGCGCTACACCTGTGCACGTACGGGTGGCCACGGCTGTCTCCCCGGCCCTTCCACCCCGCACTGCTACTGGGGGTGCGGCACGAGCCGGTGCCTGAGCCGGCCTCGGGGGTGCGACCTGCGCCGACCCCGGGGGTGCGACCCGAGCCGGGCGGGGACCGCTCGCCGGCGGAGGCCGTCACCGGCTACCGGCGCTGGACCGACCAGGAGACTGCGACGATCGGCGTCGCCTGGAACTCGGCGGGCGTCCGCTGGACCCGCACCTGCGCCGCCTCGCGCCCGGACGGGGTGGTCGCGGTGCGCTGCACCCGCTCCCGCAGCGCACGCACCCGTACCTGGGTCCGGCTCGACCAGGTTCCCGACGGCGCCCCGTCCGGGTTGCGCGTACGCGCGCTCGACCCGGACGACGGCCGGTGCCACCGGCCGGGGCGCCGATCGGGGGACGACGCGTCCGGCGCCGGCGGCGCGGGCCGGCCCGGACGCGTCGCGCCGTTGCTGCTCACCCGGGTCGACTACCCGGACCCGAGCGCGGGGACTGGTGACACCCTCCCCGCGGACCTGACCGGGGGCACCCGCGACCCGCGCACCCCGCCCGACGCCGGTCCCCCTGCTGCCGGTTCCTCCGCGGTGAAGGACCAGGGTGGCTACCTCGTCGGCGCCCGCCTGGTCGCGCCCGGTGCCCTGGTGCGTCCCCAACCCGGTGGCGCCTGCGTCATCGGGGGAGCCGACCTGCTCGTCCTGGTCCGGATCGAGCCCCGTGCCCCCGGCGAGTCCCTCGGCCCGGTCCGTGAGCGCCTGGTCCGGCGGTTGCGGGCGGTGGACGCCGAACCCGGCCGGTTCCTGCGGCGGGCCGCGCGCGCCCACCGCGCCACCTTCGCGCGGGTGCGTACGGACCTGGGCGGCACCCCGGCGGTACGGGCCCTGCCCGTGCGGGAGCTGCTCGCCCGGGTCGGGACCGACCCGAACACCGCGGTCCCCGTGCTCCTGGAACGACTCGTGGACGCCGGGCGGTACCACCTGCTGTGCGCGAGCGGCGCCCTGCCGCCACGACTGACCGGCATCTGGCAGGGGGACTGGGACGCCGCCTGGTCCGCCGCGCTCACCCTGGACGCGAACCTGCCTCTGCAACTTGCCGGCGCCGTGACCACCGACGTCCCGGAGGCGGTCACCGCGCTCGCGGACCTCGTCCACGACCAGCTCGCGGACTGGCGGTGCAACGCCCGGCGGCTGTTCGGTGCCCGCGGAGTCGTCGCTCCTGCGCACACGGACGGGCTGAGCGGCCTGAGCTATCACTTCGAGTCCGACTACCCCCTGCACCTGTGGACCGCCGGGGCCGACTGGTTGCTCACCACGCTCGCCGATCACGCCCAGGCCCGGAACGACGAGGGGTTCCTGCGGTCGCACGTACGGCCGCTGGCCGAGGAGATCGCCGACTTCTACCTCGATCTGCTCACGCGCAGGGACGCCGACGGTCACGTGGTCGTGGTGCCCTCGTACTCCCCGGAGAACCGTCCCGCCGGCACCGGCACGACCCCGGCCGCGGTGAACGCGACCATGGACCTGGCCGCCGCCCGCCACGCACTGGAGACCGCCGTGGCGCTCGCCGGGCCGGGAACCGACCCGGAGCGGGTACGGGCCTGGCGGGACCTCGCGACCGCTCTGCCGCCCTACCGGGTCAACGCCGACGGTGCCCTGGCCGAGTGGGCCTGGCCGGGGCTCGCGGACCGCTACGACCACCGCCACATCAGCCACCTGTACCCGGTGTGGCCCCTGCACGCGATCACCCCGCGCGACGAGCCCCGGCTGGCCGGGGCCGCCCGGCTGGCGTTGCACCGCCGGGGCGCCCAGGACGGCTCCGCGCACGGCACGGTGCACCACGCCCTGGTCGCCGCGCGCCTGGGGGACACCGCGCACCTGGAGCGGATGCTGCGTCACCTGCTCACCGGCGACTTCCTGTTCAGCTCGCTGATGACTAGCCACTACCCGGGGCTACGGGTGTTCAACGCGGACGCCTCCTGCGCGCTCCCGGCCGTGCTGCTGGAGGCGCTGGTGGACTCGGTGCACCCGGGCCCCGACGGGACGCCAGCGACGGTGACCCTGCTGCCCGCGGTACCGCCGTCGCTGGCCGCCGGCCGGTGGCGGGGGGCGTCGACCCGTGCGGGTGTGCGGGTGGCACACCTGTCCTGGGACCTGGGGGCCGGGCGGGCCGAGGCGCTGCTGCACGCCTTCGGCACTGTGTGTCATTCGGACGCCTTCGGCGTCATGTGCCGTTCGGCTGCCGCCGGCGGACGGGTCCTGCGCGTGGCGTGTCCCCTTCCCGGTGCACGGCTGGACCAGGACGGTCGGCCTGCGCCCCTACTCGCGGACGGCATCTGGGAGGTGCGCCTGGAGGGCGCCCGCGCGACCCGGTTGCACCTGGGCTGGACGGTGGCCCCCGCGCCGCGGACCCAGACACCGCCCGCTCCCCAGGAGGCCGGCCGCGCTCCACCGTGAGCTCTCGCCATGGCCCGCCTCCTCGGTCAGGTGCTCATCCCGTAGCTCGGTTCTCTCGGAAAGGCAGTCCCACGATGCTCCACGATGCTCCGCTCGCCTCGCACACCCACGACAAGGGCGATTTCCGTCCCTGCGCTGGTGGTGTGGAATGGACGGCCAAGCAGGAGATCCTCCGGGTGGAGGCGTGGGGCCGCGATGCCGTGCGGGTCAGGTCGCGCTTAGGCGGGCCGATCCTGGACGACGTTCCCGGAGCCCTGCTCGAGCCGTCCGCGACCGCGCCGCGCGTGGAGGTCGAGGCTGACCACGCCCGGGTCGTCAACGGCGCCGTGACCGTGGAGATCAGCCTCACCGGACGGCTGCGTTTCCTGCGGACCGAGGACGGCCGGGAACTGCTCGCGGAGCAGGACGCCCACTTCTGGTGGCCCGGACCGCGCCCGCGCACGGCGCACGGCAACGGGTACTACCGGATCGAGCAGCAGTTCCGTGCCTATCCCGACGAGAAGCTCTTCGGGCTCGGTCAGCACCAGCACGGGCTCTTCGACCAGAAGGGCGCCGTGGTCGATCTCGTCCAGCGCAACGCCGAGGTCAGCATCCCGTTCCTGCTCTCCAGCCGCGGCTACGGGCTGCTCTGGAACAACCCCGCCATCGGGCGCGTCGAACTGGCCGCCAACGGCACCCGCTGGGTCGCGGACAGCGCCCGCCAGCTCGACTACTGGGTGACCGCGGGTACGCCCTCGGAACTGCTCGCCCGGTACGCGGACGCCACCGGCCACGCGCCACGGATGCCCGAGTGGGCGACGGGCCTGTGGCAGTCCAAGCTGCGCTACCGCACGCAGGAGGAGCTGCTCGAGGTGGCCCGCGAGTACCACGAACGTGGTCTGCCGCTGTCCGTGATCGTCTGTGACTTCTTCCACTGGACCCATCTGGGGGAGTGGCGGTTCGACCCGGCGGAATGGCCGGACCCGGCCGCCGCGGTCAAGGAGCTCGCCGAGTACGGCACCCGCCTCATGGTCTCGGTCTGGCCGTCCGTGAGCCCGTTGAGCGAGAACCACGCCGAGATGGAGCGGCGCGGCCTGTTCATCGGCACGGAGTACGGGCCGATGGCCCACGCCGACTGGCCGGACAAGGGCGTCGACACCCCGGTGCAGGTCGCCTTCTACGACGCGACCAACCCGGCCGCACGCGAGTTCGTCTGGAGCAAGGTCGCCGCCAACTACCTGGCCCACGGCATCGAACTCTGGTGGGCGGACGCCTGCGAACCCGAGCTCAAGCCCGGGTATCCGGTGAACCTGCGCTACCATGCCGGGCCGGGGCTGGAGGTGGGCAACGTCTACCCGCGGGAGAACGCGCGGACCTTCTACGAGGGGATGCGGGCGAGCGGGCACGACGACGTCGTCACCCTCAACCGGTCCGCGTGGGCGGGCAGCCAGCGTTTCGGTGCCGCCCTGTGGTCGGGTGACATCGACACCACCTTCGACTCGCTGCGGCGTCAGATCGCAGCCGGGCTGAACGTGGCCGTCAGCGGCATCCCCTGGTGGAACACCGACATCGGCGGCTTCCACGGCGGGAACCCGGACTCCCCGGCCTACCGCGAGGTCATGGTGCGCTGGTTCCAGTTCGGTGCCTTCTCGCCGCTGATGCGCCTGCACGGGTTCCGGGACCCGGCCATGGACCTCGGTCCGACGATGACCGGTGGCCCGAACGAGATCTGGTCCTACGGTCCGGGGGCCTGCGAACTGCTCTCGGCGTACGTCCGGCTGCGCGAGCGTCTGCGCCCCTACCTGCAGGAACAGATGGACATCGCGCACCGGGACGGGCTGCCCGTGATGCGGCCGCTCTTCGTGGACTTCCCCCAGGACGCCGAGGCCTGGTCGGTCGCGGACTCCTACCTGTTCGGCCACGACCTGCTGGTCGCGCCCGTGCTCGAGGCCGGGGCGACCACGCGCGCGGTCTACCTGCCGGCGGGGGCCACCTGGCGGGATGCCTGGACGGGTGAGGAGCACCCGGGCGGCACGCGCGTGACGGTGTCGGCGCCGCTCGCCCGCATCCCGTTGTTCCTGCGGGACGGCGCCCGGTTGCCGGTGGCGGGCGACCCCGTGCTGGACGAGTCGTCGATCACCGATCTCGGCGATGGAGAGGAAAGGACGGGCCAGGGCCCGCACCTGAGCTGATTGGAGGCTGGGGACGGCATGCCCGGCCGTCCCTGGCGGTGACCCGGCCGGTCGGGGAGGCGATCGGCCGGGTCACGCACGTCCGGAGCGACGGGCAGGACCCGACCCGGCTCATTGGAGTGGCTGGTGGAGGGGGGTGCCGACCGTCCGCCCAGCAGCGCTTCCACAAAGAACCTCGAGCCACGCGGAGCGGCCCGGGACCGGACGGGGTTCCGGTCCCGGGCCTTGGAACGACTGTCCTGCTGCGCCGCTTGCAGAACGCACTGACCGGTGCCACCCGGGAGCGGCCCTGATGACCGGGTCAGTTCGTTCCGATGTGACGACGCTGCCCCGAGGGGAGAGAGCCCGGGGCCTCGTCGTTCACCATGCGG
>CAZOWW010000115.1:0-17984 GCA_964583765.1 uncultured Kineosporiaceae bacterium
ACCACCACGACCCGGCCGGTCACCACGACGACCACCCCGCCCGTCACGACCACCACCACGACCCGGCCGGTCACCACGACGACCACCCCGCCCGTCACGACCACCACCACGACCCGGCCGGTCACCACGACGACCACCACGACCACCCCGCCCGTCACGACCACCACCACGACCCGGCCCGTCACCACGACCACGACGACCACCACCACGACGACACCGGCGAACGGTTCGGACGGGGTGACGATCAACGCCACCTCCGGGCTGGGAACCATCTCGTCGAACGCGATCGGACTCAACACGGCCGTCTACGACGGCAACATGAACGACGCGGCGGCACCGGGGCTCATCAAGGCGGGCGGTTTCACCGCATTGCGCTACCCGGGCGGCTCGTACTCGGACATCTACAACTGGCAGACGAACGTCGCCGACGGTGGCTACGACGCGCCCAACACCTCGTTCAGCGCCTTCATGGCCACCGCGCAGTCGGCGGGCACGAACCCGATCATCGACGTCAACTACGGCACGGGGACGCCCGCACTCGCCGCGGCCTGGGTGCAGAACGCGAACGTGACCAACCACTACGGCATCACGTACTGGGAGGTCGGCAACGAGGTCTACGGCAACGGCACCTACGGCGCCAACTGGGAGTCGGACAGCCACTGCACGGACGCCTCCGTCACGGCAATCCCCAAGGGCACCACGGCGAACCAGACCTACAACTGCGGCCCGAGCACCTACGCGACCGGATTCCTGAGTTTCCTGTCCGCGATGAAGGCCGTCGACCCGAGCATCCACGTCTGCGCGGTCCTGACCACGCCCGGGTTCTGGCCGGACAACGTCACCAACGCGACCACGAGTCCGAAGTCGTGGAACCAGACCGTGCTGTCCATGCTGGGCTCGAAGACAGACTGCGTGATCATGCACTACTACCCGGCCTACGGATTCTCGAACTCGGCCTCGGACCTGGCCACGATGCTGAACTCGCCGGCCGCGATCTCCGGGATCGTCTCCTCCCTCAAGTCGCAGATCCAGCAGTACGCGGGTGTGAACCCCGCGTCGGTGCCGATCGTCGTCACCGAGGCGAACTCCACCATCGCGCCCAACACGCAGCCCGGGGCGCTGTTCGCCGCCGACATGTACCTGAACTGGCTGGAGAGCGGCGTCACCAATGTCGACTGGTGGGACCAGCACAACGGTCCCGGCACCCCGGCCACCATCGCCGGCGCGCAGGACTACGGCGACTTCGGCATCTTCTCCAGCGGCAGCAACGGCAGCGGGGTCACCGAACCCGCGCTGGACACCCCGTTCGCGCCGTACTACGGCGTGCAGATGCTCTCGAAGCTCGGCTCACCCGGTGACACCATGGTCAACGCCACCTCCGGCAATGCCCTGGTGAAGGTCCACGCCGTGCGCCGGGCGAGCGGTTCCCTCGCGGTGCTCCTGGAGAACGAGGACCCGACGACCGCGCACACGATCAACCTGACCTACAACGGCTACACCCCCTCGGGCAGCCCGACCGTGTACTCCTTCGTGAACAAGGCCACCGCGATCACCTCGTCCACCCAGAGCTCGACGTCCTCGATCACCGTCGCCCCCTACGGCCTCACCGTCCTGCAGATCCCGGGGACGGGCGGAACGGTCGCAGCTGCACCCGGCGCCCCGGGACAGCCGACGGTGTCGAACCTGACCTCCAGCCTCTCGAGCAACACCTCGGGCACGGCAACCCTGACCTGGACCGCATCGGCCGCCGGGACCTACCCGGTCGCGAACTACCAGGTCTACCGGGTGGGGACCGGCGGTAACACGCTCGTCGCCAGTCCCACGACCGCCACCCTGGCCCTGAGCGGCCTGACGATCGGGACGAGCTACACCTACGACGTCATCGCGGTGGACACGCACGGGAACGCGTCCCTGACCTCCGCCCCGGTCACGTTCACGGTGCCGCCACCGGCCGATGCCCCGTGCGCCGTGCACTACGAGATCAGCAACAGCTGGTCGGGCGGCTTCATCGCCGCGGTCACGGTGACCAACCGGGCTGCCACCGCGGTCACCGACTGGAAGCTGACCTTCACCTGGCCCGCGGCCGGGCAGTCGGTGACGAGCGGTTGGGGCGCCACCTGGGCCCAGTCGGGCCAGCAGGTCACGGTGACCGCGACCTCGGGCGGCTCGATCGCGGCCAACGGCGGCACGACCACCCTGGGATTCCAGGGCGGTGTGACCGGCTCGAACCCCGCACCGGCGGCGTTCTACCTCAACGGCCAGGTCTGCTCGAACATCTGATCCCGGCCACCGTTCATCCGACACTCCCCCGAGATCCGCTCGGGCAGCACGGACGGTCCCCGACGGTGCCACTGACGCCGCCGGGGGCCGTCGCTGGTGTCCGCGGCCCCGATCACCTTCAAGTAGGAGTCGTACAGAGGGCTGTCCCCGGAAGCACCGAGCAGCGCCGAGAGCGCACCGCCACCGGGCATCCCGCCTCCGGAACCCGACACCGACGAGGACATGTAGCCGCCCACATTGATGTCGAGCAGGATCGGGGCATCGGTCGCGTACACGCTCGCGCCGTCGATGCTCACCGGTACGCGGATGTTGAGGCTCTGGTAAGCGACGTCGACGGGATGAGCGACGTACGGGATGGCCTCGTAGAAGTGGTACGTCACCTTGCGGTCACCCGCGGCGGTGGACACCGTCGTGGTCTTGGTCGAGTACGTGGCCTTGTCGAACACCAGGGACCTCGTCCCGGCCGAGGACGCACCGTTCGACGAGGACGCGCCGCTCGACTTCCCCGGACCGCATGAGGCCAACGAGGGAAACAGCGGTGCTGCCATGACCGCCAGCAGCACGGACCTGCGCCTCATCGATCTCACGTCCTTCGCTCTTGGGCCGGCCTCTCGCCGGATGTGGTGCACCGTTCGGGGCGGCCAGTGCGCCGTCCTCACCTCTCATCTCACCCCGTGGCTATGGGTGGGCTGTGAGACTCCCCGGGAACGGCTACGAGCGCAGGTCCCTCGTCGGGGATCCGCACGGTTCTTCTCGGAAGTGGCAGGTGTCCCCTCGGCAACCGCGGGTGCTCCTCCCCCGGGAACAGCGCGTGCCTCTCCCCGGAGCAACAGGCTTCTCCCCGGGCGCGGCGATGGGGAAAAGGAATGCTCTGCACCGATCGATCACCGAACCGGTCAGAGTTCGAGAAGCGCCGTCCCCTGCGCGGACCTAGCCTCGGATCGAGGACCGAGGTGGTGCCGAGTCTCCGCACGTCAGAAGGGAAGCCCGACCATGGCAGGGAAGAGTGGTGCGGCAGAGTCCGATGGGTTCAGCGCCCAGGAGCGCGCGGCGATGCAGGAACGCGCCGCGGAGTTGCGAGCCGAGGGCAAGCAGGGTGCCAAGAAGGCGGACGGGCTGCAGGCAGTGCTCGACAAGATCGCCGAGATGGCCCCCGAGGATCGCGCGCTCGCCGAGCGGGTGCACGTGACCGTGACGACTACGGCTCCGGAGTTGTCGCCGAAGACCTGGTACGGGATGCCCGCCTACGCGAACGCGGCCGGGAAGATCGTCGTCTTCTTCCAGGACGCAGGCAAGTTCAACTACCGCTACTCGACCCTGGGCTTCCAGGACGCGGCGAACCTCGACGACGGCGATCTGTGGCCGGTCTCCTACGCGTTGCGGAAGTGGAGCCCCGAGGTGGAGAAGAACGTCGCCGCCCTGGTGCGAACCGCGATCTCCTGACGGGTGGGCTCCTCGGTCTCCTGCGTCCCCGGGGCGACGGTCTCCTGCTCCTGAGTGCCTGGCGCCAGCGCACCAGCGCGATGGTCCGAGCAGCATGACGGTCACAGCAGACCCTCAGGAGACCTCCAGAGATCGCTATCCCCTGGTCCGCAGGCTCGATCGTGCGCTGCAGCGGCGCCCGAGCGACCAGGAGATGACGATGTCCGCACCCCGCGCGCCCCGCCGAGACCTCCTCCGACGGGCGCTGGTCCTGATCACCGTCCCGGCCGTGACCGGGCTGGTCCTCACCGGTTGCGGTGGGTCCTCCGGATCGACGAGCTCAGCGGGCACATCCAGCTCGGCAAGTGCGACCGCGACGTCCCCCTCCCCGGGCGGCGCCCCCGGTAACGGCGGCCAGGGCGGCGGAGGGCAGGGGGGCACGCCCCCCAGCGGTGCGCCCGGAGGCAGCGGCGGCGCCCCGGGCAACGGCGGCGGCGCTCCTGGTGGCGCGCCCGGAGGTTCCTCGGCCACCTACCCCGCCAAGGGCGCCTACACCCTGGCCTCCGGCAGCGCGACGAAGTCGGGCACCGTCACGTCCGGCGCCAAGGACATGTCGGGGGTACTCGTCACCGGTGGCTGGCTGGTCCTACAGGACGCCAAGGTGGTCACGACCGGTGCCAGCAGTTCCTCGGACGAGAGCAGCTTCTACGGCCTGAACGCCGGGGCGCTCGTCAAGAGCGGCACGCTCACCATGACCGGTGGCTCGGTGACGACCTCCGGTGACGGCGCCAACGGCGTCTTCGCGTACGGGTCGGCCGCACACATCGCGGTGACCGGCACGACGGTCCAGGCCACCGGCCAGTACGCCCACGGCATCATGACCAGCGGCGGAGGGCAGATCACCGCCGCCGGGCTGTCCGTGACGACCACGGGCGGGAGTTCCGCGCCGATCGCCACCGACCGCGGCGGCGGCACGATCACCGTCACGGGTGGCAGGTACCACAGCACCGGCTCGAACTCCCCGGCCATCTACTCCACGGGCGCGATCACCGCGACGGGCGGTGCCTACTCCTCCACCGGCTCGGAGGTGGTGGTGATCGAGGGATCCAACTCCGTCATCCTGACGAACGCGGCCCTGACCACCTCCAAGGCCGGCAAGTGGGGCGTGATGATCTACCAGTCGATGTCGGGTGACGCGAGCGGGGGCAAGGGTGTGTACACGCAGACCGGCGGTTCCCTGAGCGAGACGGCATCGGACAGCCCGCTGTTCTACGTCACCAACTCCACCGGCACGATCACGCTCACCGGCGTCACGGTGAAGGCGGCCGGCGGCACGCTGGTGAAGGCGACCGCGGGACAGTGGGGCACCAGCGGCTCGAACGGCGGGACCGCGAACATCCTCGCCACCCGGCAGGCCCTGACCGGTTCCCTGGTCGCGGACGCCGTCAGCGCCCTGTCCCTACGGCTCACGGACGGTTCGACGTTGAGCGGCGCGATCGACACCGCGGACACGGCCAAGTCGGCGGCCCTCGCCCTGGACGGCACCAGCACCTGGAACGTGACCGCGACGTCCCATCTCACGACCCTGGCCGGGGCCACGGTGAGCGGATCGAGCATCACGAACATCCACGGCAACGGACACACGGTCAGTGATGACGCAGCCGCGGCGGCGAACAGTTACCTCAAGGGCAGGACGTACTCGCTGGCCAGCGGTGGCACCCTCGTCCCTGCCACCTGAGCCGCCGCTCAAGGTGAAGATCCCGGGAGCCGATTTCCGAACTGGGACACGCGCCGCAGTGGGACAAGCGCTCGACACGGCCTCGCCGGAGGGGGCGAAACATGACAGACCCGCGCGGTGGTCTGGTCGTGACCGTGATGAGCGGATTCGACTCGTACCAGATGAACCTCCTGCACGGAATGCAACAGGCCCTCACTCCGCTGGGGATCGGTCTTCTCGCCCACGTCCACTACGACCGAACCTCCCACATCCAGGACAGCCTCGCCTGCCTGATCGCCCACATGAAGCCGCTGGGCGTGGTGGCGACCAGCCCACAGACGCCGGGACAGGAAGAGGAGTTCCGGTCCCTGCTGGGAGCCAGCGACCTGCCCGTGGTGAACATCGCCCAGGTGATCCCGGGTCAGTCGTACATCCGCACGGACAACATCGGCGCCATGACGGCCCTCATGACGCACCTGCTCGACGAGCGGGGGGCCCGCAGGCCCGTCTTCGTGCAGGGGTGCACCGAGCAGCCGGACCACGTGGACCGCGAGACCGTGTTCCGCCGGGAACTGGCCCGCCGGGGCCTTCCCTTCGACGAGAGGTTCCTCCTGCCCTCCTCGGGTGACCGTGACACCGCGTTCGCCCTGCTCTCCCAGCTCCTGCAGGAACACCGGGACTTCGACGCCATCGTGACGACCGATGACTGGATCGCCATCTCGGCCCTCAACGCGATCAAGGGAGCGGGCCTGACCGTTCCCGACGACGTCATGGTCACGGGATTCGACAACTACCCGATCGCCTCACTCACCTGGCCGGGCGTCACCACCGTCGACCAGAATCTGAAGGGCCAGGGGGACGCCGCGATCACGTTGCTGATGGAGGAACTGGCCGGCGCCCCGCCCCGCGGCGAGGTGATCGTGCCGGCGAGCGTGGTCGTGCGGGCCTCCACCGGCGGGACCAGCGATGCCCACCGTGCGGATCTCATCACCGGCGACGACGTCGCCCGCCTCGCCCAGGTGCACCTGGCCGACCAGGGCGCCATGCTCCGTTTGAGCCGCTCCCTGCTGGAGTGCCGGACCGTGGAGGACACCTGCGAGGTGCTCGCCGCCAACTTCCCCGCCCTGGGGATCCGACGGTGCTTCCTGGTGGTCTACGAGGACGGCGAGGACGCGTCGACGACGGCCGAGGTGCCCGGGCTGCCCGGTGGCGTCGTCCACCACACCTGCCGGCTGGCTCTGGACTACCGCGAGGGCCGGGCCCACCCCGTGCCGACGGACTCCTTCTCCTCGTGCGGCTACCTGCCCCGGCACCTGCAGGGCGAGCTGACCGACGGGTACCTGGGCTACCAGGGGATCCTCACCTCCCGCGGCAAGCTGGGCTACATCCTGCTGGACCACGACTTCGGGTCGATGAACATCGTGGAGCCGCTGCGGTTGGACATCGGCCGGGCGATTGTCGCCGCCCTCGACCACCGGCAGCTCACCGCCCACTCCGCGGAACTGGAGCGGCTGGTGGCCCGTCGCACCCACGAACTTGAGCAGGAGGTCGCCGTCCGCCGGGAGGCCGAGCAGCGCCTCCAGCGCCTGCTGACCCTCGACGGGCTCACACAGATCCCGAACAAGACCGCGATGCAGTGCCACCTGGCCGAGCAGTGGGACCTGCATGTGCGGGCCCAGGCCGAGATGGCTGTGCTGATGATCGACGTCGACATGTTCAAGGCGTACAACGACCACTACGGGCACCTTCTCGGCGACGAGGCCCTGCGGACCATCGCGCAGTGCCTCGAGCAGTCCATGCGCTACCCGGACGACCTGGCCTGCCGCTTCGGCGGCGAGGAGTTCACGGTGCTGCTGCCCCGGACCGGCCTCGACGGCGCGCTCACCGTCGCGGAGCGGTTCCGGGCCCTGCTGGCACGAGCGGCCGTTCCCCACGCGGCGTCCCCCACGGCGCCCGTCGTCACCGCCAGCATCGGGATCGCGGTCGCCCGCCCCGCGGCCGGACTCGACCCCAAACTGCTGATCGCGGAGGCGGACCAGGCGCTCTACGTGGCGAAGGGACGGGGACGCAACACGTTCGCCGTCTCCCGGCTCACCACCCAGGAGTCCCCCCAGGCCGCGACCGGCACAGCCTGAGCCGACGAACTCCCCGGAAGACCACTCCGACGGCGAACACGATTCCGCCGCCCAGCAGCCCGGACGTCTCCAGGGGGACCTCGGCGTGATGCGGCACCTGGAAACGGGGGCGGGCCTCGACCCACCGGCCAACTGGCCGTATTCACGCGCGGCGCGTCGTCCGGGGCAGTTCCCTCGAAACGCCGGATCCGCAGGAAGTGGCGGGACGCGCAGCTCGATGCGGAACCCGGACCCATCGATCGGGTCAGTTCGCCGTCACGGAGAGCCTGGCCTGCTGTTGACCGGTGACGTCCGCAATGAGCTCGAAGTCCTTGTCGACGTGCAGGACGATCAGTCCACAGAGTTCGGCGGTCGCCGCGATGAGGAGGTCCGGGATGGATGGCGCCCGGTACTGGCCACGGTCGGCGAGCACCCGCTGAACCTCAAGAGCGCGGTCCTCAATGGCCAGTGTGAGGTACTCCACAGGCATCAGCGACAGCGGCGGGATCCGCGTCGCCGAGCGGAGTTCAAGCCCGGATCGAGCGGAGAAGCCGACTTCGAGCAGGGTGATGGTGCCGATGTGCAGCAGACCGCGTTCGAGCCTGTCGAGCCACTCCTGCTGGGCGACGGCCCGGCTCAAGCGCACGAGCGCGGACTTGTCCACGAGCCAGGCATTCATTCCCATGCCGCCCGCATGATCTCCGTGTCTCCCAGATCGGCGAACGTCTCCGCGAATCGCTGCAGGGAACCTCCCGTCGGCGACTCGGCCGGCGCGGCCGTCACCTGTACGGCCTACGCCAGTTGTCGACGGATGTACTCATTGCGAGACAACTTCAAGATCGCCGCCCTGGCATCGATCGCGGCGACTTCGGCGTCCGGGATGTTGCGGATCAGGATGTCGGTCACGACCACCTCCACGTGATAGCCCGTGATATCACCAGGCGGCTTCCCTGACCCGCCCGCCCGCCCGGTCCGACCCGGGTCCGGGCCAGGCCCCAGGCAGTTCCGTCAGCCGCGCGGACCGGTCCGACCGATCCGCGCTCGGTGCAGCCGAACTCCCCGGCCGATCGCACCCACGGCGAACACGATTCCGCCGCCCAGCAGCGCGGACACCGGCAGGGTGACCACCAGGACGACGCACCCCAGGCCGCCGAGGACCTGCAGGAACCGGGGTCGGCGACGCCATGCGGAGTCCTGGGTGAACGCGGCCGCATTGGCGATCAGGTAGTAGACGAGCACGCCCATCGAGGAGAAGCCGATCGCGCCGCGCAGGTCGACGAGCAGGACGAGGACGACGCCGACCGCGGCGAGGGCGACCTCGGCACGGTGCGGCACCTCGAAGCGGGGGTGGACCTCGGCCAACCAGCCGGGCAGGTCGCCCGCACGCGCCATGGCCAAAGTGGTGCGGCCCACGCCGGCGATCAGTGCCAGCAGTGCCCCCAGGGCGGCGGCGGCTGCACCGACCCGCACCACCGGGACGGCCCAGGCCCAGCCGACGGTCCGGACCACGTCGACCAGCGGGGCCGTGGTGGCGGCCAGCCTCGTCGGTCCGAGCACGAGGAGCACGCCGGTCCCCACCGCGGAATAGATCATGACCGTGAGGGCCAGCGCGGTGACGACCGCCCGGGGAATGGTCCGGCGCGGATCCCTGACCTCCTCCCCCAGGGTCGCGATGCGCGCGTACCCGGCGAAGGCGAAGAAGAGCAATCCCGCGGACTGCAGCACCCCGTACCAGCCCACCGCAGGGACCGACCGGCCCGACAACCGGCCCGGGTCGGCGGCTCCGCCGAGGTAGCTCGCCGCCAGGACCATGACCAGCGAGACGAGGACGACGCCGAGCAGCACCCTGGCCAGCCGGGCGGTCCGGGTGACCCCGCGGTAGTTGACCACGGCCAGGGCGATCACGGCGCCCAGCGCCACCGGCCGGCGCCACGGGACCTGCGCGGCGTAGGCGGCGAAGGTCATCGCCATCGCAGCGCAGGAGGCCGTCTTGCCGACGACGAATCCCCACCCGGCCACGAAGCCCCACCAGCCGCCCAGCCGCTCCCGCCCGTAGACGTAGGTACCACCCGAGGTCGGGTACTGGGCGGCGAGCTGGGCCGAGGAGGTGGCGTTGCAGTAGGCCACGACCGCGGCGACGCCCAGCCCGATGAGCAGCCCCGTGCCGGCGGCCCCGGCGGCAGGCGGGAACGCGGCGAAGACCCCGGCCCCGATCATCGACGCCAGGCCCAGCACGACCGCGTCGAACAGGCCCAGCCGGCGTGCGAGGTGCGGCCGGGGATGCCCTCGGGTGTCGAGGACATCCCCGGCCGACTCCTCGGGACCGGCCGGCGCCTGGTGGCCCACCGACTCCGGGTGACCCACCGACTCCGGGTGACCGGAGAGGTCCACCTGATCGGGCAGGTGCTCGCTCAGTCGCAGGCCTCCGTCACTCCCCGGGCTCCGTCACCACGCGGACTTCGTCCCCTGCACGGACTCCGTCACTCCCCGGCGTCCGCGGCCGGGATGAACGCCCCCGGCACCTGGGCGGGGAGGTAGATCCGGGACTCACCCGGGTACGGCGTCGTCCACCCGTGCATCTGGTACCACGTGAGGTGGTTCATCTGCGCCGGGTTCGCATAGTCCGGGACAGCGCTCGGACCGGTCAGGTGCTGCTGGGACCGCCACTTCTGCCACTGTGCGGCGACCTGCTTCTCGGCCGTGGGTACCACGGTGGAGGGCTGGGCGGCGGCGTCCGCGGTCGGCACCGTGTCCCAACCGCAGCTCGGCTCAGTCGCGTACCCCAGCGTCAGCGAGGTCCGGTTCGGCACCGCGGTGAACGGCCGGAAGTCGGGTCGCGGGGTGAAGGCTCCCCGCATCGGGGTGGCCGCGCTGTCCTTCTGGTTCATCGGGTGGATGCCGAGGATCTGCTCGATCGTTCGGATCATCGTGATCTGCGAGTAGTAGGTGCCGTCCACCACGCCGTGCCGGACGTAGGGGCTGATGATCTCGATCGGTCCGCGGTGACCGTCGACGTGGTCCTGGCCGTTCTGGCTGTCGTCCTCGACCACGAAGATTGCCGAGTCCTTCCAGTACCGGCTGTGCGAGATGGTGTCGACGATCCGGCCCACCGCGAGGTCGTTGTCCGCGACCTGGGCGGCGGGGTTCAACGGGCCCCCGGTGTGGTCGCTGGACAGCCACAACATGTTCAGGTCGGCCGGGCCGTGCTTCTGGAAGTCCTGCTTCCAGATCTCGTACCGGTACAGGTCCGGGATGCCGACGTCGAACTTCGGGTAGGCGTGCACCGTGACGTCGTTCAGGGACGGGATCGGGGACGACGTCACCTGGTCGATCGTGGTGGGGTTCCCCGTCGCGTCCATGCTCAGCGCGTCGCAGTAGAAAGTGCCCCAGTTGTTGCCGGCCGGGTACGTCTCGAACTGCTCGAACTCCCCGAAGTTGCGGACGGTCCGGCCGACCGCCTGGGCACCGCTCCAGAGGAAGCCGGAGCGCTGGTGGCCGAGGGCGTCGTCCTCGGTGTCGTAGCTGCGCACGTACTCGCCCGCGGAGGACTCCGTGTACTCCGGGTCGTCCGCCTGCATCAGCCAGTTGTGTCCCTCGGCGGAGTTCGTGCCGATGTCGTAGGTGTTGTCGTAGAGGCCGAACTGCGTCGCCAACGCGTGCTGGTTCGGGGTCACGTTCTGGCCGAACTGGGTCAGCGACGGATCGCCGTCGCCCTGCGCGATGTCCCCGAACACCTGGTCGTAGGTCCGGTTCTCCTTGACGAGCAGGAAGACGTGCTTGATCGTCGACGGGTCGCCCAGGCGCGCCGGGACGGGAGTCGGCACGGACGTCGGCTTCGCGGTCGCGCCGCCGGCCCACCGCACCGACCCGGGGGTCCAGCCGTTCTGCTGGAACACCTTCGCGGTGTAGCGCGCGGTGTCGTGATCGCTGGGGAGCGTGAACCTGGTCAGGCTGCTCGTGGTGTCGTGGGTGTTGTGCCCGTTGCTGTCCGGGCGCAGGGCGTCGATACCCCGGGTGTTGCTGACCAGGATCTGCTTGCCCACGACGTCGACAGCGGTCGGGAAGTAGTCGGTCGGCAGCAGGCCGACGTAGCTGACCGGGGTCTGTGCCGTGGTGTAGTGGTACACGGCGACCGCGTCGGCGCGGCCGAGCGTCACCAGGAGGTGACCGTCGTCGGTGAGGGTGATGCCGTCCGGCTCGTAACCGACGCTCGCCTCCGGCCACGGCTGCGTGGCGATGGTCTGGACGACGGCGTCCTTGCGGGTGTCGATGACCGAGACGTCGTCGCTGCCGGTGTCGGCGACGAACAGCGTGCCGTTCCTGGCGTAGAGCGAGGTCGGGTGCAGGCCGACCGTGATGCTCCGCACGGCGGCCTCCGTGTGCGCCAGGTCGATGACGCTCACCGTGCCGGTGGTCGTGGCCCCGGTCCTCGGATCGGCCGGCACCTGCGTGTCGTAGGAGTTGAGGGTGGTGTCACCGGCGGTGGCGGGACGCCCTCCCTCGTTGCTGACGTACAGCCGGGCGCCGATGCGCACGATGCCGCGCGGAGCGTTGCCGACGGCCCAGCTGCGCTCGATGGTGCCGGTGACCGCGTCGATGGCGGCCACGCGGTTCTGCCCGTTGACCGCGGCGTACACGGTGGCGCCGTCCGCGGAGAACACCGCCTGGGCCGGGAGCCCGCTCTTGGTGCCGTCCGCCGGGATGGCGACGAAGGTGGGCACGCCGACCGAGCCGTCGGCGTTGACCGGGAACCGCTGGTAGCCGTCGATCTGGGGCAGCCACAGGGTGGACCCGTCCGGGGAGTAGGTCGGCCCCTGCTGCCCCACGCTGTTGTTGCTGATCCTCAGGTCGGCCGCCGCCGAGTTCCCGACGAGCTGCTGGACCTTCCAGTTCCTCAGATCGACGATGGTGAGCGCGATACCCCCGTCGGCGGTGAGAGCGGCGAGGTGGCTGCCGTCCGGACTGAGCGTTGCGGTCATGATCTTGCCGTTGTTGATGACCAGCCGGTCGCCCAGCGGCGCGAGGACCTGGTCCCCGGCCACGACCAGACCCCGGGACGTGGTCTGGCCGACGTGATCCGTGCCGAACCCGTTCGTCGAGGCGTAGGCGATGCCGTAGCTGGTGCCGAGCACAGCGACGGCGGTGATGCCGGCGAGCAGCAGCCGGACCCGGTGGACCCGGCGGCCGGTACGTCCGAAGATGCCCGGGCGGGCCTCCGGAGCGCGCCGGTGTCGGCGAACTACGTCCATGACTCATCCCCTTCCGGTGGATGCGAGCAGATCGACGATTCCGTCGAACCGCCACAGAGGGTTGGGCGCGTCCCCGCTCGGGGTGCGCACCATGAAGTAGCCGTTCACCGCCCGCGGACCGTCGCCGTCGGCGACATACCGGCCGTCCGCGGTGACGTCGAGCTGGTAGGTGGCGTTGCCCACGGCGGAGGTGCCGGGCAGGTGCCAGGAGACGACGCAACGCCAGCCGCTGCCCGGGCCACTGTTCGCGACCAGGCCGTCGCCCTTGGTGCAGGTCGCGGAGGTCTGCAGCTGGGC
Source organism: uncultured Kineosporiaceae bacterium (assembly GCA_964583765.1). Lineage (GTDB taxonomy): Bacteria > Actinomycetota > Actinomycetes > Actinomycetales > Kineosporiaceae > CAZOWW01. Next base: position 13,080 of record CAZOWW010000115.1, read on the forward strand.
CTCGGTGACGTCCGGGCGGTGCAGTTCCTGCGTCTGTGCCCGGTACAGGTGGGCGAAGGCCGTCGCCAGCGAGCGCTGCAGCTTGCTCTGGTCGATGCCGGATCCCGACGCGGGCGTGGCCGCCCCGAGGACGGCGACCGTGAGGGCGAGCAGGGTCGCGAGCGGCAGGACGCCGGCGGTGAACGCCCGGCGGCCGGAACCGTCGTGGGCGGTGGTGAAGTCCCGTCGCAGGAACACCCGGTACGCGGCCACGGTGGCGAGGACGGCCCACAGCAGGCTGACCACGATGCCGACGAGCAGCGGTCCGAGCTGTGCCGGGCTGGTGAACAGACCACGCCAGGCGAGGAAGGCGTAGCCGGGCAGGGCCAGGCGTACCGCGACGGGCAGGGGCAGGATCTGGGCGACCTGCATGCCGAAGGCGACGACCGCGGGCAGCAGCAATCCCATCGGGGAACGCCCCATCGTGACGGAACCGAGCAGGCCGATCGCCGCGAGCGCCAAGGTCGGAGCCAGTGCGCAGATCCAGGCGAGGAGCACCGCGCGACCGGCGTCCGCCGAGGCGAGCACGTGCCCGTCCAGTCCGGTCAGTGGCTGGTCGCCGACGGCCAGCAGGCCGGCGACGGCGCTGGAACAGGCCAGTCCGGCCACCAGCAGCCCGATCACGGTGAGGCTGGCGAGGGCCTTGCCGAGGAAGATCCGTCGTGGCGAGCGCATCGCCACGAGCAGGTGGCACCACGTGCCCAGCCGGTCCTCGGCGGCGAACACGTCCCCGGCCACCACCGAGGTGAGCAACGGCAGCGCCCAGGTGCCGGCGAAGCCGAGCGCCACCAGAGGTCCCGCCCAGCCGGTGGCGTGCATCCAGCGGCCGAACACGGTGTCGGCGGGCAGGGTTCCCTGCTGATGGATGGCCACGACGACGACCGTCGGGCCGATCCAGGCGGCGAGGAGCAGGGCACGAACCCGCCATTGGGACACCAGCTTCACCAGCTCGAACCGGTAGCCGCGCAGCACCGGCACGGGGCGGGAAGCGGCGACCGGGACGTCGATCGTGGCGGTCATCGTGCGCCTTCCCGCTGCTCACGGACGTCGTCCTGCTGCTCGGTGAGGGCGAGGAAGGCCGTCTCCAGGGGAGAGATCACAGGGGTGAGCTCGCGCAGCGCGACACCCCACCCGACGAGCCGCACCACCAGGTCGTCGAGAGCCGCCACCGACGCCCGCACGACGAGGGCGTCGCCGGCCGCCCGAGGCCCGACCTCCGGGTCGACGGCCGCTCGCAGCCCGCCCGGCCGATCGTCCAGCACGTGCAGGTCCGGCGCGTCGAGCGCCAGCCGCCGGGCGACGTCCGGAGCGGTGGTGACCAGGCGGTACTCGAGGTCGCCGCTCTCGGCACGCAGCTTCTCCACCGAGCCGGAGAAGACCACCCGCCCGGTCCGCAGAAGGGTGACCTCGGAGCAGAGCGCCCCGACGTCGTCCATCCGGTGACTGGAGAGCACCACGGCCGCCCCCTCGGCGGCCAGTCGGGCGAGCACACGGTGCATGTGGTGTTGGCCGGCCGGGTCCAGACCGTTGGTCGGTTCGTCCAGCACCAGCAGCCGCGGCCTGGTCAGCAGCGCGGCGGCGAGCCCCAGCCGCTGCCGCATGCCGAGCGAGAAGCCGCGCACCCGGTCGTCCGCGACGTCGGTGAGACCAACCTCGTGGAGCACGTCGTCGACGCCCGCCGTGCGCGCGTCCCGTCCGCGAAGTGCGGCCAGTGCGGCCAGGTTCGCCCGGGCGGTCAGGGAGGGATAGAGCCCGGGGCCGTCCACGAACCCGGCGACACCGTCCGGTGCGGACAGGGTTCGCCCGACCGGTACGCCCAGGATCTCCAGGCTGCCCCGGTCGGCGACCGCCAGGCCGAGCAGCAGACCCAGCAGGGTGGTCTTGCCGGCACCGTTGGGGCCGACCAGGCCGTGGATGCGGCCGGGGGTCACGTCCAGGTCGACGGCGTCGAGCGCGACGACCTCACCGAAGCACTTGGTGATCCCCCGGGCCCGCACTGTCAGGGATGCGCCCATGGGCCATCACGCTAGGGTCGGGCGTCCCTGAGCGGCCGAAAACCGGGTGAACAGGCCATGAAAGGGGCAGGTAGCGATAGCCAGCGGCGGGCAAACCGGGTCGAGCGTGGCGGGTCGGACGTGGCAGACCAGGTGATGCGGATCAGTTCCCGCCGCGCTGGTCCTTCAGGAAGATGATCACCGCCTGGGTGCGGTCCTGTACCCCCAGTTTCAGCAACACGCTGCTCATGTGGGACTTCACGGTCGTCGCACCGATGAACAGTTCCTCGGCGATCTGCCCGTTGCTGTAGCCCTGGGCCGCGAGCGCGAGTACCTCCCGCTCGCGGGAGGTGAGTTGCGCCAGCCGGGAATCGGCGAAGGACGTGCGCAGAGGACCCCGCACCACCTCGGAGATCACCACGGGCACCGCGGAGGTGTCCAGCCACCCCTTCCCGGAGGCGACGGCGCGCACGGCATCCGCAATCGTCTCCGGGGAGTCCTTGTGGACGTATCCCGCAGCGCCGGCCTGCAAGGCCGGGAGCAGGCTCTCCTCGAGACCCAGGCTGGTGACCGCGAGGACGGCCGGACCTCCGTCGGGTCCGGACCGGGCTCGGATGCGCTGGGTCGTCTCGGCGCCACTGAGTCCCGGGAGATGCAGGTCCATCACGACGACGTCCGGCGCCAGCTCCCGGCACAACTCGAGCGCCTGTTCCCCGCTGCGCGCCTCTCCGACGACCTCGAGGTCCTCGCAGCCGGACAGCAGCATCCGGATCCCTGCCCTCGCGAACGGCTCGTCGTCCACGATCAGTACCCGGGTCACTGGTGGTGTTCCAGCGTCCGCTCGTCCGGCAGCACGACCTCGCCCGCGTTCCCGAGATCGAGCGCGGGCTCGACCCAGCGCGCCGCGTCCCGACCCCCGAATCCAGGCTCCTCCGGGCCGGGGGCAGGGAAGAACGTGGCCTGCAGCCTGAACCGCTGGCCGGAGCGGCTCGCCTCGAACTGCCCCCCGGCCGCGGCGACCCGCTCCCCGATGCCCCGCAGGCCGTGCCCGGAGGACGCAAAGGCGGGCTCCTCCACCATGGCGGTCAACGACTGACTCTCGACCTCCGCGCGGAACCAGGTCGGGGACCACCGCATCCGGACCCGGATCGCCGATCCCGGCACCCCGTGCTTGACGGCGTTCGTCAGGCCCTCCTGGACGGCGCGGTAGGCGGCTCGACTCTGCTCCGGCGAGCACAACCACGACGGCTCGCTCGTCTCCAGCGCGACCTCCCGACCCGACCGCCGCACGAACTCCACGAGTTCCGGGACATCGGTGAGTCCTCGGGAACCACCAGGATCACCGGTCACGTCCTCGGACCGCATCCGGCGTACGACCGACCGTAGTTCACCGGCCGAACGGGACGCGATCTGCCGGATGTCGCCCAGCGCCTGCCGTGCGGCGTCGCGGTCGGACTCGAAGACGTTCAGGGCACCGGCCGCCAGCAGCGAGATCATGCTCACCGAGTGGGTGAGGACGTCGTGCGTCTCGCGCGCGAGGTGGAGCCGCTCCTCCCGCAGTGCCAGTTCGGCCTCGAGAGCCCGGGACTGTTCCGCATACCGGGCCGCCACCTGCGCCCGGACCTGCTGCGCGGCCATGAAGGTGCCCGTCGGGAAGATCGCCAGAGCGATCATCGCCCTGCCGAAGGAGATGAGGCCGCTGCCGTAGATGTACTGGATGACGTCGCAGGCGGCCAGCACGGTCACCGTTGCGGCCAGGGCCGCGGGCAGCCGGCTCGCGAAGCAGAAGAAGTAGAGGGCGACGATCACCCCCGCGTACGGGTCGAGACCGAAGTGCGGGGCAGCCAGGAAGACGGCGAGCTCCCAGGTCAGGACGACGAGCGGGTGGGACCGCACGAAGAGGATCGCCAGGTGCGTCAGCACGATGAGTACGCCGAAGGCCACCCACTTGGGCTGCGAGTACTCGTGGTCGGGCGTGAGCATGAGCATGAACTCCATGCCCACGGTGCTGAGGTAGAGCCTCTTCCACCCGGGGTCGGGACGGAACACACGGCGGAGTGCTGCGTACAGCCGACGGACAGCGCAGAACCCTCCCCGCAGGACCGCCCCCACCCCGTGAGAGGGACGTTGCTCATCGACGACCGGACAGGGAACGTCCACCACATCCTGCTGTGCAGACTCGGCCACAGAAACTCTTCCTCTTCCTTCGCTTGGCAGTGTCCCCCACCGGGTCTGGAAGACGGCGCCACACGTCCTGTCTTGCCGACGAGGTGCCGTCCGATCCGCGGAAGCACGACCGGGTGACCGCTGGGCATGGAGAGATCAGCGGGGTTCCGACTCGATGCCACGACCAGACTAGCGATTTGATCGACCGCATCCGGACGTCCCGGGGGGTGTCCTGGTCGCCGTCGCCGGGATCGGCCGTACGGAGGAGGTATCCGGCCGGTCTCCACCGCGACACCGACTGATGTCCCCCCGGAGCAGGAACCAGCGGTCTCCCTCCCGCGGGGGAGTTCTGATCGCCGCGCGCACCCGATGTTCCGGACGTCACGTCATACCGGGAGCGGATTCCGCGCGCCGCTCTCGCCCTCGCGCGTGACCTCAGCAATCTCCGTCAGCCACCTGAGCAGGCGTCACGAGTTGCCTGGGTCGAGTGGCACGAGCGAAGGAGCCACCACGGTGTCCGTCGAGTCCAACGAACCCTCCGCGTCCCAGTGCCCCCACGGGTCCGCCGCCGCACAGGGCGCCGCCTCCACGCTGCACTCCTGCGTGCCGACCTGCGCCCCCACCCCGGCCTACCCCACCGCTGGACTCGCGTCCACGCTGCACTCCTGCGTGCCGACCTGCGCCCCCACCCCGGCCTACCCCACCG
>CAZOWW010000116.1:0-17979 GCA_964583765.1 uncultured Kineosporiaceae bacterium
GAGCTGGGCGTGGTGCTCTCCGCCTCGCACAACTCGATGCCCGACAACGGCGTGAAGTTCTTCGCCAAGGGTGGCAACAAGCTGCCCGACGACGTCGAGGACCTCATCGAGCAGCGGCTCGGGGAGGTCTGGCAGCGTCCCGTCGGTGCCGCGGTCGGGCGCGTGCAGGTGATGGCGGAGGCCGCCGACCTGTACGTGGCGCACCTGCTCGCCACCCTCCCGCACGGGTTGGACGGGCTGCGGGTGGTCGTGGACTGCGCGCACGGTGCCGCGAGCGCCGTCTCGCCCCGGGCCCTGCGGGAGGCCGGTGCCGACGTGGTGGTGATCGGGGCCCAGCCGGACGGGCTCAACATCAACGACGGCTACGGCTCGACCCACCTCGACCGGCTCCGGGACGCCGTGGTCGCCAACGAGGCGGACGCGGGGGTGGCCCACGACGGTGACGCCGACCGGTGCCTGGCCATCGACCAGCTCGGCCGCGAGATCGACGGCGACCAGATCATGGCGGTGCTGGCGGTGGCCATGCGGGAGCGGGACGCCCTCACCCGCGGCACCCTGGTCACCACGGTGATGAGCAACCTCGGCCTGCTGCTCGCGATGCGCCGCGAGGGGATCGCGACCGTGCAGACCGCTGTCGGCGACCGCTACGTGCTGGAGGAGATGCACCGCGGGGGTTACAGCCTCGGCGGGGAGCAGTCCGGGCACGTGGTCATGCTGGAGCACGCCACGACCGGGGACGGGGTGCTCACCGGCCTGCATCTGCTCGCGCGGATGGCCGAGACCCGGCGGACCCTGGCCGAGCTCGCCGGCGTGATGCAGCGCCTACCGCAGGTGCTCGTGAACGTGCCGGGTGTGGACAAGGCCCGGGCCGGGCAGGACCGGGCCCTCGCGGAGGCCGTGGCCGCCGCCGAGCGCAGTCTCGCCGGCAACGGCCGGGTGCTCCTGCGTCCCTCGGGCACCGAGCCCCTGGTGCGGGTGATGGTCGAGGCCGCGGACCCGGACGAGGCCCGCCGGCTGGCTCACGACCTGGCGGGAGTGGTGCGGGAGCGGCTCGGCCTGTAGCTCGGGAGCGGCCCCGGTGGTGGGGAGCGGTCCTGCTCGTAGTGGGGGAGCGACCCGCCGGCACCCGTCAGAGCTTGCGCAGGCGGATCCGGCGGATCGTGTGGTCCTCGGACTTGGTCAGCACGAGCGTGGCGCGTCCCCGGGTCGGCAGCACGTTCTCGATCAGGTTGCGCTCGTTGATGTCCCGCCAGATCTGTTCCGCTCGGGCCACGGCCTCCTCGTCGGTGAGCTCGGCGTAGCGGTGGAAGTACGACTCGGGGCGGGCGAAGGCGGTGGCGCGCAGGTCGAGGAAGCGGCGCACGTACCAGCGGCGCACGTCCTCGGTGCGGGCGTCCACGTAGACCGAGAAGTCGAAGAAGTCGCTCACCGCGACCCCCTGCCGGCCGTCCGCCCGCACCAGGGCCGGTTGCAGGACGTTGAGCCCCTCGACGATCAGCACGTCCGGTCGCCGGACGACCACCTCGGCGCCGGGCACGATGTCGTAGGTCAGATGCGAGTAGACGGGCGCGCGCACCTCGGGCACCCCGGACTTCACGTCGGCGACGAACCGCAGCAGCCGCCGGCGGTCGTAGGACTCCGGGAAGCCCTTGCGCTCCATCAGGCCACGCTTCTCCAACTGGGCGTTGGGCATGAGGAAGCCGTCGGTGGTGACCAGCTCGACGTGCGGGGTGTCCGGCCACCGGGAGAGCAGCTCGCGCAGGATCCGCGCCGCCGTCGACTTGCCGACCGCCACCGAACCCGCGATCCCGATCACGAAGGGGGTGCGGTCGGCCGCCTCGCCCAGGAAGCGCGCGGTCGCGGTGTGCAGGTGGTCCACGGCGGCCACGTACAGGGTGAGCAGCCGGGACAGCGGCAGGTACACCTCCTCGACCTCATCGAGGTCGATCCGTTCGCCCATGCCCTGGATCCGGGCAAGGTCCTGCTCGGTGAGGGTGAGCGGGGTGTTGTCCCGCAGGCGTGCCCAGGTGGCCCGGTCGAGGTCCACGAAAGGGGATCCGACCAGGCGGGTCATCGCGGCGACCGGGCTGTTCCGCCGCTCGCGGACCCCGCCGTCAGGACAGTCGGTGATGCTCGGCACGTGGGCATTCTGCTCTCGTCCGTTCCGGCCTGGGCGCACCGCCTGCCGGTTAGGCTGAACGGCATGTGCGGAATCGTGGGGTACACCGGACGGGCGGGGACGGGCACGCAGGCGCTGGACGTGGTGCTGGAGGGCCTGCAGCGGCTGGAGTACCGCGGCTACGACTCGGCCGGCGTGGCGCTCCAGGCGGACGGCGGAATCCTGACGATCAAGCGCTCGGGCAAGCTCGCGCGCCTGCGGGAGGCGCTCATCGAGGAGCCGCCGCCCCCGTCCGTGACCGGGATCGGCCACACCCGCTGGGCCACCCACGGCGGTCCCACGGACGCCAACGCGCACCCGCACCTCGGCGGGGACGGCACGGTCGCCGTGATCCACAACGGCATCATCGAGAACTTCGCCACGCTCAAGTCGGAGCTGGCCGACGAGGGGGTGCACTTCGCCAGCCAGACCGACACCGAGGTCGCGGCGCACCTGCTCGCCCGGGCCTACCGGACCGAGGGCGACCTCTCCCGGGCCATGCAGGTCGTGGCCCGTCGGCTGGAGGGCGCGTTCACCCTGCTCGCGGTGCACGCAGAGGTACCGGGCGTGGTGGTCGGGGCGCGGCGCAACTCGCCCCTGGTCGTCGGGCTCGGGGACGGCGAGACCTTCCTCGGCTCCGACGTGGCGGCCTTCATCGGCCACACCCGCGAGGCGGTGGAACTGGGCCAGGACCAGGTGGTCACGATCACCGCGGAGGGAGCCGAGATCACCGGATTCGACGGCTCCCCGGCGACCGGTCGCCAGTACCACGTGGACTGGGACGCCACCGCCGCCGAGAAGGGTGGCTACCCGAGCTTCATGGCGAAGGAGATCAACGATCAGCCGCATGCGGTGGCCGACACCCTGCTCGGCCGCACCGACGCGGCGGGCCGGCTGGTGCTGGACGAACTGCACATGGACGAGTCGGCCCTGCGCCAGATCGACAAGATCGTGGTCATCGCCTGCGGAACCGCCGCGTACGCGGGGCTGGTGGCCAAGTACGCCATCGAGCACTGGTGCCGGATCCCGGTGGAGGTCGAGCTCGCCCACGAGTTCCGCTACCGCGACCCCGTGGTGAACGCGAGGACGCTGGTCGTGGCGATCTCCCAGTCCGGGGAGACCATGGACACGATCATGGCCGTGCGGCACGCCCGGGAACAGGGCGCCCGGGTGATCGCGGTCTGCAACACCCACGGCTCGACCATCCCGCGCGAGTCCGACGCCGCGCTGTACACGCATGCCGGTCCCGAGATCGCGGTCGCCTCGACGAAGGCCTTCCTGGCCCAGATCACCGCGTGCTACCTGCTCGGCCTGTACCTGGCCCAGTTGCGGGGCACCAAGTTCCCCGACGAGATCGGCGAGATCCTGACCCAGCTCCAGGCCATGCCCGAGAAGATCCAGAAGGTGCTGGACGGCCTGGAGCAGGTCCGCACGATGGCCCGCTGGATGGCGGACACGCGCTCGGTGCTCTTCCTGGGCCGTCACGTGGGGTACCCCGTGGCCATGGAGGGCGCGCTCAAGCTCAAGGAACTGGCCTACATCCACGCCGAGGGATTCGCCGCCGGGGAGCTCAAGCACGGGCCGATCGCGCTCATCGAGCCCGGTCAACCGGTGTTCGTGATCGTGCCGTCGCCGCGCAGCCGCGACCACCTGCACGCCAAGGTGATCTCGAACATCCAGGAGATCAACGCCCGCGGAGCCCGGACGATCGTCATCGCCGAGGAGGGGGACGAGGACGTGGTCCCCTACGCGGCGGAGGTGATCCGCGTGCCGGCCGCGCCGACGCTGCTCAGCCCGCTCGTCGCGATCGTGCCGTTGCAGGTGTTCGCCTGCGAGCTGGCCACCGCCAAGGGCCTGGACGTCGACCAGCCGCGCAACCTGGCCAAGTCGGTCACCGTCGAGTGAGCCCGGTCCGCGGTCCCGTGCGCGCTGGTCCCGTGCTCGCCGATCTCTCGTTCCCGGTGTGCGGGCGGATCCGGTCCGCCGGGCCGCGGTCCGGCACCGGGTCGGGGCAGCCAGGGCAAGCTCCGGGGCACCCGGCGGGTGGGGACAGCCTGGAGGCACCGTGATCGAGTCCTACGAGGTCGCGACCGTCCGGGCGGCGGAGGCGGTGGTGCTCGCGCAGGTCCCGCCCGGGGCCCTGATGCAGCGGGCGGCGTCCGCGCTCGCCGTGGCGGTCGTCCGCGAGCTGCGCCGGTGCCGGGCTCGGGTGACCGGTGCGCGGGTGGTCCTGCTCGTCGGCAGCGGCGACAACGGGGGGGACGCCCTCTGGGCGGGGGCACGGCTCGCGCGCCGGGGGATCCGGGTGGACGCCGTGCTCCTGGGCGGTCGGGCGCATCCCGAGGGCCTGGCGGCCCTCACCGGCGCCGGGGGGAGGGTCGCCCGCCCCGGAGCGGAGCCCGGTGCCCGCGGTGGATGTCCCCTGGAACTGCTCCGCGCGGCCGACCTGATCGTGGACGGCGTGGTCGGCCTGGGCGCCGCACCGGGACTGCGCCCGGTGGCCGCCGCGCTCGTGACGCAGGTGCCGGCCGGGGTCCCCGTGGTCGCGGTCGACCTGCCGAGCGGGGTGGACCCGGACTCCGGGGAGACGCCCGGACCATTCCTGCCCGCCACCCTGACCGTCACGTTCGGCACCGCCAAGCCGTGCCTGCTGCTGCCCCCCGCCGCGCACGCCGCGGGCCGGGTGGAGGTCGTGGACCTGGGGCTGCGCCCGTACCTGTCCGGGAAGCCGAGCGTGACCCGCCTGGATCCCGCGGACGTCGCGGCCGCCTTCCCCGTGCCGGGCCGTGACCAGGACAAGTACCGCCGCGGGGTGCTCGGGGTGGTCGCGGGCACGGACCGGTACCCGGGGGTGGCGGTGCTCGCCTGCGCGGGCGCCCTGGCCACCGGGGTCGGCATGGTCCGCTACCTCGGACCGGCCACCCCGACGGCGCTCGTGCTCGCCTCGCACCCCGAAGTCGTCCCCGGCCCCGGGCGGGTGCAGGCCCATGTCCTGGGCTGCGGGGTCGACCCCGGGGACGGTGAGCGGCTCGCCGAGATCCGGGCCGCCCTCGCGACCGGCCTGCCGGCGGTGGCGGACGCCGGGGCACTGGCCGCCCTGCCCGCCCGCTGCGACGGTCCGGTGCTGGCGACCCCGCATGCGGGAGAGCTGGCCCGGCTGCTCACGGATCGCGGCCTGGCCGCCACCCGGGAACAGGTCGAGGAGCGGCCCCTGTGGCACGCCCGCCGCGCGGCGGCGGAGACGGGCGCGACCGTACTGCTCAAGGGCGCGGTCACGGTGGTCGCGGACCCGTCCGGATCGGTGCGGACCGCAGCCACGGCCCCGGCCTGGTTGGCCACGGCAGGGGCCGGGGACGTGCTCGCCGGAATCGCCGGTGCGTTGCTGGCCGCCGGACTCACCCCGTTCGCGGCGGGATCCCTGGCCGCCGTGCTGCACGGGCTCGCGGCGCGGGCGGCCGGTCGCGGTGGCCCGGTCACGGCCTCGGCGGTCGCGCGGGCGGTGCCCGAGGTCGTCGCCGCCTGTCTGCGTGGCGCCCCTGGGCCAGACGGGACCGGCAGGGTTGCCGGGGCCGAGGAACCGGCGAACGGGACAGGTCGGGGTCGAACGGTCGGCCCGGGGCTGCGCCGAGGGCGCTGATCGCGGTATCCCCTGGTGGGGGCGGTGCATTTCCGGGGCCGAGTGCCACACTGGAGCCGATGAAAGCGTCACTGCCCCCCGGACTGCCCGCCTGCGCCGTGGTCGACCTCGACGCCATCCGGCACAACGTCGCGACCCTGCTCCGACGGTGTCCCGGCGCGGGAGTGATGGCCGTGGTGAAGGCGGACGGCTACGGTCACGGGTTGCTGCCCTCGGCGCGCGCGGCCCTCGACGGGGGTGCCTCCTGGCTGGGGGTGGCCACCCTCGCGGAGGCGCTGGCCCTGCGTTCGGGTGGGGTCACGGCCCCCGTGCTGGCCTGGCTCACCGTGCCCGGGGACCGGTTCGTCGAGGCGGTCACCCAGGGGGTGGACCTCGGCGTCAGTGCGCGCTGGTCCCTCGACGAGGTGGTGGCTGCCGCTCGGCGGTCGGGCCGCCCGGCGCGCATCCACCTGAAGATCGACACCGGGCTCACCCGTAACGGCTGCCCGGCCGCACTGTGGCCGGACCTGGTCGAGGCCGCGGCAAAGTGCCAGGCCGACGGGCTGCTCGAGGTGGCCGGCGCCTTCTCGCACTACGCGCAGGCCGAGGACCGGTCCCATCCCTCCGTGGCCGCGCAGACCGCCGCGTTCCGGGACGCCGTCGACGCGGCGCAGGACCGCGGGCTGCGGTTCGCCGTCCGGCACCTGGCGAACTCGTCGGCCGCCCTGAACAACCCCGGCTCCTGGTTCGACCTGATCCGTCCGGGCCTGGCGCTGTACGGCCTGTCCCCGTTCGACGGAGCCCCGGAGCCGCAGGCCTGGGGTCTGCAACCCGCGATGACGTTGCTGGCCCGGGTGGCCGCGGTCAAGCACGTCGCCGGCGGCACTGGGGTGTCCTACGGGCACGTGCACACGACCGCGGCGGACACCACCACCGCCGTCGTACCGCTGGGCTACGCCGACGGTATTCCCCGGCACGCGAGCGGGCGCGCCCCGCTCTGGCTGCGGGGACGGCGCCACACCATCGCGGGCCGTGTCTGCATGGACCAGTTCGTGGTCGACCTGCAGGATGCCGCCAACTCCGCGGGGGTCGTCGAGGGAGACCCCGTGGTGCTCTTCGGGGACGGCACCGAGGGATTCCCCACCGCCCAGGAGTGGGCCGAGGCGGCCGGCACCATCAGCTACGAGATCGTCTCGCGCCTGGGCACGCGGGTGCCCCGCCGGTACCTCGATCGCGGGGCCGGTGCGGCTGCCCCCGATCCGGCCTCCGGGGCCCTCGCCGCACCCGCGGACGCAGACGGGCCGGCGGTCGCCGACCGGTCGGCGGACGGGAGCGGGGCGGCAGGACAACCGTGAGCCGCCCGGGACGTGTGGGCCTGGTCTCCCTCGGCGTGGGCCTGACGGCTGCGGCCGTCGGCGCGGTGGCGGGACTGGCCACCGAGCGACTGGCGGTACGCCGGGGGCTCGACCCGGGGACCGCGAACGGTCCCGGAGCCGGGACGGCCGGCGGGGGGGAGGCCGGCGGGGGGTCGGTCGGCGGAGGAGCCACCGGCCCGGACGTGGCGGGTCTCGGCCAGGTCCGCGGAGTGCTGCACCCGGTGGTCGCCGACGACGGCACCGCGCTGCACGTGGAGGTGGACGAGCCGGATGCCGGGGCGGCCCCGGCACCCACCGTGGTCTTCTGCCACGGCTACGCCCTGACCTGCGACTCGTGGCACTTCCAGCGGATCGCCCTGCGGGGCCGGTACCGCCTGGTGTTCTGGGACCACCGGGGGCACGGCCGCTCGCCGCTCGGGCCGCCCGCCGGCGACCCCACCGCTCCGGTCAGCCTCGAGCGGGTCGGGCAGGACCTGGGGTGCGTCCTGGACGCGGTCGTGCCGCGCGGACCCGTCGTGCTGGTCGGTCACTCCATGGGCGGAATGTCGATCATGTCCCTGCTCGCGCAACGGCCGTCCCTGGTCACCGAGCGCCTGGTCGGTGTGGCCCTGGTCGCCACGAGCGCAGGAGGCCTTGCCCGGGTGGACCTCGGGCTCCCGGGGCTGGGGCCGGTGATCCGGCGGCTCGCGCCCCCGGTCACCCGGATCCTCGCCCGCACTCCCGGGGTCGAGGCGGGGCGCCGGCTGGGCAGCGATCTGGAGAGCCTGCTCGTGCGCCGCTACTCGTACGCCTCTCCGGTCCCGGCCGACCTCGTGCAGTTCACCGCGCGGATGATCAGTACGACCAGCGTCGCGGTCATCTCGCGTTTCCTGCCGGCGTTCGCCGGGTACGACGGAGCGGCCGCCCTGGACCTGCTCGACGGCGTCCCCGTGCTGGTGCTGGCGGGAGATGCAGACGTGTTGATCCCGCCCGCACACAGTGAGGCCATCGCCGAGGCCGCACCCTGGGCAGAGTTCGTGCTGGTGCACGAGGCGGGCCATCTGGTCATGTTGGAACATCCCGATCTCGTGACGGTTGCTCTCCGTGAGCTGGTGGATCGGGCCCTGCTCATCCGGGGCGAGGGACGCCACCGCCGCGGTACGATCCGCCCCCGGCGCACGGTGATCGCCGTCCGGCCGGGGTCCTCGGGTCGCGCGAGGTGACACGGCTTCGGCCGGGTCGTTGCTGTGCGAGACGGTACGTGGACGTATTCTGGACGGCCGGACCCGGCATGTTCGGCATTCCTGCTGGTTGATCCAGGGTTCCGGAGAGGTGAGGTGTCTCGTGGTGACTACGGTGAGTGGTCAGATGGGTGTGGCCGCCACCGATATCGGTGTGGTCGTGCCGGTACGGGACGCCCTGTCCCGCACGGTGCCGGCGCAGCCGGCGGTCCGGGACACGACGCGTGGGCGGCACGGTGCCGACAGGTCCGGAGCCGCCGCGGAGCGCGGGAGGAGAGGACGGAGAGTGACCGGAGTACACCGGGCGGACCGGCCGGGCGAGGGCAGGTCGCCTGTGGGCGAGTCCGCGTTGCTGGTCCCGACCGCTGAGGCCATGCGGCAGCTCGGGCGCTCGATCGGCCGGCTGCTGCGGGCCGGGGACGTCGTCCTGCTGTCCGGCGATCTCGGCGCCGGCAAGACCACCCTCGCGCAGGGCATCGGAGCCGCGCTGGACGTGGTGGACGAGGTGACCAGCCCGACCTTCGTCATCGCCCGGATCCACGCGAGCACCGAACCGGGGCTGTCCCTCGTGCACGTGGACGCCTACCGGCTCGGGCGGCTGGCCGAGGTCGACGACCTCGACCTGGACGCCGATCTGGACGAGTCGGTCACCGTGGTCGAGTGGGGTGAGGGGCTGGTCGAGCACCTGGCCTCGGACCGGCTGGAGGTCCGCATCCGCCGCCCCCGCGGGGACCGGGCGGGATCGGTGAACCCCGACGACCTGAGCATCGTGGGGGACGAGCCGCGCACGGTGTCCGTGTTGGCATACGGTGAGCGCTGGGTCGGGGTCACACTGCCGGCCCCGGCGAGCTGAGCTGACCCCCGGGGTTCGCCGGCCTACCGGACCGACCGGACCGACCAGGAGGGTGCGCACGTGGCGGTAGTCGCCCTGGACACCTCCAGCGCCGTGGTGTCGGTGGCGGTGCACGACGGGCGCGTGGTGCGTGCCAGGCGTGCCCTGCCCCCTGGACGCCGGCATGCGGAGCTGCTCATGCCGGCCCTGACCGGAGCGCTCGCGGAGGCCGGTCTGGACTGGGCCGAGGTGGAAGCGATCGGCGTGGGAGTGGGGCCGGGACCCTTCACCGGCCTGCGGGTGGGACTGGTGACCGCCCGGGTGCTCGGCCATGTCCTCGAGATACCGGTGCTCGGGGTGTGTTCCCTGGATGTGGTGGCCGCCGCGGCGGTCGCGGGCGACGGGCTCGAGGTGTCGGGGTTCCCTGAGGCGTCCGAGTTCCTGGTGGCCCTCGACGCCCTGCGCCGGGAGGTCCACTGGGCGCGTTACCGGGTCGTGGGGGATCGGGCGGTGCGGGTGAGCGGACCCGCGGTCGACCGGCCCGCAGACGTGCCCCGGGACGGTCTTCCCGTGGTGGGTCGCGGCAGCGCGCTCTACCCGGAGCCGCTCGGGCCGGCATGCGGACCGTGGGAGCCCGATGCCGCGCGGCTGGCCGTGCTGGTGGTCGAGGCCCGGCGCCGGGGCGAGCGCCTGCTGCCCCCGGAGCCGCTGTACCTGCGGCGTCCGGACGCGGTGGAGCCGGCCGCGGCCAAGAGCGTGCTCACCGGGTCGTGAGCGCGCCGGCCCTGCGGGAGGAGCCCGAGGCCCGGCGAGGGGGATCCGGGCGTGAGGAAGCCGGCGCAGGCGGCGAGGACTCCGGCCCTGCGGACGAGGAAACGAGCGTTGCGGCGGAGATCCGGCTGCGGGACCTGCGCTGGTGGGATGTCGCCGACCTCGTCCCGCTGGAGCACGCGCTGTTCCCCGGAGCGGCCTGGTCCCCGGAACTCTTCTGGTCGGAGCTCGCGCATCCCGAGAGCCGCCGGTACCTGGTGGCCGAGGACGCCGCCGGGCAGTTGCTGGGCTACGCCGGGCTGCTCGTGGCCCTGCCTGACGCCGAGGTGCAGACCATCGGCGTGGCCCCCGTAGCCCGGGGCCGGGGACTGGGCGGCCGGCTGCTGCGGGCGCTCCTGGCGGAGGCGGTCCGGCGCGGTGCCACGAGCATGCTCCTGGAGGTCCGGGCGGACAACGAGCCGGCGATCGCGCTGTACCGGCGGCACGGGTTCGAGCGGATCTCGGTGCGCCGGCGGTACTACCAGCCCGACGGGATGGACGCCTGGATCATGCGGTTGCGCCCGATCCGGGTCGCGGGAACGCCGGACGCCTGAACATCGCCGTCGGCCGGCCTGGCCGTTGCGGATGGTCGGTGCCGACCGCCACCGTCGGTCGATGCCCGGTCGCCGTTACCGCCTGGGTCAGATCGCCGTCACCGCCCGGTGCCGAGCGCCCTGGGCAGCCAGGGCCTGACCGCCCGCGCCCGGTAACCTGCCGGAATGGCCGACGAACCCCTCGTGCTCGGGATCGAGACCTCCTGCGACGAGACAGGCGTGGGAATCGTGCGTGGCAGGACCCTGCTCGTCGACGCCGTGGCGAGTTCGGTCGCCGAGCACGCCCGGTTCGGCGGGGTGGTGCCCGAGGTCGCCAGCCGGGCTCATCTTGAGGCCATGGTGCCGACGCTGGAACGTGCCTGCCGCGACGCGGGGGTGCGGCTGCGGGACCTCGACGCGATCGCGGTGACCGCGGGTCCCGGGCTGGCCGGGGCCCTGGTCGTGGGGGTGGCCGCGGCGAAGGCGCTCGCGGCGTCCCTGGGCCTGCCGCTCTACGGGGTAAACCATCTCTCCGCGCATGTGGCGGTGGACGTGCTGGAGCACGGCCCGCTCCCCGAACCTGCCGTGGCCATGCTGGTCTCCGGCGGGCACTCCTCGCTGCTGCTGGTGCCCGACGTCACCGACGAGGTCACCCCGTTGGGGCGGACCATCGACGACGCCGCGGGCGAGGCCTTCGACAAGGTGGCGCGACGGCTGGGGCTCCCCTTCCCGGGCGGACCGCAGATCGACCGCATCGCCACGGAGGGCGACCCGGCGGCGATCGCCTTCCCGCGCGGGCTGACCGCCGCCCACGACATGCGTGCGCACCGGTACGACTTCTCGTTCTCCGGGCTCAAGACCGCGGTGGCACGGTGGGTGGAACGGCGCGAGGCGCTGGGGGAGCCGGTGCCGGTGGCGGACGTCGCGGCAAGTTTCCAGGAGGCCGTGGTGGACGTCCTGGTGCGCAAGGCGGTGCTGGCCTGCCAGGAGCACGGCGTGGACCACCTGGTGATCGGCGGGGGCGTGGCGGCCAACTCCCGGCTCCGGGCCCTGGCCACGCAGCGGTGCGAGGCGGTCGGCATCCGGCTGCGGATCCCCCGCCCGGGACTGTGCACGGACAACGGGGCCATGGTCGCCGCGCTCGGTGCGCAACTGGTGGCGCGGGGCCGGCCGACCTCCGCCCTGGACCTGCCCGCCGACTCCTCGCTGCCGATCACGCGGGTGCGGGTCTAGGACCTGGGGGACCTCACCATCGTCCGGGCTCACCAGCACGCGGCCGGGCTGGGGTCCTGCCGGGGATCCCGGACCAGGGCCTGACCCTGCCCGGCCCTGGTCCGGATTCCCGGGGGCTACCGCAGCGGCCGGACGCTCAGCACGGACTGCCGGCCGGCGATCCGGGTGAGCACGATCGTCGCCTCGGCGTCCCCGGACAGGCGCAGTTGCTGGCGCAGCTGCTCGGGTTCGACCGCGGTGCCCCGCTTCTTGATCGTGATCCGTCCGACGTTGCGGTCACGCAACCAGGTGCGCAACGTCTTGAGCTGGAACCCGAACGAGTCCTCGACCGCGTAGGGGGTGGCCAGCGGCGTGCGCACGAGCTGGTCCGAGGTGATGTAGGCGATGGTCGGGTCGATGAGGTGCCCGCTGACCGTTGCGGCGACCTGGGCCACGAGACCGGATCGGATCACCGCACCGTCCGGCTCGTAGAGGTACGACCCGACCGGGCCGGTCGCCGCGGGACGGTCCGAGAGCGAGGCGTCGTCGGCGTCCACGATCTCCACCGGCCCCGGGCCGCCGTCCCCGCCCGGGATGACCAGGGCCGAGCGCCGCACCCCTTCGCGGGCGAGGAGCCCGAACCACAGTGCGGCCTCGACCACGTCGCCGCCCACGGAGACCCACTGGGCCTCGACCCCCTCGGGCACGAGGTGGTGCGGGATGCCGGGCGCGGTCTTCATGCCCACGGCCGGCAGGCGCTCGGCGAGGGCGAGCACGAACTCCAGCGAGGGCGAGCCGTGCCGCGGATCGAACAGGCGCCGTCCCGAGGTGGTGCGCCGGGACGGGTCGACGAAGGCTCCCTGCACCCCGCGCAGGTCGGTGGCGGTGGCGTCCTCGCACCGCACGTCGACGTCGGACCAGTGCCGCAGGTTCACCGTGGCGACCGCGGCCGTGACCTCGTCCCGTTCGACGGCGAGCACCTCCCGGTCGAGCCCGGCCAGCGCCATGGAGTCGGCCCCGATGCCGCAGCCCAGGTCGGCCACCCGGGTCAGGCCCGCACCGGCGAAACGCTGGGCGTGGCGGGCCGCGACCTGCAGCCGGGTGGCCTGTTCGAGACCCTGCGGGGTGAACAGCATGCTCGCGGCGAACGGTCCGAACTTGGCCGTCGCCGCGGCTCGCAGCCGGCTCTGGGTCAGGGCCGCGGAGACCAGGTGGGCGGCATGCCCCTCGGTCCGCAGGCGTTGGGCCCAGGCCATGGCCTGGGACTCGTCGTACGGCGGCAGGGACTCCAGCAGCGCCCAGCCGTCCCCGGTGAGCAGAGCCGCGATGCCGTCCACATCCACGGACAGATCCTCGCACGTCCGGCGGGAGTGAGGAGCCGCCCCGTGCGTGGGCGGGTGGCCGGGGTGGTGCCGGGGCGGCCGGGGCGGTGTGGCAGCGCGGGTCCGGGCGGGTGCCGCCGCGGGAGGCGGTCCGGGTACCCCTGGCGGGGGACCTGTCGGCCGAACGGCGCGTTGCTGGCACTCAAGTTGACCGAGTGCTAAGTCTCCGCCTAGATTCGCTGTTGGCACTCTCCCCATGAGTGTGCCAACCGGAGACAGACCCGTCCGGCACCCGCGACGACGGTCGGCGTCCGCTCCATCCACAAGCCAGAACGCCAGCATCGACGTTCCCGAAGGGGAGGTCATCACGTGTCGGTCTCCATCAAGCCGCTCGAGGACCGCATCGTCGTCAGGCCGCTCGACGCGGAGCAGACGACAGCCTCCGGCCTGGTCATCCCGGACACCGCCAAGGAGAAGCCCCAGGAGGGCGAGGTCCTGGCCGTCGGCCCGGGCCGCTTCGACGACGACGGCGAGAAGCGCATTCCGCTCGACGTCCAGGTCGGCGACACCGTTCTCTACAGCAAGTACGGCGGCACCGAGGTCAAGTACGCGGGCCAGGAGTACCTGATCCTGTCCGCCCGCGACGTCCTCGCGATCATCGAGAAGTGATCCAGGCCGGGCGCCGCGGTCCTGCGATCGCGCCTGCTCGGTTCGACGTACCGCTCGCGACACCGCCCCGACCGGCCGGCCCTGCCGGTCGATCGGGGCGGTTCGTCGTCGAGGCACCCTGATCTGGAGAGGGATCGCACAGCCATGGCCAAGACCCTGGAGTTCGACGACTCCGCTCGCCGCGCGCTCGAGCGCGGCGTCGACGCGCTCGCCAACGCCGTCAAGGTGACGCTCGGTCCCAAGGGCCGCAACGTCGTCATCGACAAGAAGTGGGGCGCGCCGACCATCACCAATGACGGCGTGACGATCGCCAAGGAGGTGGAGCTGACCGACCCCTACGAGAACCTGGGGGCTCAGCTCGCCAAGGAGGTCGCCACCAAGACGAACGACGTCGCGGGTGACGGCACCACCACCGCCACGGTGCTCGCCCAGGCCCTGGTCAAGGAGGGCCTGCGCAACGTGGCCGCCGGCGCCGCGCCCGCAAGCCTCAAGCGGGGCATCGACGCGGCCGTGCAGGCCGTGAACGACCGCCTGCTCGAGGTGGCCCGCGATGTCGACGGCAAGGACGACATCGCGCACGTGGCCACGATCTCGGCGCAGGACCGTGCGATCGGTGACCTCATCGCCGAGGCCTTCGACAAGGTCGGCAAGGACGGCGTCATCACTGTGGAGGAGTCCTCCACCACCGCCCTGGAGATCGACTTCACCGAGGGCATGCAGTTCGACAAGGGCTACATCTCGCCCTACTTCGTCACGGACGCGGACCGTCAGGAGGCCGTCCTCGAGGACGCCTACCTCCTGATCCACCAGAACAAGATCTCCTCGGTGCAGGAGCTCCTGCCTCTGCTGGAGAAGGTGCTGCAGGCCGGCAAGCCGCTGCTCATCGTGGCCGAGGACGTCGACGGCGAGGCGTTGTCCACCCTGGTCGTGAACAAGATCCGGGGTACCTTCACCGCGGCCGCGGTCAAGGCGCCGGGCTTCGGCGACCGCCGCAAGGCGATCCTGCAGGACCTCGCGGTGCTCACGGGCGCCCAGGTGGTCTCGCCCGAGGTCGGCCTCAAGCTCGACCAGGTCGGTCTCGAGGTGCTCGGTCAGGCCCGTCGCGTGGTGATCACCAAGGACAACACCACGATCGTGCAGGGCGCGGGCTCGGAGGAGGAGGTCGCGGGGCGGGTCGCTCAGATCCGTGCCGAGATCGAGCGCTCCGACTCCGACTGGGACCGCGAGAAGCTGCAGGAGCGGTTGGCCAAGCTGGCCGGCGGCGTCTCAGTGATCAAGGTTGGCGCCCACACCGAGGTGGAGCTCAAGGAGAAGAAGCACCGCATCGAGGACGCCGTCTCGGCCACCCGCGCCGCGATCGAGGAGGGCATCGTGGCCGGCGGTGGCACCGCACTGGTGCACGCGGCCTCCGTCCTGGACGGGGACCTCGGCCTGAGCGGTGACGAGAAGACGGGCGTCGCCATCGTGCGCCGGGCCACGGCCGAGCCGCTGCGCTGGATCGCCGAGAACGCAGGCCTCGAGGGCTACGTCGTGGTCGACAAGGTCCAGCAGCTTCCCGTGGGCCAGGGGCTGGACGCCGCTGTCGGCGACTACACCGACCTCATCGCGCGTGGCGTCATCGACCCGGTCAAGGTCACGCGCTCCGCACTGCGCAACGCGGCCTCGATCGCCGCTCTGGTCCTCTCCACGGCCACCCTGGTGGTCGAGAAGAAGGAGGAGGAGCCCGCTCCGGCCGGTCACGGGCACGGTCACGGGCACGGCCACTGAGCCTTCCCCGATTCCGTACCGGGCGCCGGATCCCCGCAGGGGGACCGGCGCCCGGTCGTTCCCGCCCACCGTCCGTGCCGTTCCTTCTCCGTTCAGCCTTTCCTGCGGGGTTTCTCCCCCTGTGCCCTTCCCGCCGCCCGCCCGGACCGATCCGGCCTGCGTGAGCCGTGCGCGTCCGGACACACGAAAGGCCACCCACCGGTGGGTGGGTGGCCCTCGTCGTCCGTCTCGCGTCCCCCGGTTGTCCCCCGGGATCCCGACGACCAGGTGTTCGCGCGGCGAGCCAGGTCCGCGACACCGGGCCGGGTGGCCCGCCATCGCGATGCAGCTCAACTCGCCGCGGCGATCCGACGCTCGCGCTGGCTCAGGTAGATGGCCTCGCGGTCGTCCTCGGTCAGACCGCCCCAGACCCCGTAGGGCTCCCGTACCTGCAGGGCGTGCCGGCGGCAGGAGTCGATCACTGGGCAGGTGCGGCAGATCGCCTGGGCTGCGGCGTCGCGATTGCGTCGGGCCGGTCCCCGTTCACCCTCGGGGTGGAAGAACAGGGTCGGATCGGCTGCACGGCACGAACCCTGCAACTGCCACTCCCAGATGTCGGCCACCGGGCCAGGAAGCCTCGAGATCTCTGCCATCACACCCACCACCCTCGTTATGCGCGGGATCGTCCGCCGGGTCCTACCCCCACCCCGAGGATTCAGGCATGTTCTGCGCCCTGATCTTCCACCGGCCGCGCTGCCGGCTTCGTGCCTTGCGCGTTCCTGGTCCGCCGGATCGCGATCAACCACCGTCCGTGCGAGAGTTTCGCTACGGGAACGGGGATGACCGGCTCGGATACCGGCGATCCACTACCGCTGCCAGGCTACTTCCTGGGGTGACCAACGTCCCGACCCTAGCAATCACATTGCCAAGCGTTCAAGTACTTCGACGCGCAGGTTGTTCAAGGCCACTTCTGATCCTCTTCTCAGGTGACTGTGCCTCGCGTGGTGGGATGGGCGGGGCTCGGGATCCACCCGCGAACCCGCAGGTGGGCGCCCCGCAACGTCCGGGCTCGCGCGACGAGCGGCGCGTGCCGTCTCTCCGGCGGTAGGAAGCCGGGTGGGTGTGTCGTTCGACACAGTGGGCTCCGGGGCCTCCTGCGTCGCTTCGTGAAGCGATTCTGACTCGCTGTTCCGGTGGCAATCCGGTCGTCGGATGACCACACTGTGCACATGGCGACGGAGCAGGGTGGCGGAGGCGTGCCCGGTGCCTGTCCCGAGCCGGTGTTCTCGGTCGCCGCGGTGGCCCGCCGGCTCGGCGTCGCACCCTCCACGCTGCGCACCTGGGACCGGCGCTACGGGTTGGGACCGTCCGCCCACGTCGCGGGCGCCCACCGCCGGTACGCCATCGCGGACCTCGACCGACTGATCGTCATGCGCAGGCTCACCCTCGACGGCGTGCCGCCGGCCGAGGCGGCGCGGCTGGCCCTGTCCGGGACCGCCGTCCGAGAGGTGAGCGGTCGTGCCGATTTCCCGCCCGACGGCCAGACCTCCTCCGGTGCGGGCGTTGACCCCGGGTGGACCGAGCCCGAAGGCCTTTCCTCCGGGACGGCCATGGACCCAGTCCCGCCCGTCGGGGCGGCCATGGACCCAGTCCCGCCCGTCGGGACGGCCATGGACCCAGTCCCGCCCGTGACCCCACGGATCGAGGTGGTCCTGCGACGCCAGCCTCCCGAGGCCTCGGTACCCGGGCCGCGTCCTGCGGTATCGCCCCGTGGTGGCTCCTCCCGGACGGGGAGCGCCCCTGCGGGCCCTCCGCGTGCGTCCGCGGGCCCCACGGGCCCCGGTACGGCGGGGGTACGGCCGGTGCCGATCTCCCCGGGCGTCGTCCGCCTGCCGGTCTCCCCGGGAAGGGCTCCGACATCCGGCCCGGGAGACGGGTCGTCGAGTCCGACGGGTGTTTCCGTCCCCCCGGATGCCGCTCCCGCCAGATCCCCCGGGACCGCGGGGCCGTCCGGCATGTCGCGGTACGGAGGTCGGCGCCCGCTCGGGCGTGCCGGCGCCGTAGGTGCCGCGGGCGCTCCCTGGGGGGCCCGCCCCGTACCGCCGGTACCCGGCATCCCCGCCGCGCGAGGCCTCGCTCGGGCCGCCATGTGCTTGGACTGCGAGGCGGTCACGCGGCTGGTCCAGGAGTCGGTGCGCCATCACGGTGTCGTGCGCAGTTGGGAGTCCCTGGTCGTCCCCGTGCTCCAGACCCTCGGCGACCGCCAGACCCCGTCCGGGGAGGGCGTGGCGGTCGAGCACGCCTTCTCCGAGGCGCTCCTGAGCCTGTTCAGCGCGCTCGCGTTGCAGAGGCGTCCACGGACCGGGCGTCCGGTGCTGCTGGCCTGCCCCGAGGGCGACCAGCACTCGTTGCCCCTGTACGCGCTGGCGGCGGCCCTGGCCGAGGAGGAGGTGCCCACGCGCATGCTCGGCGCGGGGTTGCCCTG
>CAZOWW010000117.1:0-4469 GCA_964583765.1 uncultured Kineosporiaceae bacterium
CCCTCTCCCCGCGCGCGGGCAGAGATGAAAGGGAGCACCTCATGGCCGAGATCACCTGTGACCGCCCTGCCCGAAGCGGCGGCGTCGTGCCGGACAAGCCTCAGCGACCTGCGTGGACGCGGGGGCGTCGGGTGTTAGCCCTGGCCGGGGCCGGCGTCGTGGCTGCCGGTGCGCTGACGGCCACCTCGATGGTCACCGGACCCGATGGTCACCCGGCGACCGCCCTGGCCCTGGATCACCTGCCCGGGGACCGGATCGCGATCCGGGTCGTGGACACCCAGGCCTCGGCCCAGGAGATGACCCGCGAACTGCGGGCCGCCGGACTGCATCTGCGGGTCTCGACCGAGGCGGCCACTCCGCAGCTCGTCGGTCGCTGGATCGCCGCGTCCGGGTACACCTCGGACGACCCCGTCGAGCGGAAAGCCGAGCTGGAGATCACGTCCCAGATGGGGTCGGGGAGCGGGAGTACCGCCACGATCGTGGTCACCTGGCCCGGGCCCTCGCACGAGGTGGGACTGTGGGTCGGGCGCGCGCCCCGCGGAGGCGAGGCGATCCAAGCCAGTGGTGGCACGGTCAACGCCGCGTCCCCGGGAGGCCTGGTGTACTGCGAGCAGCTCTCCGGGACCGACCCGGCCCTGGCCGAGCAGCGCCTGCATGCCCACGGCTACGGGGTCATCTGGCGCGACGACCGACAGCAGTCCACCCACACCCAACGCGTGGCGGTCCTGACCTCGACCAGCCCGCCGGCGGGACTGGTCACGCGCGTGGTCATCCCCGAGATCGATCCCCAGGGAAAGCCCGGGGACGTCGCCGAGGTGTACGTGGCGCCGGCTGACGACCCCGGCTACACCGCCCGAGTCTGGGACGGATACGGCCTCACTGCCCGGATCACCGGACATCGTGACTACATCACGTGTCCCGCGCAGCCCTGATGCAACCGGCCCTTGTCCCCGGGCACGGTGCAACACGTCGGTGAGCACCGGTTCGGGGTGCACCCGATCATCCGCACCGAGTCTGGGACCAACGCGCTATCCGCACGACAGGACTTCCGTGGCTGCCGGCGCTTCTCGATTCATGATCGGAGTTCGACGATCCGATGATCTGTTAGGCACCGGGCCAGAAGGGGAGGTCACATGGCACGCCTGATCGAAGCCGTGGAGGCGGAGTTCGAGACCGACTACGCGGTCCTGTCGTTGGCCCAGGAATCGGGCGGCGGCGGGTTCCCGGGCGGGTTCGTGGGCACCGTCCCTGGCGGGGTGGATGCGCAGTGTGGAACGAAGTACGCCCGCGTCAAGGCGCGCGCTGAGCGCTGGGACGCTCGGCCGCCGCTGCAGCGGGGCTGGGAGGACATCGACGAGTGGCCGTTCGAGGAGATCCCCGGTGGGGGTCCCCTGGGACTGTCGGGGTTCGATCCCCAGGACGTGGGTCTGGACGTGGAGGGCCTGGGGCGGGCCCGGGTGGTGGTCTATGCCCGTGGCC
Organism: uncultured Kineosporiaceae bacterium; assembly: GCA_964583765.1. Classification (GTDB taxonomy): domain Bacteria; phylum Actinomycetota; class Actinomycetes; order Actinomycetales; family Kineosporiaceae; genus CAZOWW01. The sequence continues at coordinate 1,480 of CAZOWW010000117.1, forward strand.
GCCAGCGGTACGGCTACTTCGAACTCTCCGATCCTTTGGAGCCCGAGGAGTGGTTGTTCCAGGTGTTCCCCGACCCCGAGCGGCTCGATGCCCTGGCCGGTGACCCGCGCCGGCTCAGCGGTCGGGCACCGTTCTCACCTCCGCCGCGAACTGGGTGGTACGCGGCGAGGGATGCGTGAGTGCAGACCGGTTGGGACAAGCACCTGCAGGGGTTCCCGGGCTACTACGACCTGGGGCGGGCCCTGTCCATAGTCAAGCGCCCGGTGACCGCGGAGGAGCTGGCCGCGAACGTGCGGCGTCTGATCCGCAAGGACGACGTCGTCTGGCTCGGCGGTAATCCCCTGGCTTTCCCCCTGGAATGGCCGGCGCACGCCGAGGACCCCGACAACCCGTACTGGCGGGGACTGGGACGCCCAGGGACACAAGCCGAGTACCTGCGGTCCATCATCGCCCTCGCGGGGATGGACGACATGCGCACGGTGGGCGATCTCCTGGAGGTCATGGTGGGCCTCGGGCTGTTCGTGCGGCTCCCCCACCGGACCCCACCCGTGCTGGTCCCCAACGCCGTGCCCGGCATGGTCTGGGAAGTCGCCGACATCCCCGAGGAGACCCGCCAGAGCTACCGCGTGACGATCGGCTACGCGGACTTCTCCCGGGTCGCCGAGGACATCGAGAACCTCCTGACCTGGGCACCCAAGGGACAGATCACCGCAACGGCACGGCAGCTCGGAGTCCGCCTGGCCACCGACCCCCACGACATCATCGGCGCGCTGGACCTGCTCGCCGTCCTCGGAAAGCTCGCCGACACCCCCTACCCCCAGGACCTCGACCCCGAAGAACTCCTGGCTCACCCACTGCACATCCAGCAGCGAACCCGCCCGGAATGGGCTCCCCGCGACGACGTTGAGCCGGGCCCGTGATTGTCTGTCGTCCGGGGGCTCAGCATGACTGTGCGGGGAGGACCACGGATGCCTCTCGACCAGCCGTACTACCGCCCTGACCTGGCGTACGTCTTCGACCAGGCGTTCGGGTTCCACGCCGAGCGGTGCGCACCGGGAGTCCTCACCCTCCTGGAACCGGTACGGCTGGCCGGGGGCCTGGTCCTGGAGATCGGGGCAGGCACCGGAGCGCTGACCCGCCACCTGACCGGGGCCGGCCACCGGGTGATCGCCACCGACGCCTCGCCCGCCATGCTGGCCCACTGCAGGCACGTACCCGGGGTCGAAGAGGTGCGCCGGCTCCCCCTGCCGGACGACCCACTGCCGGCCTGCGACGCGATCGTCGGGGTCGGCCACGCCGTGAACTACCTCCCCGATCTGTCCGCGGTGCACCAAGCCCTGACCGTCATGGCTCAGGCACTGCGCCCCGGTGGACTGCTGGCCATCGACGTGTGCGACCTGGCCTGGGGACGGGCCCGCGCCGACGCTCCCGACATCTCCCACGTGAGCCAGGATTGGGCCTTGATCAGCCGGTTCTCCCTGCCCCGGCCCGACCACTACGTCCGGGAGATGACCACGTTCGTCAAGACCACCGACGGCGGCTGGCGGCGGGACGACGAACGCCACGACAACGTCCTGCTCGACACCGCGCACCTTCCGCCGCTGCTGGCCGCCCACGGGGTACACGCCCACATCGGCGAAGCATTCGGCGACGAGCACCTGCCAGAGGGCCTGGTCACGCTGATCGGCCACCGCGACTCCTGACGGGAGGCCATCCCCGAGCTGGTCAGCCTGTCGCGTTGGGGGCCGCCGCAGTCACAGCCGGGGAACCGGCGCGCTCCTCTGCCCGGATCGGCCCTGGCAGAATCGCGACAATCCCCGGAGAGAAGATCCAACCGACACAGCCGCCCTCGACCTGCGCCACTCAGGTGCCGCACGCGTCCGACCGACTCGACCGAGTCCCGAAACGCCTCCATGCATGACCTCACCGCCCTCGGACCGACCGAAACCTGCCGAGCCGCCCGCGGGAAGGTGGAGGCGAGGCCCAAGACCACTCGACGTTCAGATCAGATCATGTCGACAACACGGGAAGCCGCCCGATGGCGGAGAACTGGAACGCCGGGAACGCGAATGACGATGCCGACCAGCACAGAGGATGGCTCTCCTGAGGCACTTCGTGGATCCCTCGCTCAGCGCCGTCCGCGCCTCGCGGGCCGTCGAGGTCAAGTGGGGCATTCACCCCGCCGGCAACACCCGGGCCGTATGGACATCGGACGACCAGCGCACCACCCTCGCGCTCCTGATCAGCGGCCGTTTCCGGCTCGACCTGACCGTCAGCAGCACGACGCTCGCCCGCCAGGGCGACTACGTAGTCTGCGGCCCGGGCATCGACCACTCCTGGCAAGCTGAGAAGGACACGGTCGTCGTTGTCCAGTCCGTTTGATCATGGACAGTCGCAGTCGGACTCGCCTGCGGCAGGACAACCTCAGCTGGACAGTTCAGATTCGACCGTCCGGAAGATCATGGCCCAAGGTTCGTTTAGCCGGTGGTGGCGACCGACTCTCCGGTCATGCCTCGCCAGTGGGTGATGATCTTTCGGGTGGTGAGGGTGTCAGGGTGGTCGGGACCCAGGACCCGCAACTGGTCGGCGAGCAGGTCCCTGAATGCGGTGGCGGCGCCGGCCGGGTCGCCAGCCAAGCCCTGCCAGGAGGCGAGGTTGCTGCGGGTGGTGAGGGTGTCGGGGTGGTCGGGTCCCAGGACCCGTAGTTGGTCGCTAAGCAGGTCCGCAGCTGCTGCGGCGGCGCCGACGGGGTCTCCGGCTTCGCCCCGCCAGTGGGCGAGGTTGCTGCGGGTAGCCAGGGTGTCGGGGTGGTCGGGGCCCAGGACCCGCAGACGGTCGGTCAGCAGGTCCTGGTTCGCGGCAACGGCACCGGTTGTGTCCCCGGCTTCGCCCCGCCAGTGGGCGAGGTTCTCACGGGTGGTGAGGGTGGCGGGGTGGTCGGGACCCAGGACCCGTAGTTGGTCGCTAAGCAGGCCCGCAGCTGCAGCGGC
>CAZOWW010000117.1:4569-17746 GCA_964583765.1 uncultured Kineosporiaceae bacterium
GGCGCCAGCGGGGTCACCGGCGAAGCCGCGCCAGCGGGCGAGGTTACCGCGGGTGGTGAGGGTGTCGGGGTGGTCGGGTCCCAAGATCCGCAGACGGTCGGTCAGCAGGTCCCTGAACGTGGTGACGGCGCCAGCGGGGTCACCGGCGAAGCCGCGCCAGCGGGCGAGGTTACCGCGGGTGCTGAGGGTGTCGGGGTGGTCGGGGCCATGGAGTTCGCGTTGCTCGTCGACCAGCGTGGTGGCTTGGGTGACGGCCTGGGGGTAGTGGTAGCAGGCGGCGAGCAGTTGAGCGTATTGCTGGCGGGTGGTGAGGAGTCGCGGCAGGTGTATGGCGCGGCCGGGCCCGTGCCGAGGAAGGGCGGATTCCCGAGCTGCCAAGAGCATGCGGTAGAGGCCGAGGGCGTGCTCGCAGAGGGGTGCTGCCTGGGGTTGGCCGTGCCGGGCTCGGGCCGCACCAGCGTAGGCGGCGGCCAGGTTGTGCAATGCGGCCAGAGTCGCCGGATGATCGGGGCCATGCTCGTCGTGTAGTCGTTGGTAGTCGGCGTGCAGAACGTTGAGGGCCTGGTCGAGGTGGCCGGCATCGAACAGCGCTTCTGCGGTGGCCACGGCGAGCACCATCGAGGAGGTCTGCCCGGTGGTCAACCGGTCGGCAACGGCCCCCAGCAATCTGGTGCTCGCGTCAGTCCGGCCGCTCAGGCGCCAGAGCGTGAACAGTTCGGCGATGAGCTCGGGCGGCACTTCTGTGTCCGCCCGTGCGGTGTCCGCACCTTCGTTCGGGGTCGTTTGTGGGCGACCGGGTGACAAGTCGAGGTCGATCAGGCAGTTGAGCAGGGACTCCCGGACGTCCAGGTCCAGGTCGTCCCAGGTGCAGTCGGTCCGCAGGGCCCGGATCGCCGTGATCACCTGGGTTCGTGCTTCCGCACAGGCGGTGGTGGTCAGGTGCCGCGCTTGTTCGCTGCGGGCGATGTCCCACAGGTGGCTGCTGGTGAACTCCACGACGTCGGAGTCCCGCCGGCGCATCAACCATCCTGCGTCGATGGCGGCGCCCAGCACGTCCGTGCCGGCCTTGGTGGCCGGCAGCCAGGACGCCAGAGTGCACCGGCCGTGCACGCTGGCGACGGCGAGTAGGTGCTGCACATCCGTGGGCAGTCTCGTCCAGGCAGCGCGTGGTCCGCTCAGGGCTGCGATTGCGGCCAGGTCCTGCGGGACCAAACCGTCTTGGTGCAGGCCGGCCTGGACGCTGGGGGCGGCGAGGAGGTCCAGCAGGACCGCCGGGATCCCGGCGGCATAGTCGACCACGCGGGCCAGGGCGTCGGCGTTCAGATCGGTACCCAGTGCCTGGACGGCCAGTTCGGTCATCTCCGGGCCGGTCAAGGGCTCGACCCTGAGGCGGGTCAGTCGGCCGGCCCTGTCCTGGCGGTCCAGCCATGCTGTGAACGTGTCCCCGTCTGGGGACGTGGTGGTCGGGGTCTGGTCGGTGTCGTGGATCAGGATGATCAGCCCGGTGGTGCCGGTCTGGGACAGCAGGACCCGCAAGAACGCCAGGGTCACCGGGTCCAGATACTGGGCATCCTGGACGGCGACCAGCACCGGCAGCAGCGAAGCGACCAACCCGAGGGCCCGCCCGTCGTGCTCGGCGCGTTCCACGGCCGTCTGGCGCCCGTCGGTGGTGAAGGTGGTGCCACTGGTGCGGTGCAGCGCCTGGCGCAGCAGGGCGTCCCGAGATCGCCACACCCCGCCGGCCCGCCGGCCCAGCTCGCGAGCATCCACGGCGTTGTCCGCGTTCTGCAGCAGGCCCCCGACCGTGGCGCCCAGGGCGCCGAGGCCACCCAACAGAAACACCCCGTCCAGCGCCCACCGGAGCCGGTCGATGATCAGCTGGTGTCCGCGGGCCACCGCCTGGGCAATCGGCTCGATATGGGCAACCAGTTGCGGGTCGCCGTCCAGCAGGGCGAAGCCTCCCGGACGGGCGGTCAACCCCCACCAGAAGAACGACGGGGCCGCTCCCGGCCCCCGATAGGCGACCTCGACCCCATCGGCCTCAACCACGAACTTGCGCTGGACCCCTGCGGCCGGCGTCACCCATTCGGGGAACACCCGATCCGCGCGGGCCGCGGACATGCCAAGGTCCCAGGACTGGGGATCTGGGGTTACGGGCCGAGAACGCGTCAAGCCGAGCTGGGAGGGCCAGTACGCCGGCCGAGGCTGGCTCATCGCGAGCTGCTCGTACACCGCCTGCAGCACCGCAGTCTTCCCCACCCCGGTCAAGCCTTGCAGCACCACCTGATGCATCCGGTGCTCAACGACCGCGTCCTCCCACAGCCCGGTCAGCTCCCGCACCAAGCGCACCCGCTCCACTCCAACGATCACACACGCATTGTGCCCCACTCGCCACGATTGGTTATCGAGTTCGCTGTTGTTGAGGAGCATCGGGCCAGGTTCGCCTGAAATCGGGTCATGCGTGGGCCACGAGATGCGGAATGGGCCAACTTGATCTGAAACGGACAGTCGTAACAGTCCGGAGCCCGTCCGCCACGTCCTGAACTCACAGCGCCATGCCCGAACTGAGCCCCTGCTCATGCCCGGGTCAGGTGGTCCTGGCTGACCCAGGCCTCGACCAGCTGGGTCTGCCCGCCTGCCCTCACCGCGAACACCACGCGCCCGAACCATGTCGTGTTGGGCAGTGGCCGGCGCCACTCCACCAGTAGCCCTGGCCAGCGTCCCGGATAGCCCGGAGCGTCCTGAACCCAGCAGTGTCGGCCCCCTGCCCGGGTCACTGCGCGCGGTACGCGAGCAAGCCCGCTCATCCCAGCCGACCGTTCGGCCAGCGTCGGGCGGCCCCATCGATCGCTCGCCGCGCGTGCCATCGGGCAAGCATGCCAGGTTCTTCGAACGGCTGTTCGATACAGGGTGTGGTGTGCGACCGGTAGATCAGCGGTCGGGAGCGGCTCCGAACAGTCCCGCCATGAGCGAGTGTGCGGACTCCACCGGCAACACGACTCACCTACTCGCTCCGGCCTGACCTGCACGGCCCCGAACACGGCCCCCCCCGGACGCCGGGAGGTCGAGACCCTCCCGGAACAGACTCACCGTCCCTGAGGACGCAATGGCCCGAATTGCCCACAGGCGAAGGACGCCGCGGGCCGTTCGGCGCGACGCCGAACGGCCCTTTGATCGTTTTGGGCGCGGCTGTCGGTGCGCGGGGCCATGCTGGCCCTGTGTGCGTTTCAGGTGACTCAAGGTGAGGTGAGCTGTGTCGGTGGAATCGTTCTACGAGGATCTGCGGGCCGGGGTTGCTCTTGAGGGTGATCGTGCGGTGCTGCGGGTGGTGGCGACCTACGAGCCGGTGGGGGGTCCGGGCAGCCGGGTCTTCCCCCCGACGTATCCGAGGACGCGCGATGAGTCGCCCTACCTGCTCGAGCAGCGGTGGGTCGAGGGTACGGAGCGCTCAGACGTCCTCTTGGACGCGACGGCCTCCCAGGCGAACCGGGTGGAGGAGGCACTGCTGCGGGCGCGCCGCTCGGGCGAGGCGGCGTTCCCGCTGATGGAGTTGCGGCACACGGGCGAGGTGGAGCTCGTGTTGTCCTCGCTGGAGTGGCCGCACCGGTACGCCGATGCCTACGCGCGGGACAGCCTGCTCGACGGGGTGCCGTTCGACCGCTCAACGCTGGGCCGGTCGCTGCGTGAGGCCTCGTTGGAGGATGCACGGGCGCTGTTCGCCGCGGACCCGGGGTCGTTGGTGTTCGGGGCGTGGGACTCGCACCGGCAGGGGCGCCAGCAGAAGTTCCCGCGTGTGTACGCCAGCGAGTTGATCGGGTGGGACCCGGTCGAGGCGGTCCGCAAGGCCGGGCGGTTGGACCCGCTGAACCTCACGGGGGCGGCCAGGCGCGGCAAGGACTCCGCGGAGTGGGAGTTCGTCGCGGCGGCCCAGAAGGTCAAGGGCGAGAAGCTCAGCGAGATCGGCCACGGGAACGTGGCCCCGAACGCCCAGCACGGCGGGGTAACGATCAGCTCGGCCCAGCGGTTCGCGACGTTGTCCCTGGCCGGGTTGGATCGGATCGGCTTCGGGGACCTGTCGCGTGCGGGTGCAGTGGCCGCGCGAACCGCGCTCGCCGCCTATGCCCTGGTGGGCGACCGGCTGGCATTCGGCGGTCCGAGCGTGTGGTTGCGCAGCGGCTGCGAGCTGGTGCTGGTCTCCGAGCAACTGGTGTGGGTGCAGCGGGGCGGGCAGACCGTGCCGACGCAGTTGTCCCGGGGCGACGCCCTGGACCTCCTGCGTCTGGCGGTGGAGCGTGCCGAACGGGAGGGGATGCGCTGGAACGCCGAGACGGTGGCCCTGACGCCCTCGCCGGCGCTGGCGAAGGCGATCGACTTCTCGCTGACCAAGGCCGCGCCCGAGGCGAAGGCGGAGTGAGCCGATGCCGTTGACGATCACGGTGGATCTGTTGGGGGGATCCTTCGATGCCGGTGATGCCGATGATCGGCGCCAGCCGGAGTGGCCGCCGCATCCAGCCCGATTGTTCTGCGCGTTGGTGGCCTCGGCCCGGTCCGAGGCCGAGCGGGAGGCTCTGGCCTGGCTGGAGGCCCAAGCCCCGCCCCTGGTGCAGGCCGCGAGCCGATACCGGGCGAGCGGATCCTCCTCGTACGTGGTGACGAACGATCTGTCGCACAAGGGTGGAAGCCAGACCCATCCGGGGCGGGGGAATCAACTGCGCAGCCGTGCCCGGGTGTTCCCTGCGGCCGCGCGGGTTCAGGTGGTCTGGGGCGAGGCCGACCCCGAGGCGGAGCTGGTCCAGCGGATCGACGCGATGTGCCGCCGCGTGCCCTATCTGGGGCGCTCGACCGGGGTGGCGAGCGTGGCGGCCGGGGCCGATGACGTCCTGGAAGGCCAACTCACCGCGGGCGCCGAGTCCGTCGAAGCCGTGGACGGCGATGCGAGCGCGGGCGCGGTGGTCGTGTTCGAGCCCTGTGACCAGCTCGACGGGGAGCTGATGGTGCGGGTGCCCTATCGGGGGTATCTGGCCGAGCTGGACGAGTTGTTCGCCCAGAACCGCCCAGCCTGGCAGGCCAGCCGGTACCTGTACTACCGCCCCCGTCGCCCCGGGGGCAGCGCGCCAGGCGAGCCGGTGGCCGAGCCGTCGGTGTACCGGGATGTGGTGGTGCTGCGGTTCACGAGCCTTCGGCCCGAGGGCCGGCTGACGGCGAGGTTCGCCGAGGCCTTGCGGGCGCGGGTGCTCAAGGCCGCGGGCTCTGCGGCGCCCGCGGTGTTGCACGGGCACGACGCGGACGGCCGCCCGCATGTGGCGTTCTTGGCGTTGCCGCACGTGGCCACCGGGCCCGGGCCCGGGCATGCCTCGCGGGATCGGTCCGGGCCCGAGCATGCCGACGGGCACCTGTTGGGGCTGGCGGTGGCGGTGCCGGACCTGCCCGCACCCGAGCGCAAGGCCGTGTTGGCTGCGGTGCTCGGCCTGCGCCGGCGCGGGGATGCGGGTGAGGACGACACGGTGGACCTGCAGGTCCCGGGCATCGGCGGGGTGGAGTTGCGTTATGACCCGGGCCTGGTGCGGCCGTGGGGGGCTACTCCCGAGCGGTGGCGCCAGGGCAGCACCCGCTGGGTCAGCGCCACGCCGGTGCTGCTGGACCGCTACCCCAAGCGCGGTGACTTGGTCGAGGACATCGTGCGGGCCGGCCTGCATCAGGTGGGTCTGCCCGATCCGCTCGAGCTGGAGGTCTCGACCACCCCGATGGCCCCTGGTGCGGTGGCTCTGCGGTCGGTGGACCTGCCGGCCAAGTACTCCCGGCGCCTGTTCCGGCATGTGGCCGTGACTTTCGAGCACCCGGTGGCCGGGCCGGTGCTGGTGGGCGCGGGACGATATCTGGGAATCGGCCTGTTCGCGCCGGTCCGGGTCGCCACCGTGCCCGGGGACCGCGTGCAGAGCCGGGAGGGCGTGGCGTGAGCGCCGTGCACCCGATCCTGGGGCTGGGCGCGGAGGATTTCCCGGAGTTCTTCGAGCAGATCCACGGTCATGCCCCGTTCCCCTGGCAGAGCGCCTTGGTGCACGCCGTGCTGGTTCGGGGCAGTTGGCCCTCGCTCGTGGATGTGCCCACCGGTCTCGGCAAGACCTCGCTGCTGGACGTGGCGGTGTTCGTGGCCGCGGCCACCGCCGGCCAGAACCGTCCCGACCGGGTGGGGCGCAGGCGCTGCCTGTTCGTCGTCGATCGCCGGGTGGTGGTGGACGAGGCCACCGCACACGCCCGGAAGATCGTCGCGGCGTTGGCCGGCGCCGAGGCCGTCCGGGCAGAAGGAGCGGGCCAAGGCGGGGCGCTGGCCCGGGCGGCGCAGGGGCTGCGGCTGTTGGGTGGCACGCGTCCGGGCGAGGGCGAGCTGGTGAGCGTGACGCGGATGCGGGGCGGGACCAGCTGGTCGACGGATTGGGCTCAGCGCCCGGATCGCCCCGGGATCGTGGTGAGCACGGTGGACCAGGTCGGGTCCCGGTTGCTGTTCCGCGGGTACGGGGTCTCCGAACGGCGCCGCTCAATCGATGCCGCACTGGTGGGCACCGATGCCCTGCTGCTGGTCGACGAGGCCCACCTGGCCACCGCGCTGTTGCGCACGCTGGGCCAGATCGCCGCCCGCGACCGTACGGCGATCGCGGTGCCGGGCCTGGCCGTGGTGCAGTTGACCGCGACCGCCGCTCGCACCACCCCCACGCCCCCCACGGCAGAAGAGGCGGGGCAGTGGGTCCTGCCGCTGGACCTGGGCGCGCATCAGGCGGTGGCCGAGGCGGCCCGTCGGCTGGACGCGGCCAAGACGTTGTATCTGCGGGAGGTCCCGGCAAGGAAGGCCCCGGCCGAACTGGCGCGGGCCGCCCGCACCCTGGCCCACGCCCGCCCCGGGGACGGTGGTGGGCGGGCGCCGGCGGTGCTGGTGGTGTGCAACACGGTGGACCGGGCCCGGGCCGTGCACGACGAGCTGGTCAAGAACCAGGGCGCAGGTGCGGCAGGCCTGGACGTGGAGCTGTTGATCGGCCGGTCCCGGCCGGTCGACCGGGCCCGCCGCGAGCAGGAGATCCTGGCGCGGTTCGGGATCGGTGCGGCCCGCACCGAACGTCCGGCCGTGTTGGTGTCGACCCAGACCGTCGAGGTGGGCGTGAACCTGGACGTCGATGCACTGGTGAGCGAATCGGCTTCCTGGGACGCGCTGGTCCAGCGTCTGGGCCGGCTCAACCGTCTAGGCCGGCACGGTGAACGGTTCCCCGGCGCCCACAGCGCGGTGGCACTGATCGTGCACGACGGCCAGCTGGACGGCCCCGTCTACGGTGCGGCCCGCGATCGCACCTGGGAGCACCTACGGTCGCTGACTGAGCCGGTCGAGGACCTGGACGGCGTTCTCGGCGGCCAGGCACAGGGGGTGGGGGTGTCCCCGGCCCAGTGCCGGGACCTGACCGAACGCGTGCCCGCCGAGGCGTATCTGGCCGCTCCCCACAGCCCGATCGTGACCGCCCCGGTCCTGGACCGCTGGGCGCGCACGGCCCCGGTCCCGGCCAACGACCCGCCCATCGAGGACTACCTGCACGGCTTCGGCACCTCAGGGCCCTCGGTCAGCCTCGTCTGGCGCGAGAGGCTCCTGGCACCCACCTCGCGCGTGGACCTGGACGCCGCGCCCGTCGAACACGGCGAGGAGTGGCTGGAGGATCTACTGACCGCCGCGCCCCCGCGGGCCGGTGAGACCGTGGAGGTGCCGTTGGCTGCGGTGCGCCGCTGGGCCGGCGGGCAACGCCCGAGCCCGGTCAGCGACCTGGAGATCCTCGACGAGCCAGAGCCATCCGGGCGCCCCGAACGGGAGCCCTTCGAGGTCCTGGTCCGTCGCGAGGACCCGCGACCTGCACGGCGCGGGGCGCGTTCCCCAGGGCCCGGATGGCGGTGGGTGGACGCTGTGAGGCTTCGCCCCGGGGACGTCGTCCTCGTGCCGGCCGAGCGCGGGGGCCTGGACGCCTTCGGCTGGAACCCGGCCCACATCGAGCGGGTCCCGGATGTCAGCGAAGCCGCCGCTACGGACTCCGGGCGGCTGTTGCTGTACCTGGACCGGACCCTGGGCCGGCGCCTGCACCTGCCCCCGGCCCAGGCCAAGGCCGTCGCCGTCCTGGCCGGCGCGATCAGCCGGATCCTGGCAGGCGACCAGGACGAGGAGATCGACCCGAGGACCAGGAGCGGCGAAGAACCGTCCGCGCCCATCGCCGAGGCCTCGGGCACCGACGAATTCCCTGAGGGCGAGCTCGCTGCAGCGCCCGGTGGACGGGAGCCCTTGGACGACGACCAGTTCGCCGACATAGGTGTCGAGGTGCTGACCCGCAGGCTTCTGCAGACTGTGGCCGAGGGCCTGCACGCAGCACCCAATGTCGACCCCGCGCAAGGCGGGCCACAGGAATGGGCCGATCCCGGGCGCCGGGAGCGGCTGTCCACCCTGGTGAATCAGGGGGTGCAGGCCCGTGGGACCCGGGCCCCGCGGGCGGTACTCGTGGGTTCGGATCCGTGGGAGGACCCCGAGGACCTGCACGGCCGTCGATCCGCCGACGCGGTCGTGCTCGGCTGGCGCCCGGCGCGGGCCGACGCCAGCCCCGCGCCGGGGACAATCTCGGGGCGCGGGCACGGTGCGTTGTGGCCTCAGGAGACGGATGGCGACGGGATCGAGCGCAGCGAGGACGACCCCACCGCCTCCTCGCTGACCCCGACCGGTGCCCGGGTGAGCCTGCACGTGCACTTGGCCGCAGTCAGGGAACGAGCCCGCCAGATCGCCGAGCACCTCGGGCTGTCCGACGAGTTGACCGCGGTGCTGGCCGATGCCGCCGGCTGGCATGACCTGGGCAAGGCCGAGGACCGCTTCCAGGCCATGCTGCACGGCGGGGACCCGTATGCGGCGGCCATCGCCGTCGAACCATTAGCCAAGTCCGGGATGGACCCCCAGGACCGCCAGGCCTGGCGGCTCGCCCGCCTGCGCGCGGGCCTGCCCGCAGGGGCCCGGCACGAGGCGTGGTCGGCGGCCCTGGTCGCCCACCATGTCGCCGAGCACGGCTACGTCGGGGACGCCGATCTGCTGGTCCACCTAGTCGCCAGCCACCACGGCCACGCACGCCCGCTGTTGCCCTTGGTGGTCGACGACGACCCTCGCCCGGTGCACGCCGCGATCGACAACGCCAAGGTGCAGGTCGACTCGGCGCACACGATCGACCTGGACCATCCCGGCCGGTTCGCCGCCCTGAACCAGCGGTACGGGCGCTGGGGCCTGGCGCTGCTGGAGGCCGTGGTGCGCTGCGCCGACATGACAATCTCAGCGGAGGGATCATGAACGGTCTGCCACTTCCCGCCCTGGACGGACGCAGCCCGCTGGGCTTCCTGGCCGCGCTGGGGGTGTTGCGCCTGGTCACCGGTCACAGCCATCCCCAGGCCCGCCTGGGGTGGTCCGCCCTCGAGTGCACGGCCGAACTGCACGACGCGCACACCCGGATCCAGGACCTGGCCTCGGACCTGGAACAGATCGTGGCCCAGATCCCCGAAGGCGGGGTGCTACCCGGCCTGCCGGTGGACTTCCCGCCCCTGGGCGAGGCGCCGGACAAGCTGCGCCTGTCCCGCCCGGAGCTGTCCGCCTACGCCAGCCAGTTGTTCACCGGCCTAGACGCACCCGCCGCTCTGGAAGCAGAGCAGTGGTTGTGTTCCCTGGTCACAGATCTGGTGCTGGACGACAAGGGCCGGGCCTCGATCAGCTTGTTGACGGCGCCCTCGGGCAAGCAGTCGATGCGCACGATGCTCGAAAAGCCCTTGGCCATGGTCCGCAAGCATCCCGGCACCCTGACCGAGGCCCTGGTGGCCTGGCGCCGCTACCCCGAGGTCACTGGGGAGTACCTCGACCATCGGGTGCTCTTCGATGCGGCGGACGCCCCGGACGGCAAGCCGCGCGAGCGGGGTATCCCCGGAGCCACCTGGCTGGCGCTCATGGCCTACCCGCTCCTGCTGACCACCGCGGTCAAGGCCCCCACGGGGACCGAACAGGTCACCTCCGGGTGGTCGCGGATGCGCGGACCCCGGGGGGCCTCTCGGCGTTTCACGTACCCGCTGTGGTCCCACCCCCTGGATCTGCCCGGCGTCCAAGTCCTCCTGGAACACCCCGCGGTGGTTGGCTCCCCCGTGGGACCCGCCGGGATGCAATTGCGGGCGCTGTCGGTGTTCGCGATCCACGCCGCCGAACGCCAGAAGATCTCCGGGCGCACATTCGCCGGTGTCCTGACACCGATCCGTCACGAGGCCCCAACGGCGCAGGCCGGGCCGGGGCGGCGTCCAGACCCGCGCGGGCCGCGCTCGGGCGCCTCCCGAGGAGGTGCGGGGGCGGTGATCGTGTGAACGCCGAAGAGCCTGGACCGAACACGGAACCGACCGATCCCGGACGGGGCGAGGACGCCGGCCTCGCCCCGTCTGCCGATGCACCACCCAGCAGCGAAGCAAGCGCCACGGTCCCCACCCGCACCGTCGTCCCGGACCTGGTGCCCGCACGTATGGTCAACGAATTCGTGTACTGCCCACGCCTGTTCCACCTGGAATGGGTGCAGGGCCAGTTCGCCTCCAGCGACGACGTCGAGGAAGGCCTATACGTCCACCGGGTAGTCGACCAGCCCGGCGGCGACCTGCCGGCAGCGCAAGAGGACACCGAGGCCTTCGCCGGGCGCACCAGCCGATCCTTCTGGCTCAGCTCCACCACTCTCGGTGTCACCGCCAAGGTCGACATCGTTGAGATCGACAAGGACGGCGTCGTCATCCCGGTGGACTACAAGAAGGGCGGGCCCGACCGACACGGGCAGGTCCACGACACCGACCGCATCCAGTCAGTTCTGCAGGCACTGCTGCTGCGCGAGGCCGGATACCGCGTCACGCACGCCGAGGTCTGGTACGCCCAGACCCGCCACCGCCACGCCATCGAGATCACTGACAAGGACACCGGCGACGTCCAGCAGCTGCTCGCCCGACTGCGGGCCACCGCCGCCACCCCCGAGGCACCGGCCCCGCTACCGGACAGCCCCAAGTGCCCCCGCTGCTCGCTGGTCGGCATCTGCCTGCCCGACGAGGTCAACGCCCTGCGCGCCCGCGAGGACACCCCGCCGCGACCGCGCCGGCTCATGGCGGCGGACCCGGACAACCGCCCGGTCTACATCCAGGAACAAGGCACCGTCGTAGGTGTGCGGCGCGGACGCCTGGAGGTCTTCAAGGACGGCAAGGCCCTGGCCAGCTACCGGCTGATCGACGTCAGCCAACTGTGCCTGCAGGGCAACATCACCGTCAGCCCGCAGGCCATGCGGGAACTGTTCGCGCGCGAGATCCCCGTGTGCTGGTTCTCCTACGGCGGCTGGTTCGCCGGCATGTCCCAAGGCCTGCCCGGCAAGAACGTCGACCTGCGCCGCGCCCAGTACACCAGCGCGCCGCAGCTGCTGAACGCCGTGGCCTCCCGGATCGTCGACGCCAAGATCCGTAACTGCCGGACCCTGCTGCGCCGCAACACCCGCGCGCCGCTGGACCGGGTCCTGGATCAGCTGCGGGATCTCGCCACCGCCGCCCGGGGAACCCTGAACCCGCCCACCCTGCTCGGCCTCGAAGGCACCGCGGCCCGCCTGTACTTCCACCACCTGCCCGACATGTTCACCGACCACCCCGCCGTGGACGTGTCCGGATTCTCCGCCCACGGCCGGGCCCGCAGACCCCCACCCGACCCGGTGAACGCGCTGCTGTCCTTCCTGTACGCCCTGCTCGTCAAGGACCTCACCGCCACCATCACCATGATCGGGTTCGACCCCTACCTGGGCGTCTACCACCAGCCCCGATTCGGGCGGCCTGCCCTGGCCCTGGACCTCGCCGAGGAATTCCGGCCCCTCATCGCCGACGGCACCGCCATCACCCTGATCAACAACCGGGAAATGCGCGCCTCCGACTTCCACCAACACGCCGGCGGCTGCCACCTCACCCGCGAGGGACGCCGCACCGTGCTCGCCGCCTACGAACGCCGCCTGGCCCAGGAGATCAAGCACCCCGTTTTCGGTTACCGCGTCCACTACCGCCGTGCCATGGACGTGCAAGCGCGCATCCTGGCCGCCCATCTGACGGGCGAACTGCCCGAGTACACCCCGTTCACCACCCGCTGACCATGGCCAGGCACCGGTACCTCATCACCTACGACATCAGCGACCCCCGCCGACTGCGCCACGTCTGCAAGACCATGGAGGAGTACGGAGACCGCATTCAGTACTCCGTGTTCATCTGCGACCTCAGCCGCACCGAACTCCTGCACGCCCGGACCGACATCGAGGCCATCCTTGAGCCCCAGGAAGACTCCGTCGTCATCATCGACCTGGGAGAACCCGACCACAGCGCGATCATCTTCATCGGCCGACGCCGTAACCTCCCGACCACCAAGCCGAAGATCGTCTGATGCGAGCGCCCCGGTGACCACCCCGTCTCCTGTGACTGCTCGCACCCAGCTCAGCGCGCCATTCCACCCCCACCACCCCCGCATCCGGCAGACTCTCGAACGACGACAACTACACCGCTCTCAACATGCACCAAAGCCGCAGGTCAACACCCGGAGTTTTCGCGAGCTCCCTTCCCGGCCTCCGTGGCCGGGCTCCGTCGCGGCTGGTACAGCCCTGGAGGGATCCACGTCGACCCCTCCCCTTCCCGGCCTCCGTGGCCGGGCTCCGTCGCGGCACCCAGTCCCAGCTCATCGCCGCGATCACCCAGCACCCCTTCCCGGCCTCCGTGGCCGGGCTCCGTCGCGGCCGGATCAACCACGGTGACCTCGTCCTCGGCTACGTCCTCCCTTCCCGGCCTCCGTGGCCGGGCTCCGTCGCGGCTCGCGGACCCAGAGCACGGCCGCGATCCCGTCAGGCCCTTCCCGGCCTCCGTGGCCGGGCTCCGTCGCGGCTAGCTCAGGGACCGCTCTTGCGTCAAGCGTGAGTCCCCTTCCCGGCCTCCGTGGCCGGGCTCCGTCGCGGCACCAGGTGGACCGAGTCGGGGGTCGTGAGGTCCGCGCCCTTCCCGGCCTCCGTGGCCGGGCTCCGTCGCGGCAGTATGATCAGCGCGCAGGCGGCACGCGTGGCCAGCCCTACCCGGCCTCCGTGGCCGGGCTCCGTCGCGGCGA
>CAZOWW010000118.1:0-17614 GCA_964583765.1 uncultured Kineosporiaceae bacterium
CTGCCGGCCGTGAGGCGGAACTCCGTCGTGTGGCAGAAGACCTGATCGCCCTGCGCGACACCGAGACCCTCGAGGCTCCGGTCGTGGAGCAGGCCGGGACCGGGCAACTGGGCGGACGCTTCTGGTACTTCCCCGACCAGCACCAGATCACCTTGATCGGGTCCCCGCTGTCGGACGAGAAGCTGGCCGGTCTGGAGTACGCCAACCCGGCGCATCCCAACCACATGATGTTCCTGCGCAACGCGGACATGGACTCCGTGGTGGAACTGTTCGGGCACATCCGGGCGGAGAACCCCCAGGCCCAGGTGCGCTTCACCACGGCCGACCAGGTCGAGTCCGACATGCTCACCGGGCATGTGGTCGTCCTGGGAGCCGCCGATTACACCGGGACCACGCTCGGGGACGTCCGGGCGACCTGGTTCGGGGAACGGATGGGTCTGCCCCTGCGGATGACCACGACGGAGGGCGGGGACGAGGAGTTCGACGCCTTCTTCGAGCTCAGCCTGGACGCCGCGGGCCGGCCCTGCTTCGGCGCGGACCGGTGGGAGGCCCACCATCCGGAGTTCCTGACCAAGGGCTCGGGGAACGAGCGGGTGCTCGCCGAGGGCTACCCGCAACTCGTGCACGATCTGGCCCTCATCGCGCGCGGCCCGAATCCCCTCAATGCGAACACCACGATCACGGTCTGTTGCGGTGTCTTCAGCCGGGGCACCTATGGTGCGGTGCGCACCCTCACCGATGCCAAGCTCCGTGCGTCCAACGAGGAGTACCTGGGCCGGCGGTTCGCGGGTGCGCACTCGTTCTGGATGCTCGTGCGGGTACCGGTGTTCAATGCGGTGACGATCACCCCTGACCTGTCGCGGGATCCGGTGCGGGTCGTCGAGTGGCCGACCGTCGTTCCGGAGCCCTCCGAGCGCACCTCCGCCGTCGGATAGTGCCCTGTGGCTGCCGATCAACCCACCACCCGGTCTCATCGGCGGCTGACCCCTCGGGCGAAGAGCAAAAGCGGCAAACCTGGCGGGTCACTCAGGAAGGGAGCCCTGCAAGGGATCCTCGTCCCGGCCTTCCGCGAAGCCTCGGGCCTGGGGGTGGTGGCCCGCACCGCGGCTCGTGCCGGGTGTCAGCTGCTCCTGGTCTGCAGCGGGCGGATCACTGCACGGGAGGCGGTCACGTCGGTGCGCGGTTTCGAGCCGGACGTGCCGGTACTCGCGATCGACCTGCCTCCCCACCACCAGCTGCCGGGATTCCGGGTCGATCTGCCGCAGCCGACCCGCTGGAACTGGGCGAGTCGCCATGACGCGCACCGCAAGCGCAACCTGGGCCTGCTCGTGGCGAGACAACTCGGCTGGGAGCGTGCCCTTCTGCTCAACGACGACATCTGCGGGTTCGACGAGGCCCAGCTCGCCGCGACCGTGCGGCCGTTGCTCTCGGATCCGGTACGGGCCTGCGGCTGGGCCTTCGACGATTTCCCGGACAACTCCGTGGTCTGTCACGCCAATCGCCTCGCCGGCGGGGAGCAGAGCACCTCGATCGGGGACGGTGCGCTCGCCCTGCGACTGGGCTCCGACACCGCCTTCTTCCCGCCGGTCTACAACGAGGACTGGCTCTTCCTGTTCGACCACGTGTGCCGCGAGGAGGTGGCCCTGGCCGAGGCTCCGGCCGGGAACGAGGTTCGGCAGGACCGGTACGACCCGTTCGCCGATCCGCAGCGGGCTGCGGCCGAGGAGTTCGGTGATGTACTCGCCGAAGGACTCTTCGCCCTGCTGCACCAGTGCAGCACCATGGAGAACGCGATCCGGGAGGCGAGGAGCGTTGCCTTCTGGAAGAACCAGCTTCGCGAGCGGCAGGCACTGCTGGAGGCCATCGACATGCGGCTCGCGGCCGGGCACCTACCGGCCGGGATCTACGGCGCGGGCGCCGAGTTCCGACCGGTGACGCCGCCGCCCGCGTTGGTGAAGCGGGTGCGACTTCGCCTGCAGGAGGCTCGGTTGCAACACACCTCGGAGTGGCCGGAGCTCCTCGTGAAGTTCGTGCGCGCCTGGCGCTCTGCGCACGGGCGCTGGGAGGAGTTGCTGGACCGCACCTGGGCGCATGGGGACGTGGACCTGGCCCTGGACACGGTCGGCCTCGACCCGACCTCGGCGGTGCGGGCCGGTGACTGGACGCCCAGAGGCCCGGCGTTCTGCGAGGCGCTTGAGCGGACGCCGAGCTCCGCGTGAGGTGCCGCCCCGCACGTCCGGCACCTGGCCGGAGCGGTGCGCGTCGGCGCCCGGTAGTCCGGCGGGTCGGTCCGGGAGCAGGGCGGTCAGCTCCGCCCAGGGCTGGGCAGGATCCCTCGTTCCATGGCCACGGTGACCGCCCGGGTGCGGTCGTCCACCCCGAGCTTGCCGAACACCCGCAGCAGGTGCGTCTTCACCGTGGCCTCGCCGATGAAGAGCTCGCGGCCGATCTCGGCGTTGGACAGTCCCCGGGCCACCTCGGTGAGCACCTGCACCTCCCGTCGGGTCAGTGGCTCGACGGCGGGTGCACGCATGCGGGAGACGAGCCGCGCGGCCACGGGCGGGGCGAGCACGGTCTCGCCACGGGCGGCGGCGCGGACGGCGTCCACGAGTTGCTCCCGCGGGGTGTCCTTGAGCAGGTAGCCCGTGGCGCCGGCCTCCACCGCGCGCACGATGTCGGCGTCGGTGTCGTAGGTGGTGAGCACGAGCACCCGAGTCATGGGGAAGCCCGCGAGGATGCGTGCGGTGGCGTCCGCGCCGTCCGTGCGGGGCATGCGCAGGTCCATGAGCACCACGTCCGGGGTGAGCTCGGCGACCCGTACCACCGCCTCGTCGCCGTCCCCGGCCTCCCCGACCACCTCGAGGTCCTCCTCGAGGGCGAGCATGCCCACGAGGCCCGACCGCACGACCGGGTGGTCGTCGACGACCAGGACGCGAATCGTCATCCCTGCTCCTCCTCCGTGACGGGGTCTCTGGTGGTGGGCACCCGCACGCAGATGCGGGTCCCGCCGCCCGGGGTGCTGGCCACGTCCATCTCGCCGCCGACCTCGACCACGCGGCTACGGATACCGTCCAGGCCGAACCCGGCGCGGGCGTCGGCCGGGGCGAAGCCCACGCCGTCGTCGCCGATCTCCACCCGAGCGCCCTGGTCGTCCGCGACGAACCGCACCACGACGCTGCGGGCCTGGGCATGGCGCCGCACATTCGTCAGGGCCTCCTGCGTGGCCCGCAGCAGCACCACCTCGGCCTCGCGGCGCAGGCCGGACATCTCGCCGTCCACCTGCACCTGCAGGTCCAGCCCGGTCTCCGCCCCGAAGCGTTCGACGAGCCGCAGCAACGCGTGGGTCAGGGTCGAGTCGTGCAGTCCCACCGGTGCGAACGCGGCCACGAGGGCCCGAGCCTCGGCGAGGTTCTCCCGGGCCACGGCCTCGATCTGGCCGAGGATCGGGCCCACCTGCTCGGGGCGCCGGGGCAGGATCGCCCCCGCGGTCTGCGACAGCATCACCACGCTCGTGAAGCCCTGGGCGAGCGTGTCGTGGATCTCGCGGGCCATCCGCTCACGCTCGGCGAGCACGCCCCGGGTGTGTTCGGTGGCGGCCAGGTCCGAGCGGGTCGCCTGCAACTCGCGGATCAGCTCGGCCCGTTCCTCGGACTGGTGGGCCATCCGGGAGATCCAGACCCCGAGCAGGACCGCGAAGAGCAGGCTGACCAGCATCTTCGGGATCGTCTGGCGCAACTGGTCCGGGGACCAGCCGACGTCGCTGAGGATGCCCAGGCAGGACCCGATGGTCAGGAGCACGGCGAAGCTCGCCCCGCGCACGGTGTTGCGGGTGAAGAACCAGCCCTGCGAGTAGGTCAGGAACAGCAGCATCGACAGGTCCGGATCGATCGCGCAGGACAACGAGGTGACCACCAGGGCGACCGGCAGGTACACCGCCGCGCGACGCCCGGTCATGAGGGTGGCGCGGTGCACGGTCGCCAGATAGACCACCGCGAGCAGCCCGAGCAAGCCGAGGGCGAGCTCCTTGCGGGTGGCGGACAGGTTCGAGTCGATCAGCACCCAGCACGAGACGAGCGCGGTGATGAGCCAGAAGGCCAGGTGCCAGCCCCCCTGCGTGTTCGTGCGCACGGACGGCGGGACGTCGGCCGAGAAGGCCGGGTCTGTCGGGAGGCCCACGCAGAGGGAGCGGTCCGCGGCGGCGGGATCCGCCGCACCGCGTGCCGTTCGCCGCATGTCCCCTCACCTCCTGCTCCGGGTCGCCCCGCAGGCCCTGTCGGCCATGTCCTGTCAACCGGGTGCTGCGTCGGCATCCGGTCCCGACCGGGGGGCGGCGGGATCGGATGCCGGCCCCGCCGCCGTCGCTCAGCGCGAGCCGGGGCGTTGCCACCGGAAGGTTCGCATGCAGGCGATCAGCCCCACCACGGTCCACGCCGTCAGGACGAGGGCGATCTGGGGCAGCTGCCACGAGTGGCTGGCCTCGTGCTCGGCGAAGTTCGAGGGCAAGAAGACCGAACGCAGCCCCTGCGCGAGCCACTTGAGCGGGAAGGCCGAGCCGACGTCCTTCATCCAGCTCGGCAGGTCGGTGTACACGAAGTACACCCCCGAGATGAACTGCAGGACGACGACCACCGGGCTCACGACGGCCCCGGCGCTCTTCGCCGAGTGCACGAGGCTGGAGTAGCTGATCCCGAGCACGGTGCCGGCACTGGTACCGAGCACGAAGATCCACGCGAAGCGCAGCCAGAGCTCGGCGCTGCTGGGCAGGTGCAGGTGGTACAGGCTCGCGCCGACGCCGAGCAGGATCGCGCTCTGCAGCAGGCTGGTCACCAGGACGAGGCCGATCTTGCCGAGGAAGTACGCGGCCGGCGGCATGGGCGTCCCGTTGAGGCGCTTGAGCGTCCCCTCCTCCCGCTCGATCGCGATGCTGATCGCCAGGGACTGGAAGCTGGACATGATGATGCCCGAGGCGATCATGCCGGCGGCGAAGTACTGCCGGAAGGAGACGCCGGGGGCGATCTCCTTGCTGAACACCGAGCCGAAGATGAAGAGCATGATCAGCGGGAAGGAGAAGGTGAAGATCACCGACGACCGTTCCCGGAAGAACTGCTTGAGCTCGAGGCCGGTCCGGGCCACCCCGAGCCGCAGGGCACCGGGCAGGGGCGGCCCGGCGGTCGTGGTCGTGTCCGCGTGGGCGGCGGCGGGAGCGCTGGTGAGGTCCGCAGAGGTGTTCATTCCTGGCTCCCGATCAAGGAGAGGTAGACGTCTTCGAGGCTGGGACGGATGACCTGCAGATCCGGGATCTCGCCCGGGTGACGGGTGACGAGCTCGCGGACCACTTGGGTGGGGTGCTCGGTGATCTCCTCGTGCTCCCCGTTCGCGTCCGACCAGCGCACGCGCGTGCGGTGCGCCGCCTCGCCACCGAGATCCTGTGGCCGGCCGGTGGCCAGCACCCGGCCGTTCGCGATCACGCTGACCACGTCGGCCAGGTGCTCCGCCTCGTCCAGGTAGTGCGTGGTGAGCAGGATCGTGGTGCCGTCGTTGCGCAGGCTGTGGATCAGCTCCCAGAAGGCGCGCCGGGCCTGGGGGTCGAACCCGGTGGTCGGCTCGTCGAGGAAGAGCAGCTCCGGGCGACCGATCACCCCCAGTGCCACATCGAGGCGGCGACGCTGGCCGCCGGACAGCGTCCGGGTCCGGGACTTCCGCTTCTCCTCCAGGCCCGTCGCCGCGATGACCTCGTCGACGTCCCGCGGGTCCGGGTAGTAGCGCGCGAAGTGCCGCACCATCTCCTCGACGGTGAGCTCGGCGTTCTCCTCGCTCGACTGCATCACGATCCCGATCCGTGCCCGCCAGGCGGGGGTCGGTCGCGCGGGATCCAATCCCAGGACACGCACCTCACCGGCGTCACGCCGCCGGTAGCCCTCCAGGATCTCCACGGTCGTGGTCTTGCCGGCTCCGTTCGGCCCGAGGAGCGAGAAGATCTGCCCGCGCTCGATGTTCAGGTCCACCTCGTCGACCACGGTCTGCTCGCCGTAGTGCTTGACGAGTCCGCGGACCACGACGGCGGGACCGGATGCCGTGCCGCCTCCTGCGGCGAACGAGGCCGGTGTTCCCTGGCTCCGTGGAGCCCCCGTGGCCTCGCTTGTCTGAGCTGTGCGTGTCATGCATCCAGGATGACCGGTGCGTCCACTTCCCGCGCCGACCGGATGTCTGTTCCGGCGTCCACCGCCCGGTGGACGGCGCAGTCCGCCGTCCGGTGCCGGCAGGACGTCGTGTCCGGTCCTCGGGGCAGCTCCAGGAACATCTCCTCCTCCGTGCGGCCGGGACGCTTCAGGACCGGCTGCACCCTGCCTGTGGGGCGGAAACCGAGGCGGAGGTAGGCGGACCGGGCGATGTCATTGCCGTCCAGCACCCACAGGGTGACGCGATGGATTCCCTGACCGGCGGCATGCGCGACGAGCGACCGGGTCAGAGCGCTCGCGATGCCGTTCCTGCGGTACCGCGGCTCCACCCACATGGACTCCAGGTGGGACACCGGGCCGTGGACGGGGTCGAGCTCCAGCGCGCTTCGGACGACCCCGACCGGGCGCCGGGTCCGGGAGACACTCAGGGGGAAGGCGGCGAACCAGGTCGACCCGGTGAGCAGGGAGCGCCACTGGGACGGGCGCCAGGTCCGCTCCTGGGCCAGGTTCCCGAACAACGAGTCCGGGGAGTCCCGGAGAGCGCGGAGGCGGACCGAGCGAAGGTATGCCCAGTCGCCGTGTCCGAGGACTCTGACCCTGGTTCCCTGCATCTGCCTGCCCGCTCCCTGGGGCCGTGGCCCGTCGGTCGAGGTGCGGCGGCGTCCGGTCCGGGACGCGCCGGTACGCGGTGGTCGGCCCGAGTACGCACGGTGAGCCGGACGCCCCGTGCGGGAACCGGACAGTGATCAAGGCGTAGGTTCAGAATTCCGTTCGCGACGGATTCTGGCAAGGTATGTGCCTTATGTCACTATCGTGAGGACACTGTCCGGATTTGTGAGGACGTCCGTCCGGCGACCGTTCGGCGATCGTGCGGCATCGTGGATCTCGTGAGCGTCGTCCGGGCGGTGTTGGGCTGGGACCTCGTCAGCAACCTCGCGGCTGCGCTGCTGGGGCTGCTCGTCGGACGCCTGTGGGTGTTGCTCCGTGGGTGGATCCGTTACCGGGACGATCGCTTGTTCTGGGGATCGCTGGTCGAGCGGCCCGCGGCGCCTCGACGTCTTCTCGGACCTTCCGTCCGCTCAGCGTGCCTCGGCCAGCAGCGTCCCGATCCGGCGCACACCCTCCACCAGGTCCTCGTCCGCCAGCGCGTAGGACAGGCGCAGGAAGCCGCTCGGCCCGAACGCCTCGCCGGGCACCACGGCCACCTCGACCTCGTCCAGGATCAGCGCGGCGAGTTCCGCCGAGGTGCGGGGGACCCGCCCGCGGATGGTCCGGCCGAGCACGCCCTCGACGCTCGGGTAGGCGTAGAAGGCGCCCCGGGGCATCGGACAGACCACGCCCGGGATCTCGTTCAGCATGTCCACGATGGTGTGCCGGCGCCGGTCGAAGGCAGCCCGCATGACCGCCACGGCGTCCAGGTTCCCGCTCACCGCGGCGAGAGCCGCCCGCTGGGAAACGTTCGCCACGTTCGAGGACAGGTGCGACTGCAGATTCGTCGCCGCGGTGATCACGTCCCGGGGGCCGATCATCCAGCCCACCCGCCAGCCGGTCATCGCGTAGGTCTTGGCCACGCCGTTGAGCACCACCGTGATGTCGGCGAGTTCCGGCACCTCCACGGCGATCGACGCGAAGCGCGTGTCGTCGTAGACCAGGTGCTCGTAGATCTCGTCGGTGACGACCCAGATCCCGTGCTCGAGCGCCCACTCGCCGATCTCGCGAACCCGCTCGGCCGGGTACACCGCACCGGTCGGGTTGGACGGCGAGCAGAACAGCAGGGCCGTCGTGCGCTCGGTGCGGGCGGCTTCCAGCTGGTCCACGGTGACCAGGTACTCCTGGTCGGCGCCGGCGAAGACCTCCACCGGCACGCCCCCGGCCAGACGGATCGCCTCGGGATAGGTGGTCCAGTACGGGGCCGGCAGGAGCACCTCGTCGCCGGGGTCCACCACCGCGGCGAAGGCTTGGTAGACGGCCTGCTTGCCGCCGTTGGTGATCAGCACCTGCTCGGGGGTGACCTGCAGACCGCTGTCCCGGGCCGTCTTGGCCGCCACGGCCCGGCGCAGCTCGGGCAGCCCGGCTGCCGGGGTGTAGCGGTGGTTCACCGGGTCGGAGCAGGCGGCGATCGCGGCCTGGACGATGGCCTCGGGAGTGGGGAAGTCCGGCTCCCCGGCGCCGAAACCGATCACCGGCCGGCCGGCTGCCTTGAGCGCCTTGGCGCGGGCGTCCACCGCCAGGGTCGCGGACTCGGCGATGCCTCCGATCCGGCGGGACACCCGGTGCGCGGGCGCGATCCGTCCCGGAGCGACGGCTCCTTCGGCGGCGAGGGTCTCGTGCGTGGTCACGGCCCCATCCTGTCATCCGGGAGTCCGGACGTCCTGATCCGGGTGAACGTCCCGGTGAACGAGACGGTGCCGCACCGCGCCGTGACCGACCCGGACATCGCCGACCCGGTAGGTGGTTCGACCTGACGGCACTTCCGTGCGTAGACTGCGGCTCGGGTGGTTGCGAACCGCCATGATGGCGCGCGCCGTTCCGCGAGGTTTTGCGGCGCGGGGCAAGGTGGTTCGCAGGCCAGTCACAGGGCAGTGGCGCAATTGGCAGCGCTCCGGTCTCCAAAACCGGTGGTTGGGGGTTCGAGTCCCTCCTGCCCTGCGGTTCGCTCCGTGTCGGCTTCACGCTCGGCCGGTGCGGGCACGACCAACGACGATCAGAACCCAGGTGAGGACCGTGACGAGCACCAGCGCCGCAGCAACGACTTCCGGCCGCCGTCCCAATGTCTTCGCGAGGGCGTATCGGGGCGTCAGGCTCTTCCTGCGCCAGGTCGTCTCGGAGCTGAAGAAGGTTGTTCGACCCACGCGCAACGAACTCCTCACGTACACGGCTGTCGTGCTGGTCTTCGTGATCGCGGTGATGGTGTTCGTGTCGGGCCTCGATTTCGGGCTCGGCCAGCTGGTGTTGTGGGTGTTCGGCGGCAAGACCGCCTGATCCTCGCGACTCCGCCTGGGGCCATTGCGGCGTGGGGGGCAGGACCGAACCACGCCGTGAACCAGATGCGAGAACACCGTTCGAAGGAAGTAGGACGACAGCGTGTCCGAGCACACTCCGTACCTTCCCGCTGACAGCGATGTGGATGTGGACGACGTCCTGGTCGACGGGGCGACGTCGGTCGACGAGGTCGAGACCGTCGACGACGACCCGGCCGAGGGTGACCCGGCCGAGGAGTTCAAGGCTCAGCTGCGTCGCGCGCCCGGCGACTGGTATGTGATCCACTCCTACGCCGGGTACGAGAACCGCGTGAAGGCGAATCTGGAGAACCGGACGTCCAGCCTCAACATGGAGGATTTCATCTTCCAGGTCGAGGTCCCCATGGAGGACGTCACCGAGATCAAGAACGGTCAGCGCAAGCAGGTCCGACGGGTCCGGATCCCCGGGTACGTCCTGGTCCGCATGGACCTCACCGACCAGTCGTGGGGCGCCGTGCGACACACCCCCGGCGTCACGGGCTTCGTCGGGCACACCCACCAGCCCGTGCCGCTGAGCCTGGACGAGGTCTTCTCCATGCTGGCCCCCACGCTGGCCCCGGCGGACGCCAAGCCGCGCAAGGCCGAGATCAAGGTCATCGACTTCGAGGTCGGCGAGTCCGTGACGGTGATGGAGGGTCCCTTCGAGACCCTCCCGGCGACCATCTCCGAGATCAACCCCGACGCCCAGAAGCTCAAGGTCCTGGTCTCGATCTTCGGCCGGGAGACCCCGGTCGAACTGTCGTTCAACCAGGTGGCCAAGATCTGACGACGAGACGTTCTCTGGTCACCTCCCCCTACCCGCGGGTCGCCCACGTGGCCCGTGCGGCCCTCAGGGGCCGGCGGCGCCCGGCCGGGCGCCCGATCACCACCAGTAAGGACCCGGACAGTAAGGACCCGGCACATGCCCCCGAAGAAGAAACTGAAGATCACCGCAGTCATCAAGCTGCAGATCAATGCAGGTCAGGCGACTCCCGCCCCGCCGATCGGCCCCGCGTTGGGCCAGCACGGCGTCAACATCATGGAGTTCTGCCGGGCCTACAACGCCCAGACGGAGTCGCAGCGCGGCAGTGTGATCCCGGTGGAGATCACGGTCTTCGACGACCGCTCCTTCACCTTCATCACCAAGACCCCGCCGGCCGCCGAGCTGATCAAGAAGGCTGCGGGCGTGCCCAAGGGCTCCAGCGAGCCGCACAAGACCAAGGTCGGCAAGCTCACCGCCGCCCAGGTGCGGGAGATCGCGACGACGAAGCTCGAGGACCTCAACGCCAATGACCTCGACCAGGCGTCGAAGATCATTGCCGGCACCGCGCGTTCCATGGGCATCACGGTCGAGGGCTGACCTCGGCACGAGCCCGATGGTCGGTCCCGGACCGATCGCGCACGAATCCCGCAGCCCCACGCCTCACCCAGCAGAACGAGTGGCAGGGCCCGCGCAGGCCCGTGTGACCACGACTCCTCAGGAGAGAACACATGAAGCGCAGCAAGGCCTACCGCGCCGCGGCCGACAAGGTCGACAAGACGCGGCTCTACACGCCTCTGGCCGCCGTCCGGCTGGCCAAGGAGATCTCCACCACGAAGTTCGACTCGACCGTCGAGGTCGCCCTGCGGCTGGGTGTGGACCCGCGCAAGGCCGACCAGATGGTCCGCGGCACGGTCAACCTCCCGCACGGCACCGGCAAGACCGCCCGGGTCCTGGTCTTCGCCGTCGGTGACCGTGCAGCGGCCGCGGAGGCGGCCGGAGCCGACTACGTGGGTTCCGACGACCTCATCGCCAAGATCCAGGGCGGGTGGCTCGACTTCGACGCGGTCGTGGCCACGCCCGACCTGATGGGGAAGGTCGGCCGGCTCGGCAAGATCCTCGGCCCCCGCGGCCTCATGCCCAACCCGAAGACGGGCACGGTGACCATGGACGTCGCCAAGGCCGTCGAGGAGATCAAGGGCGGGAAGATCGAGTTCCGGGTCGACAAGCACGCGAACCTGCACTTCATCATCGGCAAGACCTCGTTCTCGGACACCGCGCTGGTGCAGAACTACGCGACCGCGCTCGAGGAGGTGCTGCGGCTCAAGCCGTCCGCGGCCAAGGGCCGGTACCTGAAGAAGGGCACGATCACCACCACGATCGCTCCCGGCATCCCGATCGACGTGAACAAGACCCGCAACCTGGAGGCGGAGGAGTCCGTCGACGCCTGACGGTCCGTCTCGCCGCGGCCAGGCCCGCGGCACACCGATTCCACCGGGGATGCCCTGCACGGCAGGGCGTCCCCGGTTCGCTTTTCCGTGGGCTCCTGCCAGGACCCGCCGTCCGGCCGGGCGCCCGTCCTCCGGGGGAGTTCTGTCCTGCTGACGAATCTCCGCCCCACCGCTGAAGACCCGTCCTGCCGGCGAGTGCGGGTCCTTCCTGCGATGCGCCGAATCCCCTGCGTCACTCTCCGACTATGATGCGTGACCGAATGCTGCAACGTCGGTGGGTCGCTCCGGCGACCGGGGGTGAGGGACAGATGAGCAACGCTGAGGTCGCGGTCGGACGGGGACGGGTCTGGCTCGTCGTGGCTCTCTCGGCGGCGCTGTTGGGTGGGTGCGGCAGTTCGGGGTCGACCGCGAGCCACGCGACGACCTCGCACGCCTCGACCCCGGTGTCGTCCGGGGCGGGTGCGACGGCCGCGGTGAATGCGGTCGGAGGCGGGACGCCGGTGGACGCAGCCGCCTTCTTCGACGACGCCGCCAAGGCTGAGAAGTCCGCGGGCTCCGCCAAGGTGGCCTTGACCGTGCAGCCCATCACCGCGACGGGTACGCGTGGCCTGGGGGAGACCGGAACCGGTCTCGTGCGGTGGTCCTCGGACGGGATCTCCCTGCAGCTCGAGCTGAACGCCAGCAAGTTGGAGACCTTCCGGGTGGTCCTCCTGCCGGGCAAGGTGTACGTCGCCATGCCGTCGAAGACCCAGGGCAAGACCTGGGTGCGGGTGAGCGCGGGTGGTACGGACCCGATCTCCAAGTCCCTCAGCTCCCTCCTGGACCTGGGATCGCGCAGTGGCGACCCGATGTCCTTGTTGCGGTCCCTGGGCTCCGGGATCACGGTGAACAAGATCGGCCCGGTGCAACAGGACGGTGCGACCCTGACCCGGTACCACGTGGCGATCCCGACGTCGTTGCTGCTCAAGGCGCTGTCCCCGACCGTGCGCATGGCAGCCGGCTCCCAGCTCTCGAACGCGTCGATGGACACCGACTGCTACCTCGACGGTCAGGGACGCCTGGCACGCATGGTGTCCACGGAGCGGGTGCGTGGACGCACCATCGTCACCACCGAGAGCTTCTCGGACTGGGGCACCGCGGCCATGATTGACGAGCCGCCCGCGTCGGACGTCCTCACCCTGTCCTGAGCGGCCGTGCCGGCACCTCGGCCCGTCCCCCGGTTGGCTGTGACTTGTCGGACGGCCCGCGCGGGTCCCAGGTCGCCGGGGTACGCTACCCCGGCTCACGGGCCTTCCGGCCGGTGAGCGGGGCGGATTCCGCGGCAGCGTCCGCGGCGTGACGTGACGGTCGCATCCTGGTTCGAGGTGTGATCGGCGCGTGACGGCTGCCCACGACGACGAGGTCGGAGGGCCCCGATGACCTACTGTGACCGTATGCCGTCCCGACGGCGGGGCAGTCTGCTCGCCTGCACGGGTCTGCCCGCGGCCGTCCTGGCCACGGTGCTCACCGGGTGCGGTGGCGGCCAACGTGCGGCCACGCCGACCGTGACGACCGCGGTGACGGCGGTGGCGGACCCGGCCTCGGCGGCTCCGGGCTCCGTGGTCGACGGGCGGGAACTGGCCCGGATGATCCAGAGCGCGATCGGACCGAACGCCACGGTGACCGTGCAGTTCAGCGGTGGTGGCCCGGCGAGCACCCGGTCCAGCGCGGCCACCGGGCAGGTGCGCATGGGGACCGACTTCGGTATGCGCATGTCCGTCAACCGCGGCAAGGGCTCGATGACCATGCTGTTGATCTCCGAGGGCTATTTCCTGTCCACGGGCGCCTCCGTCGACGGCCGGACCTGGATCCGCCTCTACGACTCCACGAACGACCCGGTGAGCCAGATGCTCGGCAGCATCATGGAGGAAGCCCGCCACAACGTGGACATCGCGACGCTGCAGAGCTACCTGGTCCTGGCCGACTCGGTGGTCGCCGACGGACCGTCCACGGTGAACGGCCTCAGGGCGAACAAGTACACCCTGAAACTGGGGGAGAAGGCGCTCCGCGCGCAGTTGCCCGCGACGATGATGACCGGGTTGGTGGACTCCGAGATGAACGGGGCGAGCGGCGCCATGACGCTCTACCTCGATGCCAGGAACCGACCCATCCAGTCGGTCACGACCACGAACATCAAGGGCCAGAAGGTCACCGGGACGGCGACCTTCTCGAACTGGGGAGGCCGGGCCGACCTGACGGCGCCCCAACCGGCCCAGGTGCTCGACCTGAGCTCGAACAGCGACGTGAACAAGCTGTCCCAGTTCCTCGACCGCGCGGCGGGGTAGCTCCCGCCACCACGTCGTCCTCACGGCAACCGAGATCCTCGGCGTCACCGTCGTCCGCGCGCCTGGCGTCGGGCGCAGTCCCTCGATTTGGGGCCGCGACCGGCTGTGCCGTAGCCTGGCCACTGCCAAAGACCGCCGGTCGCCACCCTCTGGGTGGTCGAAGGTCCCGCTGAGCCGGGCGGCCCGCGTAGGTGAGACGGAGACAGCCAGGAGGGAAACCTTCCGGCCGTCGTGAGATGCGGTGAGTTCTGCCGCGACACGCCCCGTGCGCCTGCGCCGGGGCGTTCGTGCGTCCTGGGACCCCGACCGGCTTCACCCCGGAAGGAGGGCCATGGCGAGGCCGGACAAGGTGGCCGCGGTCGCCGAGATCACGGATCGGTTCCGTGCATCGAACGCCGCAGTGCTCACCGAGTACCGCGGGCTCACCGTGGCGCAGCTCACCCAGCTCCGCAAGAGCATCGGGGGCCACGCCACGTACGCCGTGGTGAAGAACACGCTGACCGAGATCGCCGCGAAGGAGGCCGGAATCACGGCCTTCGCGGGGCAGCTCGCCGGGCCGACCGCGATCGCGTTCGTGACCGGTGACCCGGTCGAGACCGCCAAGGGTCTGCGTGACTTCGCCAAGACGTATCCCGCGCTGGTCATCAAGGCTGGTGTCCTTGATGGCAAGCCGCTCTCGGCGGAAGAGGTCAGGAAGCTCGCGGACCTGGAGTCGCGCGAGGTTCTCCTGGCGAAGACCGCCGGAGTGCTCAAGGCGGCGTTGAACAACGCCGCCTACCTCTTCGCCGCGCC
The DNA here is from genome assembly GCA_964583765.1 of uncultured Kineosporiaceae bacterium. Taxonomy (GTDB): domain Bacteria; phylum Actinomycetota; class Actinomycetes; order Actinomycetales; family Kineosporiaceae; genus CAZOWW01. The sequence goes on from CAZOWW010000118.1 coordinate 14,506, forward strand.
GTTGGCGCAGGCCGCACGCACCGTCGAGGCGCTGCGGCAGCAGGTGGAGAGTTCCTCTGCCCCCGCGACCCCGGCCGAGGCCGTGGGCTCCGAGGAGACCCCCGAGGGCTGAACCGCCCGCCCATATCGCGGGGGCGGGTACGCCCGGCAGGACCCCGCGTGACAGGTCCGAGTGACTGACACGGAAGGAAACGCCACCATGGCGAAGCTCAGCACCGACGAGCTGATCGATGCGTTCAAGGAGCTCACGCTCATCGAGCTCTCGGAGTTCGTGAAGAAGTTCGAGGAGACCTTCGAGGTCACCGCCGCCGCCCCGGTCGCGGTCGGCGTCGTCGGCGCCGCCGGTGCCGCCGAGGTCCCCGTCGAGGAGGAGCAGGACGAGTTCGACGTCGTCCTCGAGGCCGCCGGCGACAAGAAGATCCAGGTCATCAAGGAGGTGCGCGCGCTCACGAGCCTCGGCCTGAAGGAGGCCAAGGACCTCGTGGACGGCGCCCCGAAGGTCGTCCTGGAGAAGGTCACCAAGGAGGCCGCGGAGAAGGCCAAGGCTGCCCTCGAGGGCGCCGGCGCCAAGGTCACCCTCAAGTAGGTCGTCCCGCCGACCGCGGGCATGTCCCGGCGGTCGCGGCGCGAGTCCGGGCGGACGGGTCCTCGACCCGTCCGCCCGCGTCGTCCGCCGACCGTGTTCCTCCGAATCGTGTTCCCTCAGCTCGTGTTCCCTCGGTCCCCGGTTCCTCCCACCGTCACGCCGGGTAGGCGCCCGCCGGGGCCCGCGCCCGTCCGTTCCGGTCCGCTCCCGATCTCCGGCCCCCTCCCCACGGCGCCGTGCGTCCGCCCGCCGGGGCGGTGGCCGGTGGCGGCCGTCACGGAGGATCCTGGCCCTCGGAGCCGTCCCGCACGGCCCTTCTCGAAGGTGAAACCTGTCCGAGATGTGTGATTCGGCACACCGGATGTGCCGAGAGTGCTCCCGTAGGGCGAACAGGGTGAACGTCGGCCACTGATGGTGCGTGGGGGGTTGACGTGCTCTTCCGGGGCCGCCATGCTCGTCACAGCCGGAAGCCGGTGGGGTAGCTCCCAGGGGAAGAGCAGACCCGACCGTTCCGGGTCGGTGTCCCGAGCAGCAGCGGGTGGTGGTCCTCCGCCCAGCGACCCCTGCCGCGCGGTGTCCTTCTTGGACATCTCTCTGTGTGGCGTGTACAGTTGCGCTTTGCGCTGTCCTGTGCCCTGACGCGTTCGCCGTCATGGGGCTCACGACGTGCGCACGTTACGCCCGCAGGCCCGTGGAAGGACCCCTCTTGGCTGCCTTGCGCACCGCGTCCGTGAACGGTTCCACCACTCCCCGTACGGCATCCGGCCGTATATCCTTCGCCAAGATCCGTGAGCCTCTTGAGGTTCCGAACCTCTTGGCTCTGCAGACCGAGAGCTTCGACTGGCTCCTCGGGAATGCGAAGTGGAAGTCACGCGTCGACGCCGCACTCACCGACGGACGGCAGGACGTTCCGATCACGTCCGGTCTGGAGGAGATCTTCGAGGAGATCAGCCCGATCGAGGACTTCTCCGGATCGATGTCCCTGTCGTTCCGTGACCACCGCTTCGAGCCGCCCAAGTACTCGATCGACGAGTGCAAGGAGCGGGACATGACCTACTCGGCCCCGCTCTTCGTGACGGCCGAGTTCATGAACACCACGACCGGCGAGATCAAGAGCCAGACGGTCTTCATGGGTGACTTCCCCCTCATGACCGACCGGGGCACGTTCGTGATCAACGGTACCGAGCGTGTGGTCGTCTCGCAGCTCGTGCGTTCGCCCGGGGTCTACTTCGAGCGGTCCATCGACAAGACCTCGGACAAGGACGTCTACACCTCGAAGATCATCCCTTCGCGAGGTGCCTGGCTGGAGTTCGAGATCGACAAGCGCGACCTGGTGGGCGTGCGCATCGACCGCAAGCGCAAGCAGTCCGTGACCGTCCTCCTCAAGGCCCTCGGCTGGACCGAGGCCGCGATCCTCGAGGAGTTCGGCGACTTCGAGTCGATGCGGATCACCCTGGAGAAGGACCACACCGCGAACGCCGACGAGGCGTTGCTGGACATCTACCGCAAGCTGCGCCCGGGCGAGCCGCCGACGCGGGAGGCCGCGCAGACCCTGCTGGAGAACCTGTACTTCAACCCGAAGCGGTACGACCTCGCCAAGGTCGGTCGCTACAAGATCAACAAGAAGCTCGGCCTCGAGCAGCCGTTGACCGCCAGCGTGCTGACCATCGAGGACATCATCGCGACCATCCGCTTCCTGGTGACGCTGCACGCCGGCGGCACGACGATGCCGGGTGCGCGCGGGGGAGAGGTCGTCGACATCCGGGTCGAGGTCGACGACATCGACCACTTCGGCAACCGCCGTCTGCGGACGGTCGGGGAGCTCATCCAGAACCAGGTCCGCACCGGCCTGTCCCGCATGGAGCGGGTCGTCCGCGAGCGGATGACCACCCAGGACGTCGAGGCGATCACGCCGCAGACCCTGATCAACATCCGCCCCGTGGTGGCCTCGATCAAGGAGTTCTTCGGCACCTCGCAGCTGTCGCAGTTCATGGACCAGACCAACCCGCTCGCCGGTCTGACCCACAAGCGGCGCCTGTCGGCCCTCGGCCCCGGTGGTCTGTCCCGCGAGCGCGCGGGCATGGAGGTCCGGGACGTCCACCCCTCGCACTACGGCCGGATGTGCCCGATCGAGACGCCGGAAGGCCCGAACATCGGCCTGATCGGCTCGCTGTCCAGCTACGCGCGGATCAATCCGTTCGGCTTCGTGGAGACGCCCTACCGCAAGGTGGACGGCGGCCGGGTGCTCGACCAGATCGACTACCTCACCGCCGACGAGGAGGACGAGTTCGTCATCGCCCAGGCGAACGCGCCGCTGACCGCGGACAACAGCTTCGCCGAGGAGCGGGTCCTGGTGCGGGCCAAGGACGGCGAGATGGAGTTCGTCCCGGCCGACGAGGTCGACTTCATGGACGTCTCCGCGCGGCAGATGGTCTCCGTGGCCACCGCGATGATCCCGTTCCTGGAGCACGACGACGCGAACCGCGCCCTCATGGGCTCCAACATGCAGCGCCAGGCGGTGCC
>CAZOWW010000119.1:0-17205 GCA_964583765.1 uncultured Kineosporiaceae bacterium
ATCCAGGACCGTTGGCCCGCGAAATTCGGAGGGACCCTCACGGCGAACTCCGGCCCCGCCATGGTTCGCCGGGGCCGACGCGCCAGCAACTCGTCGCGGGGCTCGAGGCACTGCTGCCCGGGGTCGCCGCGGGAGGGACCGACTGGCGGGCGCACCACCTGCCGCTCACTCCGGGCCGGGTGCGGCAGCCCGACGGGCCGGTGCTGCTGTGCGGGGACGCCCTGGGCGTGGTGAATCCGCTCACCGGCGAGGGGATACACGAAGCCCTGTTGACCGGGGCCGTGGCGGGATCGGTCGCCGCCCGGGCCTGCTGGTCGGGGCGATCGCAGCAGGCCGGGCGCAGGCACCGGCGGGCTCTCTCCGCTCTCCTCGGTCGGCACTGGCGCCATGTGGACGCCGCCGCTCGACTCGCCCGCTGGCCCGTGGTCGTGGAGGGTGGGATCGCGGTGGCCGGTCGCGACCCGCGCCTGTTCGCGGATCTGGCCGACCTGGGTCTGGGCCGTGGGACGATCACCCCGCGGTTGGGTTGGGCGCTGCTCACCGGGGCCCTGCGGCACGCCCTGCGCCGTTCGGCCTGAGGGCGCGTGCCTGCCGAGGCCGGCGGGTCGGTGTCTTCGCGGTGGCGGCCCGGCGGTCCGGTCCCGACTGAAGGCGTGCGCTCGCGGATGCTGCCCCGGCGTCCGCTCGTCGCTGCGTCGCTCTCGGGGCCGGTGCCTTCGGTGCCTTCGGTGCCTTCGGTGACTACCGTGCGCTGCCGACGGCCGCCCGGCGCAGGCGGTCCCGCACGGCCACCCCGATGCCCGTGGCCGGCGGCGGCACGACCAGGATCCGTCTCAGATCACGGTCGTCCGCCTCCCGCAGGACCGCGTACAACAGCCGTGCGAAGTCCCCGGCGTCCACGGGTGAGGCGAGTCGCAGCACGCCCGGCGGGGTCGTCACTCCTGCGGGAGCCAGTAACCCGGTGCGTGGACGGGATGCGCCTGGGCCGGGGTCCGGTGTCGCGCCGGCTGTCCCGCTGCCCTGACCGGCTGTCCGGTCGCTGGGGTCGGCTGTCCGGTCGCTGGGGTCGGCTGTCCGGTCGCTGAGGTCGGCTGTCCCGCCATCCGGGTCCACCGTCAGGTCCGCGAGCTCGTCCGCCTCGACCAGCAGCACCTCGGCACGCGGTGCGTAGTGCGCGGCCAGGTTTCCCGGAACACGCACCTGTTCCGCTCCGGCGTCCCCGTCCGTGCCCGTGTCGAGGCTCCTGGCTCCCTCACGGTTCCTGCCCCGGTCCTTGTCGGGGCGTCGTTCCCCGTCGTGGTCGCAGTTCCCGGCCCTGTTCCTGCCATCGTTCCCGGGGTTCCTGTCACCGTTCCCGGGAACGCCCGCCTCGGCCGGTTCTCCGGCCGCTGGCCCGTCTTCCGCCCCTGCGCCTGGACCGAGGGGGCGGACGCCGCAGACCTGGGCGATCCGGTCCGCATCGATCGCGCCGGGACGCAGGATCCTCGGTCGCGGCCCCGTGCAATCGAGGATGGTCGACTCGACCCCGACTCCGCTGCGGCCCCCGTCGAGCACGAGGTCGAGTTCGGGGTCGAGCACCTCGCCCAACTCCGCGAGTACATGCTCGGCACAGGTGGGGCTCACCCGTCCGAAACGGTTGGCCGACGGCGCGGCGAGTCCTCGCCCGCCGAGCCGCACGAAGGCCTCGAGCAGGGCCTGCGCGACGGGGTGATCGGGCGCGCGGACCGCAACCGTGTCCTGTCCACCGGTGACATGATCCCCGGCGAGGGCACTGCGACGCAGAACCAGCGTGAGCGGTCCGGGCCAGCAGGCGCGGGCGAGCGCGCGGGCGTATTCGGGTACGGCCACGGTCCAGGCGTCCAGGTCGTGGTGGCCGCGGACGTGCACGATCAGCGGATGTGTGGTCGGACGTCCCTTGACCGCGAACACCCGTGCCACCGCGGTCGCGTCCTCGGCGTCGGCGGCCAGCCCGTACACGGTCTCCGTCGGCATGGCGACCAGCCCGCCTCTGTGCAGCGCCGTGGCCGCATCGGGGACGTCGTCCGTGTAGCGGACGGTGCGCGGGGCGGGCTGAGGGACGGGTTGCGAGGTGCCGGCGTCGGTCGGCAAGCCGGTGCGCGGGGCGGCATCGGCGGGGGGAGCGGTGCCGCGGGTGGGGGCCACCGAGCCATTGTCGGCCGAGGGCGTGCGGGTACGCGGACCGGCCCGGGGTGCTCCTTCTGCCGGAGGCCGGTGAAGGCCGGTCAAGTTCCGCGAAGGCGAGGATCCACGCCGGGACAAGGTGTTCGCCGTTGCTGCCGATGCCATGGTCGTGTTGCTTCTGCTGTGCGTGGCCTCGCTCCTGGCGTCGGGGGCGGCGACCGTCCACTGGATCCTCACCCGGCTGGATGCGCGGGGCAGGGTGCGGGACTTCCCGATGATCAGCGTGGGGCTGGGCCTGACCGCGTCGCTGCTGTGCATGGTGCCGGTGCAGCAGCACGCACGACTCGAGGAGCGGCTCTCCGCAGCGGCCACGCGGCTGGTCGGGGCGCACGTCGTGGTGCACTGCCAGTCGTTCGGCGAGACCTGGACCGATGCCGGTGCGGAACTGGGCTTCGTCCGGTGGGGGAATGACGGGGTCCCGGAACACCGCACCGTGATCAAGTACGACCAGTGCAATGACCTGTCCGCCTGGCTCGACCACCACGGCAGGCACGCGAGCCGGGACCAGGTGATCGCCGTCCACGTGCTCACGCACGAGTCGATGCACATGGCCGGGCAGACCGACGAGGCACGGGCGGAGTGTGCCGCGGTGCAGCGTGACCGGACGACCGCTCGGCTGCTGGGAGCCTCGGACGGGGACGCACGGGATCTCGCTCTCCGCTACTGGCACGAGGTGTACCCGTGGATGCCCGACGGCTACCGCAGCGACGAGTGCCGGTCCGGCGGTTCCCTGGACGAGCACCTGGATTCCGCACCCTGGGGCTCCTGACCGCCGGCACCTTCGCTCACGCAGGGGTACCGCGACCGCGGCGGCAGGATCCGGGAGTGGCCTGAGGCGTCCGGCTGGCTGCACAGCGTGACAATATTTGCCTTCTGGCGTTGCGTAATATCCCCACGCGGCCGACGAATTGCCCGACGAAGAAGCGAAGACGCCATCGCCTCCGTTACTGCCGGGTACCATTGCCGCGGGCCGATGGGGTGCTCGCCCGATTCATCGGGACCCCGCTTCTGAGTGGGCGTCGGGGATGTCGAGATCTGGTCTGACTGCCAAGGTGTTGCCGCCGGAACCGGCGGGGTTGGTGCGTGAGCGGCTCCTCAAGGCAGCCGCGACGCGCCTTGTCGTGGTTGTGGCCCCGGCGGGTCACGGCAAGACGACGCTCCTCGGGCAGATCGCTGCGTCCTTCGACGGGCCCGTCGCCTGGTACCGCCTCGATTCCTGGGACCGGGGCGCCGACGCCTTCGCCACCCGGATCGCGCCGTCGGTGCTCGCGGCCCTCGTCGGCGCGGACACCGGGCCGGTGCCGCCCGAACATCTCTCGGTGGAGCAACTCGCCCCGCGTCTGGGCCAGGTGCTCGGCCCGGCGCGCGGGCTCCTGGTGCTCGACGACGTCCACGAGGTGACCGGTACCGAGACCGAGGACGCCCTCGTCCGCCTCGCGGGCATCGCCCCGGGCCAGTTGGGCATCGTGCTCGCGGGACGTCGCGCTCCCGGCCTCGACCTGCTCTCGCTGCGGCTGTCCCCCGAGATCACCGTGGTGGACGCCGACGACCTGCGTTTCCGGTCCTGGGAGGTGGAACGGCTCTTCCGGGACGTCTACGCGGCCCCACTGCATCCGGAGGACGCCGCCACGCTCACCGTGCGCACGGACGGCTGGGCGGCCGGCCTCGCCATGTTCCACCTGATCACGGCCTCGGACAGCCCCGGTGAGCGCCGGGCCCGGCTGAGCGCGCTGAGCAAGGGCGGTTCCCGGCTGGTGCGTTCCTACCTCGTGCGTGAGGTGCTGGAGGAACTGCCCGGCGAGCAGCGGGAGTTCCTGCGCCGCACCAGCGTGTTGGGCGTGCTCACCGGGCAGTTGTGCGACGACCTCCTGGAGCGCACCGGCAGCGTGGCCGTGCTGGAGGAGCTGGAGCAGCGGCAGATCTTCACCACGGCCGAGGACGACGGGCTGCGCTACCGGTACCACCAGGTGCTCCAGGACCACCTGGAGCTGGAACTGCGTGAGCAGTTGGGGGCGGCCGCGAGCCGCGCCTGGTACGTGCGGGCCGCGGAACTGCTGGGCGAGGCCGGGGAGGTCCGGGCCGCCTTCCGCGCCCTGGCCGTGGCCGGGGACTGGGTCCGGGTCGAGGAACTGCTCCGGGAGCACGGCGAGACCGTGGTGGCCTCCCCCCTCGGACAGCTCGCCGACCTGCTGCCCGAGGACCTCACCGAGCACGACCCCTGGCTGCTCGTGGCCTCCGCCCGGCGCCTGGTCGCCCGAGGCGCGCTCGCCCGGGCCGAGGCGGCCTACCGGCGCGCCGAGACCCTCGCCGTGGACCCCGAGGTCGCCGTGCTCTGCCGCGAGGAACGACGCCGGATCGCCGTGTGGGGCCCGGATGCGGATGTCGCCCAGCGTGACTGGCGGTCCGTGGTGCGCTCGGCCACGATGACCTCCCCCACCCGCGCGCGCGAGTTCGCCCGGAGCCTGCCCGGTGTGGACGGCCGGATGGCCCTGGGCCTGGTCGCGCTCGTCGCGGGGGATCCGGCCACCGCCGCGGCCACGCTCGGCGAGGCCGTCCGGCACCCCGCGGCCGGTCCGGACGTGGTGCAGCTGGCCGGGCTGGGTCGGGCGATGGCGGCCTTCCTCGACCCCACGGCGGTGCGGGAGCAGCGTGCCCCGATCACGGCGCTCGAGGCGGTCGTGCTGCAGGCGGAACGATCCGGGCAGGTGGCCTGGGCCCGCCTCGCCCGCGCGCTGAGCGCCGTCGACCAGGAGGACGCGGCGCTGGCCCTGGAGCTGCTCACCGAGGAGGCGGTCCGGGACGACGACCAGTGGGGCGCCGCGCTGATCCGCTTCCTCGACGGCGCGGCCCGGGGGAACCAGGACCTGCTCGACGCGGCGGCCGACGGCTTCGCCGCCCTGCAGGCCCCGGTGCTCGCCCACTGGGCCCGCTGCCTCGCGGCGGTGCGCGCGGCCGGGGAGTCGCCCGCACTGGAGGCGCAGAGCCGCGCCCTGGGGGTGCGTGGCGCCTCCGCCACGGTGCTGGTGTGGACCCAGCACCTGGTCGCCCGGCGGCCTCTCCTGCCCGGTGGGAATGGCGGGTTCGCGGAGCGGCTCGAGCACCCGGACCACCAGGGACGCTCCGACGTCCGGGGCCGCCCGGAGCCCCGGGACGGTCGCGGCCCCGGGCAGCCGAACGCTCGGGTCGAGGGCGCTCCTGCGGGCGGCGGCGACCTGTCGGGAATCCCGGTGCAGGGATCCCCCGACCCCGGTCCCGCGGCCGACACCCGATCGGCGCCGATGGGGGACCCGGACTCCACCGGCCCGCTCGACAGCTCGTCTGCCGCTGCCCCTGCCGGGGCGCTTGTCGCTGTGCCTGCCGGGGCGGCTCTCGCGATCGCGGCCGGTGCGCCTGCCGCCCTCGGAATGCCGGTCGCGGCCGGTGCGCCGGCGCTGCGGCTGCGCCTGCTGGGCCACTTCGACCTCGAGGTCGCCGGCGTCCAGGTGGATCTGTCCGGGATCCGACCGCGTGTGCGCAGCGCCCTGCGACTCCTGGCCCTGCATGCGGGGACTCCGGTGCACCGCGACATCCTGGTCGGTGCGCTCTGGCCGGACGTGGCCACCGAGGCGGCGTACCGCAGCGTGCAGGTCGCTGTCTCGAGCCTTCGTCACCTGCTCGAACCGGACGCCGCCCGTGGGCAGACGACCCTGCTGCGGCGCATGGACGAGACCTACACGCTGGTCATGCCTGCAGGCAGCGTGAGCGACCTGGTCGGCTTCGAGTCCTCGCTGCGCCGGGCGGCCGCGGCCCGCCAGGCCGGGGACCGGGCCGCCGAGCTCGCGGCGCTGGAGCAGGCCCTGACGGGCTACCGCGGTGACCTGTTGGTCGAGGAGGGGGCGGCCGAGTGGGTGCTGGGTGACCGCGACCGGCTCCGCCTCCTCGCCGCGGACTCCGCGGAACGGCTGGCCCGGGTGTGCCTGGCCGGCTGGTCCCGCCAGGTCGGTGACCTGACGGCGTACGACAGCGTGGCGCTGGACGGTGCCCTGGCGGCGTGCCGGCGCAGCCTGGCCCTCGACCCGTACCGGGACAGCGCCTGGCAGCTCCTCGTCGAGATGCACGAGCTCGCCGGCGACGCCGCCGCCGCGGAGAACGTGCGCCGTCGTCGTCGCCGGGTGCTCAGCGAGCTCGGCCTCGAGGCCTGAGCCACCGGGGCCCGACGGTCAGGCGGGGCTGCCCACCGCGACGAGCCGCCAGCTCACGTGCGCCGGGATGACCATGCCCAGCAGTCGGCGCAGCCCCGGCAGGTCGGCCTCCCGGGCCGCGGCCGCCGGTACGCGGATCACCACGTTCGCCGCCGCCTCGCCGGGCAGGTCCGGGTGGGGATCGCTCGACCACGTCGTCCCGCCGCTGTCCGTGACCTCGGGGTCGGCGCCGAGTGCGAGGCGCACCGCGAGCTGGATCCCGCGCACCGTGCCGGACCAGGCGTGCAACTGCCAGGCCGAGGCGATGAGGGCGCGCAGCGACTCCTCGGGCATCCGTGGTGGGTCCGGCAGGCCCACCCACCCGGCCAGCCAGCTCAGCAGGTCGGCCGGAGCGGTGGCCGGGGAGAGGTAGGCGGGCAGGGAGTCCAGGGTGGCGAAGATCGGGGCGAGCACCTCGTCGAACCCGGCGCAGAGCTGCATGGCCACGTGATCGTCGGCGTAGAGCGCCGGCAGCGTCGTGCCGATCGGGTGCGGAGTGGACAGCCCGTCCAGCGTGCCTCTCATCGGACTCAGCCCACCCGCACCTGGTGCTGGTAGGACAGCACGAGGTCGTCGCTGCCGAGCTCGAGCCGGGTCACCGGGGCGGTGGCACGGCGACCGGTGGCCAGGTCCGCGGGGAACAGGAGCACCTCGTCGATCATGCCGACGCCCGGCACCCGGGAGAGCACCGCCGACAGGTCGAACGCCTGCACCGGTCGCCCGAACGGCCACCCCTTGCCGTCGGCACCGCCGTCCAGGGGGGAGAGGTACCGGTAGAGCGCGGAGAGGGCGGCCTCGCGCACCTGGTCGGCCGCCTGTCCGGTGGCGGCGGAGACCCGGGCCACCACGGTCACCCCGAGATACCGAGGCGGTGAGATCGCGAGCCGGGTGCCGATGACCCGACGGCTGTCCAGGTGATCGCTGATCCGGCGCAGCAACTCCTCCGGCGGGTGCTGCAGGTCGTGCTGGGTCGGGCGGCCCACGGCGTCGACCGCGGTGCGGGGCACCACGAGCAGCCGCACGCCACCGGCCTCGGCCCCGTCCGAGCGGGCGCTCGCCGCGACGCAGCGCAGCCGCGCCGCGTCCGGGGCGACCTCCCGGGCGAGCTCCTCGTAGTCCTCGGCGGTGACCGCACGCCCGGTGGACCGCAGGGTGAGCGGGCCGCGGACCTTGGCCGCCTCGACCGTCTCGGGTTCGGTGCCGCCGGTCGCGGCGTGCCGGTTCTCCACCCGCGCGACGTACGGCACGCTCGTCTTGAGCACCCGCACCACGCCCGGGGTCACGTTGCCCGCATTGCCCCCGCCGATCCGGTAGGCGGTCAGGCGCAGCAGGGCGCCCTGCACGGGGGTGTCCCCGAACTGGCGCAGGGTGCCGTCCTGCTGGCGCACGGCCGGGCCGAACTCGACCTCCCCGGCCACCGGGTCGATCCGGAAGTGCCGGTCCGTCGGACCGGAGTGCGCGAAGTCGCTGACCGCGGTCCACGGCGTCCAGCCCGCGTCCGGGTGATCGGCCACCAGCAGCACCGGGGGCTCCTCCGTGGGCACCACGGGTCCGCGGGCGAGCGGGAAGCGCTGGGCGGGGGTGCCGTCCGAACGCCCCAGGTCCTCGTCCCGCACGGCCTCGGCGTGCACGATGTCGACGGTGCCGCCGATCGTGAACACCCGCAGCGAGGCGATCTTCGGTGAGGCGGTGTAGCGGGGCACGTTCGGCGGGTCCACGATCCGGCACCGCACCCACCCGGCGCGCTGACGCGCCACCAGGCTCATCTCGTGCCCGGCCGGGATGTGCAGCACCACGTCCCCGGGGCGGTTGAAGCCCTTGGTGGCATCCGTGTGCACGTCGCACGCCGTCCAGCCGGAGCCCGTCCACGCCTCCCAGATCAGCGGCGGCTGCTCGGGGTCGATGCCCACACCGCCCACCGGACAGTCGAACCGCAGCGTCACCGCACAGCCGGGAACGGCGGCGTCCAGGCCGATCAACAGCGCGTCGCCCACGGCCGGGCGCTCGGCGAAGCAGGAGATCTGGCGCCCGTCGGACAGTTCCTGGGTGCGGTCGATCGTGTCGCCGACCGCCGGTGCGGTGGCGATCCGGAGCAGCTCGCACGGCTGGATGTTCAGGTCGCGCATGGTGGTGAAGACCACGGCGTCCTCGATGTCGGTGCGGGGGGTGGCGACCTCCACGCCCGAGCGCACGAGCACCGGTGCCGGCTGCGGGGCGGAGAGCCAGAACGTGACCGTGCCGCGCGCGGCGGTCGGCGGGAACAGCCGCACCCCGACCAGCTCGAGGAACGAGACGTAGTTGCGGTCGGGCACCCGGTTCAGGCGGTAGATGAGCTGATCCACCATCTGCGCGAACGCCTCGATCAGGGTGACGCCGGGGTCCGAGACGTTGTGGTCGGTCCAGGCCGGGCAGTGTTTCTGCACCAGGCGCTTGGCGTCGTCCACGAGGTCCTGGAAGTGGCGGTCGTCGAGGTTGGGGGCGGGGAGCACCGGTTACGCACCTTCCTGGCCGAGCCTCGACGCCGACGGCCCGGGGGGGACCGAGGTCGTGGCGCTGGGCTGTTCGTGCTCGGGGATCAGGTAGAAGGGGAAGACGAGGTTGCGGGGGTCGTTCGTGCCCCGCACGTGGTACAGGACGTCGATGTAGAGCTTGCCCTCCTCGCGCGAGTCGAAGGACACCTGGACGTCGTCGACCTCGATCCGCGGCTCCCACCGTTCGAGCGAGACGCGGGTCTCGAAGGCCAGTTGCCCCGCGGTGCTCGCGTCGGCGGGGGCGAAGACCAGGTCGGCGATCCGGCTGCCGAACTCCGGACGCATCGGCCGCTCGCCGGGGGCGGTGCCCAGGATCAGCCGGATGGACTCCTCGATCTCGCGCTCCCGCGTGACCAGGGCGATCCGGCCGGTCGCGTCCAGGCGCATCGGGAAGGCCCAGCCCGCGCCCACGAACTCGGAGGCCACCTCAGCCTCCGATCAGGACGGTGGGGCAGCCCATGAGGATGGGTGCGCCGCAGGCGGCCATGTCGCCGACCCGGGCCGCGGGCATGCCGCCGATCAGGACCGTCGGGCAGCCGGGCGGGATGATCGTGCTCGGCGGGTGCACCGCGGGCGGGGGGAAGGAACAGGTGTGCAGGGTGCCCACGGTCGCCGCAGGCATGCCGCCGATCAGGACGGTGGGCACACCCGGGGGACCGATCACCCCGGGGTGGCCCGTGGGGTCACCCACCCGTGCCGCTGGTGGCATCTCGGCTCCTCCGCTCCTGCCGTGCTGTTCGTGGTGCTGCACTGTTGCCGTGCCTGTGCTCTGTTCGCCGTGCTCTGTTCCTCGTGCTCTGTTCGTCGTGCTCTGATGCGCGTGCTCAGTTGATCCGGACGACGCCTCCGGACAGGGCCAGGCTGCCACCGCCCTTGACCTCGGCCTGGCCGGAGCCCTCGAGCTTCGCGGTGGCCCCGGACAGGGCCAGCTCGCTGCCCGCAGTCACCTTCACGGCCCCGCCGCCGCCGTCGATCGTGACCCCGTTCGTGCCGGACAGCTTGAGGTCGCCGCCCTTGATCTCGACCGTGGAACTCCCGGCGTCCACGGTCACCCCCTTCTTCGAGGTGATGGTGACCGTACCGTCGCTGTGCACGGTGATGTCCGTCTTGCTCGCGTCGAGGGAGAAGCTCAACTTCTTGTCCCCGGTGCGGATCGTCACCCCTTGCGGTGAGCTGTCCGCGTCCTGGAAGTCGATGCGGTGCCCGAGGCGGGAGACGAAGGACCGACGGTCCACCGCTCCCGAACCCGAGTCGACGAGCGGGCTGTCCCCGGGCGGCGGGGTGTCCACGCCGTTGTACAGGCTGCCCACGACGTAGGGACGGCGGATGTCGCCCTGCTCGAAGGCCACCAGCACCTCGTCGCCGACCTCGGGCAGGAACAGCGAGCCGCGGTTCTTGCCGGCGCCGAAGTGCGCGGTGCGGGCCCAGTCGCTCACGTAGGAGTCGGACAACCAGGGGAAGGTGAGCTTGACCCGGGCCTGCTGCTGAGGGTCGGCCACGTCGCTGACCTGGGCGACCACCACGCCGGGGATCCGCCGGAGACCGGTGGCACCCCCGGAGGTGAGCCCGTAGAGCGAACGTTCGGAGCGACCGGTCACCGCGAACTGGGTGGTGTAGCCGGCGTGCTGGTCGAACACGTGCCGGGAGCGGGTGACCACGTACTTGCCGTCGAAGGGCGAGCCGACGGCGGCGATCGAGATCGCGGCCCCGGCGCGGATCTTCGGGTTGCCGCGGGCGACGCCGTCGAACTCGGCGAAGGTGCCGGCGATCTGGTCGGCGAGGGCCCTCGCCGCGGCGTCCGCCTCGGCCTGCAGGCGGTAGGGGACGTCGGTGGAGACGAACGTGGGGTCACCGAAGGTGTGCGCGAGCTTGGCCGGGTCGACGTCCGGCAACTGCGCACTCGTCGTGGTCCCGGGGGCGGTGGCCACGACGGCCTTCTTCTGCGTGACGTCCCATCCGCGCACCTGGACCTGCTTGACCTGCTCGGACGAGCTCACCACGGCCCGGAACCGCAGCAGGTCGACGCCCTGGGTGAGCACCAGCGGGCTGGTGCCCGGGCCGCTGCCGGCCGCGGGGGCGGTGGAGGCCTGCTCCGGCACGCAGAAGTCGAGCTTGCCCTCCTGCACCGTGACCTCGTGGCCGATCTCGCGCCCGAGGTTCGTCAGGAAGTCCCAGTCGCTGACCGCGGCCTGGCTCACGTGGTCGAAGACCGTGTTCGTGGCGTCGATCTTCCCCGTGGGCAGCCCGGCCCGCCCGGCCACGGTCGTGGCCACGTCCGAGGCGGTGACCTGGGTGTAGGTCTGGGTCGTGCGGCCCCGGAAGAGCCGGTGCGAGATGTCGTAGGCCCGGATCAGCGTGAACGTGCCGGTGGAGTCGAACTCCGCCTCCAGCGCCGTGATCTCGCCGTCCAGCAGCTTCTCCGGGGTCTGCCCGTCGGTCCGCGCGATCGAGACCGTGATCTTGCTGCCGATCTTGGCGCCGGCCTTGGCGAGCACCATCCGGTTCGGGTCCCGGAAGCGCAGCACGGCGACGTCCGGCAGCGAGCGGCTGTCGTCGACGTGGGCGTACACCAGCAAGGGCGTGATCTCGGCCGGCAGCGGGGTGCCGTCGATGCCGATCAGGAAGGTGTTGGCGACCTGCTGGTTGGCCACGACTCAGCCCACCAGGTCCACGGCGGCGGGCAGCTTGAGCTGGGAACCCAGCCGCAACCGCATCGGGTCGTCGATGCCGTTCACCTCGGCGACCCGGCGCCACATCGTGGGATCGCCGTAGGTGCGGTGCGCGATCGAGGCGAGGGTGTCCCCGGACACGACGGTGTGCACCCGGTGGCTCGTCAGGGCGCCCGAGGTCGGGTTCTGGCCGGGCCAGTCACCGGGCATCTCCTCGATCGTCACCGAGCAGGTCGCCCGCAGCGGGGTGCCGCTCGGGGAGAACAGGGTGTACTTGGCCTGTACCGAGGTGACGAAACCGGGGAAGGCCGTCACCGTGCCCCAGCACAACTGCACCAGGGGCGGGGTGGCCTTGTTCTGGTCGGCGCTGTCCGAGGTGGGCACGCAGCAGGCGAAGAGCAGCTCGACCGACGCGCCGACCCCGCCGTTGGGGTTGTCCGCGTCGTTGAAGAACAGCTCCAGGGTGAGCTTGCAGGGGTCGGCGCCCTTGAACTCCGGGGGACCGGCCTTCTTCGAGCCGCGCGCGGGCGTGCGCTCCCACTTCGCCGACTTCTGGATCGACAGTTCCTTGGGGTTGAACTGGAACGTGATCTGGCCGGTCTGCCCGCCGGTGGCGGCTCCGCCGCTGGACGGGCGGGGTTCGAAGAGCTTGAGCACCGCGTGCTGCAGGTTGCCGCGGGTCCCACCGGCGTTCGACGAGCTGGCCGGGCCGCTCGGGGTCTGCAGAGCGATCGCCTGCGGGGACATCGGGCACCTCCTCAGAGGACGGACTGGGCTGGGACAGGACTGGTGGTGGGGACAAGATCGGTGAGGGCAGGGGCAGCGGCGGGGGCGACCGTCACGCCGGCAGGAAGCCGTGATGGGCGAGTTCGAGGGTCTCCGTGGCGACCTTGGCCGTGTCCAGGTTCAGGCTCGGACCGGTCCACCGCACCGGCACCACGGCATTGAGGTTCCAGCTGGTCACGATCGTGCCCTCGACGCTCATCGCCGAGATGGTCGCCGTCTTGGCGCCGGTGCCCGTGGTCAGGCTCGTCAGCCACCGCGTGACCTTCTCGGTGTCCTTGCACAGCGGCCGGGTGAGCTTGATGTTGCTGTACTTCAGCCGGGTCGGCAGCTGCCAGACGAAGGGGTTGCCCCCCTCCTCGCGGCTCTCCAGCACCACCTCGATCCCCAGCCCCTCGCAGCTGTTGAAGGTACCGAGATCGTTGTCGTCGATCTTCACCGAGAAGCAGACGCTGACGGCGGGATCCGAGTCGTCCATGGCAGCTCCCTACGCTCACAGGTCCGTGATCTGGCCCGCGCGCTCGCGGTCGAGCCACAGCTCGGCCCGCAACCGCGCAGCCAGGGGGTCGAAGAGCCGGCGGGCGAGATCGTCCAGCGGGACGCCGCCGACCGTGCCGTCGCCGGAGGCACCGGCCGCCGTTCCTCCGGCACCGGCTGCCGGAGTCGAGGCCGCGGCGGTTCCTGCCGCCGCCGGAGGCTCGGGCGGGGGAGGTGCGCTCGCCGCCTCGGTGGCGCGCTGCACCGGGGTGGTGGTGCTTCCCGGTTCGGTGCTCCGCTGGACCGGCATGGCGCTGGACAGGCCGTCCGCTCCCGAGAACGAGCTGGCTCCGTGGGCCGGGGACGAGGTCGCGCCGGGGGCCAGGGGCATCGTCATCGTGCCGACCCCCGAGGACCGGGACGACGATGCGCCCGTTCCCGAGGTGCCGGCGGTCCCTCCCGGCGCGCTGCCGGGCAGGGTGAACACGACCGAGCCGTCCACGTCCCGGTGGCCGATCCCGGCCGCCACCGCGAAGCTGCCGGGATCGCGCAGGGACCCCGCGGAGGAGGCCGATGCGCCCGGGCCACCGCCCGCGACCGCGCGCTGGACGGCGACGGGCGAGGCCGCCGAGGAGACCGGGAAGGTGCCGGACGCGCCGGGCCCGCCCGACGAGGTGCCCGGGCCGCCGGACGGGGCCCCGGGACCGCCGGCCGGTGTGCCGAGGCTGGTCAGGGACGGACCGGAGCCGAACGGTGCTGATCCGGACGGGGACGCAGGCGAGAACCCAGCTCCCCCGGACGTCGACGCAGGGGCCGGGACCGATCCGGCACCGGAACTCCCGGAGCCGTGACCTGCCTCCGTCGCGCCTCCGCTCGGCCGGCCGCCGCCCGAGGTGCGGGACGGCGCGGCGGTGTCGGCGAGGCGCTGCAGCACCGGAAGTCCCTGCGTCCCGCCGGGGGAGGCCACCGCACGCAGCGTCCGCAGCCCCGGTGCCCCGGCCGGTGATCCGCCGAAGAGGGCGCGTTGCACCGTGGGGGCAGGCGCCGAGCCGGACGGCGGACCGCCGGCCAGGACCGGTGAGCCGGAGCCCGAGCCGGCGTCGCCGGACGGGTCGGTGGCGGGGCCGGTGTCTGCGATCGGATCCGGACCGGCCGCTGCCGAGCGCGGAAGTTCGCCGAGGATGCCGAGCGGGAGGGCCGGGGCGTCCCCGAGCAGACCGGTCGAGCCGAGCCACTCGGCGCCGGTTCCGGATCCCCCGGCGTCGCCGTGGTCGTGACCGTCGCCGGGGTAGTGGCGGTCGTCGCCGTGGCCGCCACCGTTGTCGTTTCCGCGATCGTGGCCGCCGTGCTGCGTCCGGGCCGAGGCCTCCGGGCCGGCCGCGGGCGCCGGGCTGCCGGTGGCCACCTGACGCTGCACGCGGGACAGCGCGCCGGGGCTGCCGGGCGCACTCGGCGCACGCGAGCCACCCGTCGACGAACTCGGTACCTGGGTGGCCTGCGGGCGCCAGGCGTCCACCGCCACCAGGGAGGCCGGGACCGGGCCGGCGGGCGGTGCGGGACGGTCGGCCGCGCGGGTCGGTGCGGTGGTCGGGGCGTCGGCGGCCACCTGGCGTTGCACGCTCGCCCCGGACGCCGGCGTGCTGGCGGCGGACACGGTCCCCGCGGCGGGGGAGGCGGCTCGGCCGGTGGTGGCGCCCGGCGTGGAGCCCGACCTGGCGGACGTCGCGAGGGGCAGGTCCGGTGGCTGCGGGCCGGCGGCGGACGGCGTTCCCGGAGCGGAGGCCGTGCTGCTCAGGTGGCCGGAGCCCGAGGACCAGCTGGAGGGCGTGATCGTGACCGGGGGAACCGGGGCGGTGCGGAGGTCGGCGGACTCGCCCGCACTGAGCGGTGCGCCGAGGCCGGGCCGCCGGGACGCCGTGGGCGCGGCCGATCCGGCTCCCGCGGGGCCGGCCGGGGAGGACGTCGCCGCATCACCGGCCGCGACGGCACGCTGGAGCGACGCCGACGCCGACGCCGGGGCTGATGGCACGGGCGAGCTCGGGGACACCGTCGAACGCAGGGTCGCGGGGGAGCCCGGGGTCAGGGGGGTGCTCGGGTACGCCGTGGCGGAGGGCAGGGGCGGCTGCAGCCCGGCCGCCGGGGGCCGGACCGGCGAGGGCAGGTCGCCCAGGAGCGGGGCGTCCGTGCTCCCTGCGGCCCTCTCCGACGAGAAGGCCGAGGTTCCCGAGGAGGCGGAGCTGGTGTCCGCCCTCGAGGACGTCTCGGCGGTCGAGGACATCGGGGATGCGCCGGAGGCGTTCCCCGTGGTCGTCGCGGAGTCGCTCGTGGTCCCGGACGCCGAGGACCAGGTGGGTTCCGACACCGGCGACTGTGCCTGCTCGGAACTGGGGGCCTGCTCGGAACTGGTGGCCTGGTCGGAGCTCGGGGTCTGTTCGGAACTGGGGGCCGGCGCCGGGCTGTGGGCCGGTGCAGCGGTGTTGCCGGCCAGAGCTCGCTGGATCGAGAGGGCGGAACGGGAGCTCGCGGCGGCCGGCAGCACCGGCAGCACGGGCGAGGCCAGTGGGAGGGCGGGCGCCGACCCGCCCCCGGAGCGGTCCGCGGATGTCCGCTGGACGGGTGTGGGGGCCGGGGCGGTGGGCAGCCGGCGCAAGGGGGCGGTCGGGGCGGGTGCTCGCACCATGGCCTCGGCGGCAGGTGCCGCCGAGGCGAGTGCGCCGACCGGCCCGGCATCACCGCCCGTGGAGTCCGAGCCGGTGGTGATCGGCAGGCCGGGGCCGATCAGGGGCGCCTCGACGCTACGGGCCAGGCCCATGACCAGGCCGCCGGGAGCCGACTCGTGGACCCCGTGACGCAGCGGGGCCAGGAAGGTGGGGTTGTGATGGGTCTGCAACCCCGCCGTGAACGACTGGAATCCCGCGGTCAGCGGGTGGTCCGCCACCGCACGCTGGATCGTCGGCAGCGCCCGCCAGGCCTCGGGACTCGAGGCGGTCTCAGGGGCGGGTGCCGGGGCCGGGGCGGCCGAGGCCGAGCCCCTGGCCTGCGTCGGCGCCTTCCCCGCGCCGGAGTCCCCGCGCAACCAGCCCCACATGTGTCACCGCCCTTGTTGCAGCCTCGTGTTGATCCGGCTGATCTCTTCGACGTAGCGCCGACGCTCGGCGTGCTCGAGGTCCAGCAGTTCGTTCATGGACCAGTGGAAGTGGTAGGCGACGTACGCGACCTCCTCGTACAGCCGGTCGGGCGCGTACGTCGCTATTCCCCCAGGCGGCCCCCGGCGACATCCACCGCGAAGGAGTGCTCACAGGCCGGGCAGACGACCGCTGCCCGGGTGTGCCCCTCGGTGTTGATCCGCCGGTAGAGATCCTGGAGGAAGGCCAGGTCCGAGGCGAACAGGTTCTCGATGACGCCGCCGTGCACGTCCTCGATCGTGCCTATCCGGGTGACGACCCGGGCCAGCAGCACCACGGTCAGGTAGGCCGGGTTCTCACGGACCCGGTCGTCCCGCAGCACCACGAGTTCGTCACGTGCGGTCGCCAGCCGGATGGTTCCCGTGCGGTGCACGGTGCCCGCGCCGTCCACGTAACCGCGGGGCAGTTCGAAGTCGAAGGTCGTGCGCAGGGGTTCGGGCGTCGCCGCCGGCGCGACACCCGAGGCCACCGGACCCGCCTGGACCGGAGAGCCGGCCTCGGTGTCGGCCGGTGGACGCACGTCAGGTGCCGCGCCGAGCGAGCGACGCATCACTCGACCTCGAGCCGCTCGTAGGTGACGACGAGCTTCTCGGTGAGCACGGAGGTGTCCCCGGCCTTGAGCGAACCGATCTCCAGGCTCTTCGGCCACGCGTTGGTCAGCTTGTAGCGCTTGAGCGCGTTGCCCTCGTAGTCGTAGACGATGATGGCGCCGCCCTTGCGGACGTCGGACATCTTGCCGAACTGCGAGTCCTGGACCCACTTCTCGAAGCTCTGGTCCCCGGTGAGACCGCGGGTCAACGTGACCTCGCCCGCCTTCCAGCGGCCGGGGAGCTTCTTGATGACGTACTTGCCGTCCGGGCCGTTCTGCTTGAGCTCGATGACGTCCTGCTCCATCTTCAGGCCGGTCACCTCGGTGATCGACGTGATCTGGATGCCGTCGACCTCCAGACCGAAGGAATGGCCGACGGAACTGTCGAGATCGGGCAATGCCATGGTGGGCTCCCTGGGTGTGTGGGCTGGTCAATCACTCGGAGACGAGACTCGTCCCGCCGGAGAACTGGGCGAGGCGGAAGACGACGAACTCGGCCGGCTTGACCGGCGCGATGCCGATCTCGCAGATCACCTGGCCGGCGTCGAT
>CAZOWW010000120.1:0-16924 GCA_964583765.1 uncultured Kineosporiaceae bacterium
TGGGCCTGTCCCAGACCCTGGTCAGCCATCACCTCAAAGTCCTGCGGGACGTCGGGCTCGTGGTGGCCACCGCCCGGGGTCGCAGCAACATCTACTCCCTGTGCTGCGGTGCACTCTCCGAGCCGGCCCACCTGCTGGCTGCCCTCGCTGCGAGCACCGTTCCCGAGGCCTGACCGGACAGCCCGAGGTGCCGGCCGCTGTTCGCCGGGCGCCGGGTGGCCACGGAGGGGTTCTAGAGTGACACGACCAATCCAGTCATGATTCAGGTGGCGAACCGGACGTGCGGGTGGCCAGGGTCGGGCCCGCAGGCGATGGTCGCTGGTGGAGGCGTGGGAGATGTCGCGGAGGCTCATCGCACGGACCGGGCTCGGGCGATGAGGCGCGCGGGATCTGCGCGCGGTCTGTGGGGAGTCGTCTGCTGCCTGGTGGCCGCCGGTTCCTGGGGCGCCATGTTCCCGGTGATGACCGGGACCCTGCGGCGCATCGACCCGTTCACCTTCACCGCGGTGCGCTACAGCGTGGCCACGGCCTGCTTCTTCGCCATTGCGGGCGTCACCTCCCGGGGCGCGCGGGTGAGGCTCCAGGGCCAGGGCCGGGGCCGGGGCCTCGGCGCGGCGTGGGGGTACGGCACCGCGGGGTTCGCGGGCTTCCAGTTCCTGGTCTACCTGGGTCAGTCCATGCTCGGTGGGCAGGGTGCGCTCATCGCCTCCGTCATGATGGCCACGACCCCGCTGCTCGGCTTCCTCGTCGACTGGGCCCTCACGGGGGTGATGCCTCGGCGGGCCTGCCTCGCGTTCATCGCGCTGTCCTTCGTCGGAGTGCTGCTGGTCGTCACCCGCGGGGACGGGCTCGATCTGCTCCGGCGACCTGAGGACCTGTGCGCCGACGGAGTCATCGTCGCCGGGGCGTTCTGCTGGGTGGTCTACACCCGGGGCGTCCGGCGCTTTCCCCAGTGGACCCCGGTGATCTACACCACGGTGACCGCCGGGCTCGGCCTGCTCAGCGTCTGGGCGATCACGGCCGCCCTCCTGCTGGTGTCCGCGGTGCACCTGCCCACGGTGGGGCTGGTGATCGACATCCTCCCCGCCCTGGCCTACATGAGCCTGGTCGCCGCCGTGGTCGGAGTGCTGTGCTGGAACACGGGCAACCGCATCCTCGGTCCGCAGACGGGGGTGCTCTTCATGAATGCGATCCCGCTCACCGCATTCCTGATCTCCACCGTGGGGGGTGTCGCGCCGACCCCGGTCCAGGTGCTCGGGTGCGCGGTCACCGGATCCGCCCTGGTCGGGAACACCCTGCTCGCGCGCACCACAGGCGGGCTTGCTGCCGGGGGTACTCAGGAACCGCCGGTGCGGAGGTCGGTCCGGTCGATCGGCCGACGCGTTCCCGCCGCTTCCACCCATGCCCGCGGGGCATGTGACGGGGATCATGACGCAATGTCGAGTAACTAGACCAAAATCGTGTTGATGGATGCCGACGCATCTGGCAAGCTCGGTGAACATGAACCCGACCTGGAGCGGACCCGGTGAGGCTGCGCGGTTCCCGTCCCGCGTCCTCCGTGACCGGTGTTGTTGTCGCCCCAGTTCGGCGCCGGACCTTGCCGGGACCTGTGCGGTGAGGTGCCCCGGTACGTGCGGGTGAGCCCGCCTCTCGTGGGTGATTGCTCCTCCTGCACCTGAGGTGCAGCGGTTCCGACGGCTCCGGCCACCGGATGGTGTCCTGGGCACCCGGGTCGATGGGTGCTCGTCGCCGGTCGGTAGGTCGTCCGGTGATCCCGCCGTGACCTCGACCGAGGTCGGTGCGGGTGCCGTCATCACCCCCTGAGCCGTCGTGCCGCCACCGGTTCGTGAGCCGTCGCCCGCCCGGCCTCGCCTTCCCACGTCTCGTCCGCCCCCGCCGGTGCCTTGCCGCGCCGTCGCCGAATCCTGCTCGACCTGTTCGTGAACGCCCTTCGCCATCCATCCCGATCCTGGAGTTGTCCGTCATGTCTGACTCGACCCCCGAACCGTCCGCCGCCGCGTCGCTCACCGACCGACCGGCACGTCCCCAGCGCGGTCGGTTCCGTCCTCGCACCTGGCTGATCGGTGGAGGCGTGATCGTCGTCCTCGTCGTCGCGCTCGTGCTGGCCCTCTCGCTGCGCTCGAACGGCGGCAAGTACAGCGCCTCCGACAAGCCCTTACGGGTGTTCGCGTCGGTGACGCCGCACACCGACATCCTCAAGTACGTGAACGACCACCTGGCCAACGGGAAGTTCACCCTGAAGATCATCGAGGAGACCGACAACGTCGACGGCAACGACGTGGTCGAGCACGGCGACGCCGACGCGAACTACTTCCAGCACGTGCCGTACTTCAACTCGGACACCGCCGACAAGGGGTACAAGGACCTCAAGATCGTGGCGTCGGTGCACATCGAGCCGTACGGGATCTATTCCTCCACGGTCAAGAACCTGAGCGACGTGCCCCACGGTGGCTTGGTCCTGCTGTCCAACAACACCTCCAACTTCGCGCGGGGCCTGTACCTGCTGCAGGCCGCAGGACTGATCAAGCTGGACCACGCCCAGGGCGACACGTCGCCGGGCGCCTTCGCGATCACGGAGAAGAACATCGTCGACAACCCGCACCACCTGACCTTCAAGCAGGTCGACCCGGCGCAGATCCCCCGCTCCCTGCCGGACGCCGCCCTCGGGCTGATCAACGGGAACGTCGCCCTGGAAGCGGGCCTGACCCCGGCCAAGGACGCGCTGTTCCTGGAGTCCGGTACCAACAACCCGTACGCGAACGTCCTGGTGGTCCCGACCAAGCTGGCCGACGACCCCCGGGTGAAGGCGCTCGCCCAGATCCTGACCGGTCCGCAGGTGGCGGACTACATCACGCAGCACTACCCGGGCTCCGTCCTGCCGGTGAACAAGGGCAGCAACTGAGGACGCGCAGCGGAGCGTCCGGACGCCACGGTGTCCGGACGCTCCCGGCCGTCATCCGTGAGCGGAGCGAGAGGACGAGGTGAGGCAGGGTGTTGCGGGTCGTCGACCTGGTGAAGACGTTCGTGCACGGGCGGACCAGGGTGGAGGCGCTGCGAGGGGTGTCCCTGGACATCCCGGACAAGGAGATCTACGGGATCATCGGCCACAGCGGGGCGGGCAAGAGCACTCTGATCCACTGCCGGAACCTGCTCGAACGCCCCACCTCCGGCAGCGTGATCCTGGACGGCGTCGACCTGACCGGGCTGGCGCCCTGGGAACTGCGCAACCACCGGCAGGACATCGGCGTCATCTTCCAGCACTTCCATCTGCTCAGCTCGCGGAACCTGCTGGACAACGTGACCTTCCCCCTGGAGATCCAGGGAGTGGCCCGCCGGGAACGCCGGGTGCGGGCGATGGAACTTCTCGACCTGGTGGGACTCGCGGACCGGGCCAAGGACTACCCCTCGCGGTTGTCCGGGGGCCAGAAGCAGCGGGTGGGGATCGCGCGCGCCCTGGCCGGCTCGCCGCGCGTACTGCTCTGTGACGAGGCGACCAGCGCGCTGGACTCCGAGACCACCAGGGCGATCCTCGGACTGCTCCGGGAGGTCAACACCGCGCTCGGGGTGACGATTGTGATCATCACGCATGAGATGTCCGTGGTGCGGCACATCTGCGGCTCCGCGGCCCTGCTCGAGGACGGGCTCGTCGCCGATGCCGGCCGGCTCGTGGACCTGGTGGCGGACCCGGGTTCGCGCCTCGGCGCGGCCGTCCTGCCGGTGGACCCCGGGTCGGTGCCACCGGGGGAGAGGCATCTCCTGCTCACCCTGCCCGACGCCCGCGCCGGGTCACCCCTGCTCAGCAGGATCGCGCGCGAGCTGGACGTCGACCTGACCATCCTGCGGGGCGGGGTGGAGCGCATCGGTCTCCAGGAGGTCGGCCGGCTCCAGGTGCTGGTCGCCCGGGCAGAGCGGCCCGGTGTCCCCGCGGGCTCCGCCCCCGCAGAGCTGGTCACGAAGGTGGCCGCCTACCTGTCCCAGCACGGTGTGCGTGCGGAGGAGCTGTCGTGAACCAGGGACCGTGGACCGACTACCTCGGGGAGATCTGGTCGGCGCTGCAGGAGACGCTGTTCATGGTGGCGTTCGCGGCGTTCTTCACCTTCGTGCTCGGGCTCGGCCTCGGCATCGTCCTGTACGTGACCGGCCCGCGCGGGATCCTGAGCAACCGCGTGATCTACGGCGTGCTGGACGTCGCGGTGAACATCGCCCGCTCCCTGCCGTTCGTGATCCTGCTGATCAGCATCATGCCGCTCACCCGGTTCCTCGTCGGCACCTCGCTCGGCGCCACCGCCGCGGTGGTGCCCCTGACCCTCGGCACCGCACCGTTCTTCTCCCGGGTCGTGGAGACCGCGTTGCGCGAGGTGGACCACGGCCTGATCGAGGCCGCCCAGTCGATGGGAGCGACCAACGGCGACCTGGTGCTCAAGGTGCTCCTGCCGGAGGCGCTGCCGAGTCTGCTGGCCGGGGTCACCCTGACCCTGGTGATGTTCGTGGACTACTCGGCGATGGCCGGTGCGATCGGGGCCGGAGGGCTGGGCAACTTCGCGATCAAGTACGGCTACGAACGGTTCGACACCGACCTCATGGTGGCGACCGTGGCGGTGCTCATCGCCCTCGTGCAGCTGCTGCAGACCTCGGGCAACCAGATCGTGCGGCGCGTCTCCCGCCGCAGGTGAACAACCGGTCCGGCCGGGTCACCGGGAGGGCGGCGGGGCCGGGTGCGATCGTCGGCCCGTCCGGTCGAGGTCCGTCCGGGGTGCGGCGAGTGCCTGGCGACCGCGGGCGCTGACGGCCTCGAGTGCGATCGTCGGCCCGTTGCGCACCAGAAGGTCCGGTCGTGGACCGGTGCCCCGCGGGGTCCTTCCCCGCCCCGAGGCGGGCGTCGCCCGGTCCGGACGGAAGGCTTCCACCCGGATGAGCAGGCTGATCCAGGCCGGGTCGAGATGCTGCGCGGCGTCCGTCCCCTCGAGGATCAGAACGTCACTCGCGGGCAGCTCCGACCAGCCGATCAACCGACCGCTCGCACGGTCGTGGGCGGGCCAACGGGCCCCTTCCCCGGCCAGGAGCGGGCGGACGACGCAACTGCCGATCAGGGTGGCGACATCGACTACCCGGGTGGTCCGGGGCGAGAGCGCGTCGAGGCGGACGACGGGGGACTCTCCGCCCTGGGCCAGGGCATCAGCGAGCGCGTCCCCGCCCGCCCCCCGCTCGCCGTCCACGACCACGAGGCAGGTCTCGCCGATACGGGGTGCGAGTGCGCCCAGCAGATCGCCCAGCCAGAGGCCGACGGGCAGGAGTCGCTCCCGGGCCCCCTCGGTCCGAGCTGTCCGTCCGGTGCGGCCGGGGGGCGGGAGTTCCGCGAGATTCTCCGCGAACGAGCGGCCGGTGGCGGTTCTCGTGGTGCTGCGACTCATGATCCCCTGCTCTCGGTGGGGCGGGCGGGCGCGCGGGCGCAGACACCTCACCTGGAGGCGTCCGCCGCGCTGCGTCACGGCATGAGGCGACCACCCGGGACGGTGGTCCGGGAGGTTGCGTGGGTTCAGGCGGGGGAACCAGCGTGGAGACGGCGCCGCCGCGGGGGCACGCCGAGGTGGCCGCGTCCGGACAGGCGCCGCCGACATCGCCGGACAGCCTGCGGGGACTCCGGCGGGGCTGAGTGACCGACCGGCCGGGGCAGATCGGGTTCAGGCCCACGAAAGAGCTGGCGAGGGCGGGGGAGCGGTCCGCCGGGAATCAGGGGGCAGTGACGCGTCGGGACCCGACGGAGGACCACCACGGGCGGTCGTCGGGCGATCGGGGCATCACGCACCCTTCGATAGTCAAGCGAATCAGTTGACATTGTCAAGCGGGCATCGCCGGAGGGCGGTGCTTGCCGAGGAGCCGGTCGCGCGCCCCGCGGGCCGCCCGTCCTTGCGGGAGGGTTCCCGTTCGCGTCGCCGTGATCCGGCCTTCTTTCGGGTCTCGGGAGCGAGG
The DNA here is from genome assembly GCA_964583765.1 of uncultured Kineosporiaceae bacterium. Lineage (GTDB taxonomy): Bacteria > Actinomycetota > Actinomycetes > Actinomycetales > Kineosporiaceae > CAZOWW01. Next base: position 5,992 of record CAZOWW010000120.1, read on the forward strand.
ACGGCACACCGGATCGCGATCTGAGACTGTTTCGATTGAGAAGGTATTGATTCTGGGTCGAGGATGCGCCTACAGTGGTCCCACCATCCAGAGCGGCTGAGAGACCTGGCTCGTCGACGCTGCAGCAACCCCTGGATCCCTCGGGATCTGGCCGGTGCTAATGCCAGGACCGATGGAGGTGCCGTGAACAGCCGAGTCAAGCCAGCGGAACGGTGCGCAACCCGTTCCCCGTTCTTGACCCGACGCCAGTACGTGGACATGCTGCGCACGGCCAGCGCCACCTGTTGCTGATCGCGGGGTACCCCCTCGGCGAGCGCTGTCCCGCACCGTCGCTCCGCCGGTGAACTTCCCACCCATCGACGTGACTCTCGCACCGGCTCCCCGGTTGATCGACTCCGCGCCCGGCGTCTTCCGCCTGTCGCCGCCGGGATGAGCCGAAGGGCCCACTTCCCAGTTCTGAACCGGCGACACGACCCAGGATCGAGGCCATGTCGAACGGCCCCACAGCTCAGGACGATGTTGCACTTCAGGCGGTTCTCACGGCGATCGCGGGTCTGCGGTTCGGGTCCGTGGAGATCGTCATCCAGGACGGACGGATCGTGCAGGTGAACACGACCGAGAAGGTCCGGCTCGAGCGCCGGCCCGGTCGCTGAGAGCCGGCCCCTGATCACACCCCGACCCCGCCCGGGAACAGGCGGGAGGCCGAGGCAGTGCTGCCCCGGGTACCGGGCCCGAGCCGTGGACATCCAGTCGGCCATCCGCCGGAGGGAATTCCCACGAGTACACGCCCCGGTATTCCTCCGGGACGGCGGGATTCCGGTCCCCGAACGGATCCGCTCGACCGGAACCGACCGGCACCGATGTCACGTCGACCGACGGCGCCACCCGGTGCCGGTATTCCGACACGATTTCCGGACCTATCGATCCGCACGCCGACTGGACGACCAGAGGCCCCCGGCCCTGGTCGTCCTCGCGTTTGCGGGGCGTCGGCGTTCGGTGGCCCAGGGCCGGCGGTGATCGGTCCGGGGTCGTCCACTGCAGGACCTGAAGGACCCGAAGAAGACGAGGAGCGTGAGGACGGTGACGGACTCGCCACGCGAGAAGATCCGTGCCCGAGGACTGGAGAAGGTCTTCCAGGTCCGTGGCAGTCGCCAGGCGGGTGGCCCGCGCCGAGAACGGGCCGCCGGCTCGCAGTACGTGGCCCTGCGCGACTTCGACCTGGACGTGCGCGAGGGCGAGTTCCTCGCCGTCGTGGGACCGAGCGGGTGCGGCAAGACCACCTTCCTCAACTTCGTGGGCGGGCTGGATCACCCCGACTCCGGCGAGCTCCTCCTGGACGACCGGCCGATCACCGGCCCTGGACTGGACCGGGGGGTCGTCTTCCAGCAGTACGCGCTCTTCCCCTGGCGGACCGCGCTGGAGAACGTGGCCTTCGGCTTGGAGGTCAAGGGGGTCGCACGCCGGGACCGGCTCGACCGGGCCCGGCGGTACCTGCGACTGGTCGGACTGGGGGCATTCACCGACCGCTACCCGCACGAGCTGTCCGGCGGGATGAAGCAACGCGTGGCGCTGGCGCGAGCACTCGCCTTCGACCCGGACGTGCTGCTCATGGACGAGCCGTTCGCCGCCCTGGACACCCAGACGCGGGAGATCCTGCAGCGCGAGTTGCTGCGCATCTGGCAGCGAACCCACAAGACGGTGATCTTCATCACGCACAGCATCGAGGAGGCCGTCTTCCTCGCGCAGCGGGTCGCGGTGATGACGGCGGGCCCCGGTCGGGTCAAGGAGATCGTCGACATCGATCTGCCGCCCGTCCGCTCCCGCGAGGAGGACATCCGATCCTCCGCCGCGTTCTCCGCCTACCGCCACGGGCTGTGGGAGTTGCTCCGCGAGGAGGTCGCCAAGGCACAGCCCGAACTCGGGACCTTCGAGGACGACGAGTTCGCGGTCGACCTCGATGCCGTCCCCGAGGGGGTGCGGCAGCTACCGCCGGGCCGTCCCGCGCGTCCGGCCACCGTCCCGGCTCAGAACTCGGAGGTGGATGACGATGCCCGCGTCGGTTCGTACCGTTGAGAATGCGAGCGGCCGCCACTCGGTGACCGGGTGCGCGCGCCCGGTGGGGACGTCTTCCTCCGACGACGCGCGCCCCGCGCCGGGCCCCGGAGCCGATGCCGGCCAGGGTCCCGCGCCCCGGGTGACGCGTGGCTGGGGAGGGCAACTGCTCGGCTGGGCGCACCTCGCGTTCAAGAGGAGCCTGGCCCTGGGGATCTTCCTCGGGATCTGGGAGCTGGCCCCCCGGACTGTGATCAAGCCCGGGTACCTGCCTCCCTTCAGCACCGTGATCCGGGCACTGGTGCAGCTGTTCACCAGCGGGGAGATCTACGAGCACCTCACGATCAGCCTCACCCGTAGCGCCGAGGGGTTCCTGCTCGCGCTGGTCGTGGGGGTGCCCCTGGGGTTGGCCACCGGGTGGTTCCGCACCCTGGAGGAGTACCTCGACCCGCTGCTGCAGACCCTGCGCCAGACCCCGGTGCTCGCCCTCTTCCCGGTGTTCATCCTCTTCTTCGGCATCGGCGAGACCTCGAAGGTCGTCATGATCTTCTGGGGCACGGTGTGGCCGATCCTGCTGAACACGATCACCGGGGTCAAGGAGGTCGACCCGGTGCTCATCCGCTCGGCGCAATCCATGGGGATCGGGCGGTTTGCCCTCTTCCGCAAGGTGATCATCCCGGCGACCCTGCCCGCGGTGATCACGGGGGTCCGGCTCGGAGCCACCTTCTCGATTCTCATGCTCGTGGTGGCCGAGTACGTGGGGGCCAAGGCAGGGATCGGGGCCTTGGTGATCAACAGCCAGTACGCCTTCCAGATCCCGAAGATGTACGCCGCGATCGTGATCCTCGCCCTGTTGGGTCTGATCACCAACTTCCTGCTCGTCTTTCTCCAGCGGCGGGTCACCCGCTGGAAGGGGGTCTGACCCGGGGGACATCTGCCCCATGCCCGATTCCCGTCACCCGTACGGCCCGTCGCGCGAGACGGCCCGTCCCGTTCCCGAGTGGACCAGACCAGGGAGAGACCCGTGGAGAGAGCACCAGGAGACAACATCGGCCCGCACGCCGAGGCGATCGGCTTCCGGCCACCCGTGGCTCGCCGACCACCAGTGAGCCGCCGGACGGTGCGGACACCGTCCGGCCGGCCGATGCGCCCCTGGCGATCGGGGGTGGCGGTCCTGGCCGGGCTCGCCCTCCTGACGTTGGCGGGCTGCTCCGGCTCGGCCACGAACGCCGAGGTCAAGCCCGAGGGGACGGTGGCCACGAGTGGCTCGGCCGTTCCGCAGGTGACCTTCCGCTACAACAGCGGCGCCTCGTACGGGCAGATCACGGCCTTCGAGCTCGCCGAGAAACTGGGCTACTACCAGGGGACCGCGGTCACGCTGAAGAGCGTCGGCATCGACAAGTCCGGACCCGAGGACATCCAGGGCATCGCGGCGGGTTCGCTGGACATCGCCTGGACGAACACGGCTCCGATCATCCACGCGGACGTCGCGGGCCTGAAGATCCGGGCCGTCGTGGCTGCGGGCACGACCTTGACCAAGGACCTGTCCGGCAAGATCATTTCGCAGGGTGGCTTGTTGATCAAGAAGTCCAGCGGCATCACGACCGCCAAGGACCTGGAAGGCAAGAAGATCAGCGTCAACGTCCGTTCGGCCCAGGCGGAGTACGCGATCCGCAAGTGGGTCTCCGCGCACGGCGGCGACCCGGACAAGATCGACTATGTCGTGATCGCGCCACCGAACGAGATCCAGGCCCTGCAGCAGGGGCAGATCGACGGCGCCTACTCGTGGTCACCCGCCTACAACAAGGGCCAGGAGGATCCGAGCATCACCGTGCTCGCCACCGAGGGGGACATGCTCGGTGACTTCGTGACCGGAGGTTTCGCCTTCTCCCAGGACTTCCTGGACAAGCATCCCGAGGCGGTCCGGCAGTTCCTGGCGGGTTACGTGAAGGCATGGACGTGGGCGTGGGCGCACCCCGCGGAGCTGCAGCAGAAGGCCGTGGAGATCATCAAGGACTTCCACGGCGACACGTCCCTGTCGAAGTACGTCTACCCGTGGGGCAGCCGCGCGAACGCAGTGATCAAGGACGTGGACATCCAGTTCTACATCGACCAGCTCACCAAGAAGGGCGAGCTCAAGCCCGGGCAGGTCACGCCGTCCGAGTTCTTCACCAACGCGTTCAACCAGGCTGCCGGCGGCTGAGCCGTCGGCGCCCGGCCGCCTCCGGAGGCGGCCGGGTCGCGGATCGCAGACCCGCCGGGTCGCCATAGGGGTGCGGCGAGTGCCGAGCCCGGCGGGTCTGCTCAGCGTCCGGGTGACCCACCCACGACGAGAACGCGCACCCCGAACACGCCGGGAGACCTGCGCCTGACCGGCGGAGAGGCGCACGCCGAACGAACAGGCACGCGGAACGAACTGGCACGCGGAACGAACAGGAGAGAGGAGCCCGGGATGGCCGCGAACGAGGGCACCGCCGTCCGGGTGAGCCGCCCGCGACCGGACGCGGTGCTCCCGGGATTCACCGGACCTCGGTTGATCTGGGTCTTCGTCGGGTCCTACCTGGTCATCGGCACCATCTGGGGGGTCGAGACCGTCCTGTTCCCGACCTACGCGCTGGCCCTGGGCGCGAACACCGCCCAGGTCGGCCTGGTCCAGGCGGCCCTCGGTCTCGGCCTGATCGTGGCGGCCGTGCCGGCGGGACTTCTCGTGGACCGGTGCGGCGGACGCGTGCTGTACGTCCTCGGCGCCTTCGGTATGCCCCTGGTCTACCTGAGCATGGCCGCCACCCGCTCGCCGTCCCTGCTCGTCCTCTCCGGCACCGCCGCCAGTGCCCTGGCGACCTTGACCATGGTGGCCACGAACTCCGCCTTCTACGCCCACCTCGACGAGCTGGGCCGTGGCCGGACCGGCTGGTACAAGGGCACGCTGTCGATCGGGCTGTCCCTGACCGGACCGCTCGGCGGGGGGCTGCTCATCGCCTGGCTCGGCTACCGGCCGACGTTCTGGGTGATCGCGGCCGCCTGGCTGCCGCCCGGACTGCTCGCGCTGTACTCCCTGCGCACGGGCCGGCCCTCACGCGCGCGCACCGGTGGCCGGGAGACGGCCGGACCCCTGCGGGTGGAGGTGGTGCGCAAGGTCCACGCCGTCCTGGCCAGCAGGGGACTCTTCGGCGCCACCGTCACCGAAGGTGTGGGGATCGCGGCCCTGACCGTGTCAACCTCCTTCATCGCCGCGCTCGTCGTGCGCTCCCTGGGGGGCACCGCCCAGGACGTCGGCCTCGCGCTCGCCCTGGAGGGGATCGGCTACGGCGGCCTGATGTTCCTGGGCGGCGGACTGCTGCGCCTGTTCGACCGGCGGGCGTTGCTGGTCGCGGGTTTCGTGGCCTCCGCGGCCGGTTTCGGGACCTTCGCGGTCTCCGGTGGCACGGTGCCGGTTGGCATCGGGTCCGCCGTCCTGGGTGCGGGCTTGGGGGTACTCGGGTTGACGAACATCGCCTCGCTGGCGGACGTCGACCTCGACAAGGGCACGGTCGCGGGGGTGCACGGCCTGTCCATGGGGGTGTTCAGCTTCGTCGCCCCGGTCCTGGCCGGACTTCTCGGGCGGGCCTGGGGCCTGCGCGCGATGTTCGCCACGGTCGCCGGGGCCTTCGCGGTGTGGGTGCTCGCCGTCGGCGCGGCGCGCGTGCACCCGCCCCGGCGGGGTCGGCGGCGACCGGCCGCCGACCCCGCGGAACTGCCCACTACCGATGGGCGGCTGGTGTGTGTCGAAGGGAGATCAGGATGAGTCCGAGCAGGGATGCTCTCTACCAGGAGTTGGCGCTCAAGAACGAGGTCCAGGTGGAGGGCATCGTGGTGCCACTGGGGATCTTCGACGGGCTCCCGCTCGGGGAGACGGTCCTGGAGCAGGTGCACACCACGTTCGCGATGGACCGCGAGGCCCACGTGGGGGTGCTGTACCCGGCGGCCTTCTACCTCCCCCACGGCCTGGTCGCGGAGTTCCGTCAGGAACCCGCCTCCCCGTTCGGCCTGCGTCGGGAGGGCGATCTGGTCGTGCTCACCCGGCAGGGCAAGGACGTGACCACGATCGACTTCCTGGAGCGGCCGGCCTTCTACGGGCGGCAGACCTCGGACGGGGTCTGGATGGGCACGGTCGCCAACGCCATCCCCGACGGGTGTCTGATCGTCTGCTACAGCAACGAGTGCTCGCTCAAGGACAAGGGTCAGGACTGCCTCTACTGCAACATCAACGCCACCGCGGAGACCTACGGCGAGGCCGAGGGGATCTTCTGGAAGACCGCGCGGCAGATCGGCGAGACCATCGCGGCCGGGTTCGCCGAGGGAGCGGGGGACCACGTCACCATCACCGGCGGGTTCATCCCCGAGCGGCGCGAGGTGGAGTACTACTTCGACGTCGCCGAGGAGATCAAGAACCGGACAGGGCTGGACGACTTCAACGGCACCGCGGTGGTGGGCGCGCCCCTGGACTTCGGGGTGATCGAGAAGTACAAGGAGATCGGCTACCGCACCATCGCGATGAACATCGAGGTGTGGAACAAGCACCTGTGGCGGGGATTCTGCCCCGGCAAGCACGAGGTCTGCGGCGGCTGGGAGAACTGGGTCAAGGCGCTCGAGCGCTCGGCGGAGGTCTTCGGGCACGGGCGCGTGCGCTCGAACATCGTCGGTGGCCTGGAGTCCAAGGACTCGACCCTGGAGGGTGTGGACTACCTGGCCTCCAAGGGGGTCATCAACTTCGTGGGCGCCTGGTGCCCCAACCCCGGCTCCGCCCTGGAGGGACATCGCACCCCCGAAGCCGCCTGGCATCTGGACCTCGCCTACCGGACCGCAGCGATCTTCCGCCGGAACGGGTTCACCTACGAGCAGCTCTACGACGCCGCGCCCGGCTCCGCCTTCCTCATGCACGACATCTACAAGATCGAGGACGGACTGTTCGACGGCGGCAGGCAGAAGCCGCTCGGCCGGATCCCGGTCGGCCCGGACGCCGTGCCCGCCGGTCACTCACCCGGCAGCTCCGGCCTCGTCCCGGCCGGGTTCTGAGTGGATGGAGGCGCCCCGATGAGCCTGTACCTGCCCTCCGAGCCCGTACCCGTGCCTTCCGACGCCCCTCCCTCCGCCCCGGCCCCGTCCGGCGGAGGCGCACCCGTTTCCGCCGCTCTTCCGCCCTCCGCAACCGACCCCGCGGTGGCTGCCGTGCCTGAGGCGGTGCGGGACGCCCTCCACCAGGAGGTTCGCCTGAAGCTGGATCTGTCGATCGAGGGCATCAGCCTGGACCCCGGTGCCCTGGACGGTCTCGGGGTCGGTACCGAGGTGGCCGAGCAGATCCACATCCTGTTCGACATGAACCGCGCCCACCACCCGGACCAGGAACTGCCGGCCAGCTTCTACCTGCCCCACGGCCTGTTCGTGGACTTCCGGCTGGATCCGCGCTCGCCCTACCGGCTCCGCCAGGAGGACGGCAGTCGCGTGCTCTACCGGCTCAGCTACGACCGGCCACCGGAGTACCTGGCGGAGATCGAGTTCTACCGCCGTCCGGAGCTGTTGTCCTGGCGTACCTCGGACGGGCAGCCGTTCGGTCACGTGGCCAACTTCGGGCCCGAGGGACAGATCTTCGTCTGCTACAGCAACGAGTGCGCGCTGAAGGACCGCGGCCGGGACTGCCTCTACTGCAACATCAACTCGACCGCGGCCGCGTACGCCTCCCGGAACATCTTCCTCAAGACCCCACGCCAGGTGGGGGAGGTCTTCGCGGCCGCCCACGAACGCGGGATCGCGAACCACGTCAACGTGACCGGCGGGTACATCCCCGAACGGCGTGAGCTGGAGTACTACGCCGACGTCGCGGAGGAGATCCGGGAGCGGACCGGTCTGTCGCGGATCAACGGGACGGCGGTCGTCGGCGCCCCCCGTGACCTCGGGGTGATCGAGAAGTACTTCGAGGCCGGCTACACCACCATCTCGCACAACATCGAGATCTGGGACCGCAACATCTGGAAGGCCATCTGCCCGGGCAAGGACCTGGACAGCGGTGGCTGGGCGCAGTGGGTTCGGGCGTTGGCGCGCTCGGTGGAGGTCTTCGGCCCGGGCCGCGTGCGCTCGAACATCGTGGCCGGGATCGAGCCCAAGGCCTCGCTGTTGGAGGGGTTGGAGCGCCTGGCCGACCTGGGGGTGATCTGCGGATCCGGCGAGTGGTGCCCCAACCCCGGGTCGGAGCTCGAAGGGCATCGCACTCCCGAATTGGAGTGGCACCTGGACGTGGCCTACCGCGCCTTCGAGATCTTCCGGGCGCACGGCTTCTCCCTGGAGGACCTGTTCGACTGCCTGGGCGCGGCGACCGTCGTGCACGATCTGTACCGGATCGAGGACCCCACCCAGTACGACGGCGCACGTCTGCGCCAGTGGCGCTTCCGTCCCCAGGGCACCGCACCGCAGGAGACGGTCGCCGACCGCCCCTGGCCGTACTCCCTCGACGACACCCTGGCGGAGGCCCTGCGATGAGCACACGGAAGACCAAGCACGTGGCGATCTACGGCAAGGGGGGCATCGGCAAGTCGACGACGACCTCGAGTATCAGCGCCGCGCTCGCGGAGGCCGGTCACCGGGTCATCCAGATCGGCTGCGACCCCAAGAGCGACTCCACGAGCACCCTGCGCGGCGGGGACTTCCTGCCCACGGTGCTCGACTCGATCCGGGACCAGCGCACCCTGCGGATCGAGGACATCTCCCGGGTGGGCTTCGCCGGGGTGCTGTGCATCGAGGCGGGCGGCCCGGTGCCGGGGGTCGGCTGCGCAGGCCGGGGTATCAACGCGGCGATCGGCCTGCTCGACGAACTGCACGTGACGGACGAGTACGAAGCCGACTTCGTCTTCTACGACGTGCTGGGCGACGTCGTCTGCGGGGGGTTCGCGGTGCCGGTGCGGCAGGGGTTCGCGGACGAGGTGTACGTGGTCTCCTCGCACGACTTCATGGCCCTGTACGCCGCGAACAATCTCTTCAAGTGCATCAGCAAGTACGCCCGCACCGGGGGATCGCCGCTGGGCGGGGTGATCGCGAACAACCTGGTCGGTCCGTACGCGCGGCCTCTGGTGGACGACTTCGCCGAGCGGACGGGCAGCCGGGTCGTGGACTACGTACCCAAGTCGCTGGAGATCTCCCAGAGCGAGCTGACCGGCCGCACGGTGGTCGAGGCGCTCCCGGAGACCGAGGAGGCGGAGCTGTACCGGCGGATCGCCCGGCGGATCGCGGAGAACGAGGCCACGATGATCCCGCACGCCCTGGACGTCGCCGACCTGACCGCCTGGGCCAGGGGCTGGGGCGACCGGATCCTGGGGGAGCGCCGCCGACTGGTGAGGGCCGGCTGATGGCGCGGCGAGGACCGGGCCCGTTGCCGATCCGGGAACGGCGTCTGGGTGCGGTCGGGGCGTACCACGGTCCCGCAGGCAGTCTCGCCGGGGCGGTGGCCCGCAACGAGGCCCCACAGCGCATCCGGACGTTCTCCCAGACGAAGTGGGACGAGATCGTCGCAGCGCTGCAACTGCTGCACGGCATCCGCGACGCGGCGGTCGTGGTGCACGGGCCGGCCGGCTGCGGTGCGGTCAAGCACTACCTGGACGCCTACGAGGGGCCGGGCGGCCCGCTGCTGACCACCGCACTGTCCGAACGGGACAGCATCATGGGCGCCGACGAGAAGCTCGCCGAGGCGGTGCGGATCGCCCGGGCCCGGTACGGGGTGCGCGTCGTGTTCGTGGTCACCACCCCGGTGACGGCGATCAACAACGACGACGTGGACGCCGTGGCCCTGGAACTGTCCGAGGAACTGGACATCCGCGTGGTGCCGGTGCACACGGACGGCTTCCGCTCGAAGATCGGCAGCAACGGGTTCGACGTCGTCTTCCACGCCTGCGTGGAGCACCTGCTCCCGGAGCCCGGCGGCGGGGACGGCACGCTGGTGAACGTGCTGGCCACGGTGGAGAACGGCCAGGACGTGCGCTACCTGGCCGCGGCGGTCGCCGCCCTGGGGCGAGTGCCGAACGTCCTGCCCCGGGCGAGCACGGTGGCCGCGCTCGAACGCAGTGTCCGGGCATCGGCGTCCGTGGCCGCCCGCACCGAGAGCCGGCTGCTCGGGGAACTTCTCCAGCGTGAGCGCGGAGTGCGCTTCCATCTGCCGCTTCCGCCGATCGGGATCGCGGGCAGCTCGCGCTGGCTCCGGGAGCTGGGGGCCGTCCTCGACCTCGGACCGGAGGCCGAGCGGCTGGTTCAGGAGCGGGAACGCGCCCTGGCCGGTGGGATCGAGCGGGCCCGGGGGAGTCTGGCGGGCGCCCGGGTGTACGTCAGCGGTGAGGGACTGATGGCACTGTCCCTGGCCGAGCTCGTCGAGGAATTCGGTGGCGAGGTGGCGGGGTTGTCCCTGTTCGACCTGGACGACCGCACCGCCGACCTGGTGGCGAGCGGGTACCACGCCCACGGCTGGGGCTTCGACCTGCACGTGGGCGAGGGCCAGCCGTTCGAGCAGGTGAACATCGTCTCGCGCCTGCGCCCGGACGTGTACCTGGGTGGGCTGGGGCAGAGCCTGCCCGTGGCCCGGCACGGGATCCCCGCGGTCTGCTACGGGGCGCTGCCCGTGTTCGGGCACCGGGCCGCCCTGGACCTGGTGCGCCGGCTCTCCCGCGCGGCGACCCGACGGGACCTGGTCACTCGACTGGCCGGGGTCGAGGCGGGCTATCGCGGGGCCTGGCTGGCCAAGCGCCCCGACTGGTACATCAAGCAGGAGGTCCGGTGAGCGCCGGGACCGCCCCCCGCGCGTCCTGCGCCCTGCAGGGGGCCCTGCGCACGGCCGGAGCGGTGGCGGGTGTCGTGCCGGTGGTCC
>CAZOWW010000121.1:0-16756 GCA_964583765.1 uncultured Kineosporiaceae bacterium
GGGGGGGGGGGGGGGGGGGGGGGGGGGGGGGGGGGGGGGGGGGGGGGGGGGGGGTTGGTGTGTGTGGGGGGGATGGTCTGTTGGGGTGAGTGGGGTGCGGCGGGAGTGGCCTGTTCACTGTGTGCTGTCGCTCGATGACGGTGTGAGATGACGATGGTGGGGTCCCCGATGCCACGGAGTCCTCATGATGCGTCGTCGTTCGTCTGTGCTGGCCGGCGCGGTTGCGTTCGGTGTCCTCGCGTTGGGTCTGGGACCTGTCCCGGGCGCCGACGCCAGTTCGGCTGCCCCCGCGGGCCGGTACATCGTGCGGGTGGGTCCCGGGGTGGGCGCGCCGGTGGCCGGGTGGGTCGACGCTCATGGCGGGACCGTGTTGTTGGACCAGGAGCAACTCGGTCTGCTGGTGGTCACGCTCCCCGAGGGCGCGGCCGGTGACCTGGCCACCCTCAGCGGGGTCCAGGGCCTGAGCCCGGACCGGACCATCGCCTCCCAGTCGTTGGGCTTTGATCCCTCGACCCAGGCCGGGTCGATGACGAACGTGAACCGGATCATCGGGGCGACCAACGCGTGGAAGTCCGGGTACACCGGTAACGGCGTGGACGTCGCGATCATCGACACCGGGATCGCGCCGGTCCCGGCCCTGACCGATGCGACCAAGGTCGTGGTCGGCCCGGACCTGTCCTTCGAGGACCAGAACATCGATCTGAAGGCCCTGGACTCCTACGGCCACGGCACGCACATGGCCTCGATCATCGCCGGGCGTGAGGTCGCCAAGGGATCGGGCACCAACTACGCCACCGACACCACCAACTTCTACGGCGTGGCCCCCGACGCCCGCCTGATCAACCTCAAGCTCGCCGACCAGCACGGCGTGGTCGACGTGTCCCAGATCATCGCCGCGATCGGCTGGGTGGTCCAGAACAAGACCACCAACGGGATGAACATCCGGGTCCTGAACCTCTCGTACGGCACCCAGTCCCCCCAGTCACCGCAGGCCGACCCGCTGTCCTGGGCCGCGGAGTGCGCGTGGAAGGCCGGGATCGTGGTCGTGGCCGCGGCCGGGAACAACGGGGGCACCTACCCGGGCCTGGCCAACCCGGCCTACAACCCCTGGGTCCTGGCGATCGGCGCCAGTGACACCAAGGGCACCGACACCACCGCCGATGACGTGGTCGCCTCGTTCTCGGCCGTCCAGGGCGGCAACTGGGGCACCCGGGCCCCGGACCTCGTGGCCCCCGGTGTGGGCATCATCGCGGCCGGGGTCCCCGGATCGGTGATCTACGACGGGTATCCCGCGGCGCACATCGGCAACAACTTCCTGCGCGGCTCAGGGACCTCGATGTCCGCCGCGGTGGTCTCCGGAGCGATCGCCGACATGCTCCAGGCCCGCAGCTGGCTGACCCCCGACCAGGTCAAGGCCGTGCTCATGGCCACGGCCACCTCCCTGACCGGCCAGCCGGCCACCGCCCAGGGCAAGGGCGAACTCAACCTGACCAGCGCCCTGACCGCCAACGTGCCCTACCCCCTGCAGTCCCCGACCAACGGCACCGGCAACGGCTCCCTGCAGTCCGCCCGTGGGGACATGGTGTCTATCCAGATCGGCTCCGCCACCCTGCAGGGCGAGCTGGACGTCATGGGCAACCAGTGGAACGCCAACACCTTCGCGGCCAACGCCGCCGCGCACACCGGCTGGAACTCCAGCTACCAGTTCAACACCCAGAACTGGAACATCGGCACCGGCTTCGCCACCGACACCACCAGCTGGGCCGGACGCACCTGGTCCGGGCGCACCTGGTCCGGCCGCACCTGGTCCGGAGCGACCTGGCAGAACGGCTCCTGGTCCGGACGCACCTGGTCGGGCCGCACCTGGTCCGGCACCGGCTGGACCGGCGCCTCCTGGTCCGACCCCATCGCCCCCAGCGCCTTCACCTCCTCCACCTGGGCCGGAACCACCTGGAAATAGCCCCCACCACAACCACACCCACCACACCAACGAACCAGTAACCACCCACCACCACCCAACCAACAACCCCCACCAGTAACCCCACCAACCACCCAACCCAACAACCACCACCCAACCCGACAACCACCACCCCAGCACCACCCCGAGGGGGCCCACCACACCGGTGGGCCCCCTCCACCACACCCACCCGGCGCAGCTGCCTCGCCCGGCCCACCCGGCCCCGCACGCCCACGACACCAACCGGACGCAGCCCACCCACGAGACCCCCGCTCGATCCGCCACCCCCGCACCGCAACATCCCCCGCCGCCCCCGCCGCCCCCGCACCGCAGCAGCGCCACCGTCCCCGTCCCACGCCGTCCGCGCCACGCCGTCCGCGCCACCATCGGCACGGCGTGGCGAATCCGCGACGCGCGGTCCGGGCGGGCGATCGAGAAGGACTGCTGGATGAGCGGGTGACTGATCCAGCGATCAGGGCGCAGGAGCAGGGGAAGGGGGCTTGTGCCGACTGTTCCGAACCCTAGATGTGCGACTGAGGACCGCCCCCGTGCCGGCAGCGCACAGGTGCCCGACCGCGGCGACGTCCAGCGAGGTGAGACCCGCGAGCAGGGAGGGCGCGAGGGCGAGGGCGATCAGCCCGCAGATCACCCGGAACGATCTCCGCGCGGCGCTGCACGCCGTCACCCCGACGAGGGCGGCGACCACCAGGTAGGACGGGCCGGTGTCGATGATGTGACGGCTGCTGGTGGGCAGCGCCCCCGCATGGATACGCCAGGCCACCACGCCCTCGCTCACCGCCGTACCGCCGAGGTGCGCGAGCAGGACGGTGAGCCCCGCGCGCCACCGGCCGACCGTCCGCTCGAGGATGCCCAGGCCCAGCGCCAGCAGACACACCCAGAGCATGTCGTCGCCGTCGGGTACCACGGCCGAGGCGATCAGCGCCGCGGCGGGATGGTCGTGCAGGTTCGCGAGATTGGTGCTTGACCAGGCACGCCAGGACAGGCGCTGCGCCGGTGTGTCGAGGCGCATCGCGAGCGAGACCGCGGCCAGCGTCACTGTGAGGCAGGCGGAGAGCCAGGGCCAGGTGAACGGCCGCAGCCTGAGGATCCGTCGGCGCCTGCCCCCGTCGTCCTCGGGGCCGCCGGCGCCAGAGCCCCCTTCGTGCGGTCGGCGGCCTTCGGGCAGGCCGTCGCCGGACGATGTCACAGCCCTGCGCAGCGGACCCGGGCACCCAGGGCCCAGGACCGGCTGAAGGTGAACGTGAGCGTGGTGCCGCCGCGCGTCGGATAGGTGCCCTCGACGGCGACGCAGTATCCGTGGGCAGGATCGATCCGTACCGAGTACCGGGTGGCGGCGCCGATCTCCAGGGAACGCTGAGGTGTGTGCAGGGTTCCGTCACGCAGGAGCACCTGATAGGTCATCCCGCGGGGGCCGGTCCAGCGCAGCGTGGCCGTGTGGCCGTGGAGCGTCGGGCGGGCGAGGACGATGTCGGGCCCTGCGACCGAGGCAGCCGGGGTCTCCGGTGTGCCACTCCCCGTGGGGTCGATCGGGGCAGTGGTCGCGGTGAGGTGGCGCAATCGCACCACCGTCTGCCCGTCATGGTCCGAGGCATGTCCCGTGGCCGTGAACAGGTAGCCGACTCCCGCGGCCGCCGACACGATGACGGCGCCGAGCACCGTGAGACTCGTTCTCCGGCTGATCGCACCCGCGGACAGGGCTCGGGGCGAGGAGGCGTGGGTGGCCAGGGGGCGGAGCCCCCCGAGAGGGGCCCTCGGCCGGGTCGTCTGCTCCCGGGCGCCTGAACGTCGTCCGGATCCGATCGGCTCCACCGAGAGCCTCGGCGGGTGGCCGGTACCTGAGGTGCCGCTCTCGCTGGGCGTCCTCGTGCCGCTCGTGCCCCTTTCGCCGGGCGTCCTCGCGTCGCTCGTGCCCCTCTGGCCGGGCATCCTCGTGTCGCCCGTGCCGCTCGTGCCGGCCAGGTCGCTCGTGCCGTTGGCGTCGTTGACGATGCTCCGGTCGGTCACTGCCCCCGGTTCGAGCAGGCTGCGGTCGACGGCTCGTCGTCCCGGAACCGCCTCGGGCACCAGCTCGAGCCGGCCGAGGCTCCGCACGAGCGTGACGTCGTCGGGCCGGGACCCGGGTTCCGGTGCGAGCAGGGACACGACGAGTTCAGCGAGTTGTGGGGGGACATGACGGGGTCGCCTGGGCGGGGGCGTGCGTGCCAGGTGCAACAGCCGCTCCAGATCCCCGCCGCCCGCCGGGAGCACGAACGGGATCCGCCCGGTGAGCAGCAGGTACAGCGTCGCCCCCAGCGCGTACCGGTCGGCTGCGGCCCCGTACGTGTCGAGGCCGTACATCCTTGCCCGGAACACCTCCGGCGCCGTGAAGGTCGCCGAGTACGTCTCGGCCGCGGGCGGTCGCGTGATCCGGTGATACAGCGAGAGGACGAAGTCGGCCAGGGCAGGCCGCCCGTCGTCGCGGATCAGCAGGTTGGCCGGGGTGATCCCGCCGTGCACCTCGCCCGAGTCGTGCACGACGCGCAACGTCTGAGCGGCGGTGGCGGCGATCGCCAGCACCTCGTGTACGGGCAGGGGACCCGAACGGGCCACCCTGGTGGCCAAGGGCACGGCCCGACAGTGCTCGAGCACGAGATAGGGACGGCCGTCCCTGAGGATGCCGACATCGAGCAGGGGCAGCACGGCCAGGGTGCGCGTGAGACGTGCCCACCGCGTCACCTCGTCGTGGAAGCGCCGGACGTCGTCCTCGTCCTGCAGGCAGGTGCGCAGGATCTTCACCGCGACCGTGCGGTCGGATTGCTCCAGCTGCCCGCGCAGGACGACACCGTGGCCGCCCTCGCCGATCGGATGCAGATCGCGGACGCCGGGCACCTCCGCGGAGCCGTCCCCCGGGGTCATGGGCGGAACATATCGACGTTTGGTGCCCTCCGCAACGAGGTGATCACAAACGGATGCGAGGGGACGGATCCGGGCGAATTGACGAGTCGGGACTCGCGTCCTCACGTTCCGGCGTTGCCCACGCCCTCACCGCAGCGCCGTGAGCCAGCGGCGGGCACGTCGGGCATCGCGGATCCGCGCCTCGTAGGTGATCCCGGCGAGCAGCAGCACCAGCCCTGCGCTCGCGAGACTCATCCAGGCCGGCACCCAGTGCGCCCCGGCCCCGAGCAGCGTGACCACGGATGCCACCGTCGTCGCGGCGCCCACGACCACCGGGGCCTGGAGCCGGACGACGGCCCCGCCGATCGTGATCAGCGCGCCGGCCCCCACGGTGATCGCTGCCCGAACGAGGTCGCCGTCTCGCAGGGCGAACAGCGCCGTGGGCAGGAGCGCGGAGCTGAGCACAGGGCCGAGGCTCACCCAACTGGGCACCTCACGCCGGAACGGGAGCCGTCTCGCCAACACGGCCAGGGCCAGGAGACCGGCCAGAGGCAGGCTGTAGGCCTCCACGGTGGTCACGTCGTGCGAGTGCACCGTGATGCCGTTCGCCAGGCCGAGGAGGCCGACCGCGCCGAGGTCGAGCAGGGGGCGGTCGAGGCCCGCGCCCACGGCCAGGACGAGAACCCCGATCAGGCCCAGGAACACGGCGGGCAGCGGGACGGCGACACCGAAGGAGCGCAGGTGCAGGTCCTGGGCGTGTGCGAAGGCCGTGAACAGGCTCACCGCGGCCGGCACGAGGAGTGGGTATTGCGGTCGCAGGTCCGGAACCGTGTACCGGCGCAGCTCCGCGCCGGCGGGGACCGCCAGAGTCAGGCCGAGCAGGAGGAGCGCCCAGGCGGCGATGCCGTCGTGACCGTCCAGGGCGAAGGCGGTTCCGGCCACGAGCGCGAGTGCGGCCAGAGGAACGGCGACCGGCCGGTGGGCGACGCGCACGAGAGCGTGGTGTGCGGCGACACCGGACAGCGTGAGCAGGACCCACCCGGCCCGGATCCGGGTGTCGTGGGCCGGGATCGAGTCCGTGTCGGAGAGGAGTGAATACGTGTGGACGAGGAGAGCGCCGACCAGCATCGCGACCACGGCGTCACGCGCCCGGAGCACCGGACGGCGGTCCCGCGCCGGAGGCCACGTGCTCACCGCGCTCGACAGGAGCACGCCAGCGAGGCCGACGACCGACAGCATCACCAGCGTGGCCCGCTGCGTCGTAACGCCGTGGTGTAGCTCCAGGCCCGCCGACACCGCGAGGCCCGCGCAGGCTCCGCCGCAGTAGGCGCGCCGGCCGGCCGCGCCCAGTTCGGCACCGGGCACGACCAGGGCACCGAGCGCCCTGGAGAGGGGAGTTCCCGGGGGGAAGAGCGCCAGGGTGAGCACGGCCACGAACAGGGCCTGAGTCAGCAGATAGCCGAGGTGGTGCGGACTCGAGGCGACGGCCGCGCCGACGAGACACAGCTGCCCCAGGACGAGATGCGTGATCCGTACGACCACGAGCAGCCCGGCGCCGTGACGCCGGTCAGCAGGTCCGGGCAGGAGATGTCGCAGGGATGCCAGGGCGGGCGAGCCGGCCCAGAAGAGGAACACGGTGAGGAGCAGGTGCCACGACTCGTCGCCCAGCGATTCGGCGACGACCATCGCGCTCGGCACCACGGCGGCGGCGAAGAGGGCGATCACCGCGGGGGAGCGGCATCCCGTCACCACCCGGGACCAGGCGAGGCCCACCGCCGCGACCACGCAGGCGGCGAGCGCGAGGAAGAGCGCGCCGTCGACGCCGTCCAGGCCGAACAGACCGAATGCATGGGCGGCACCGAGATCTCCGGCCAGGAGCGCGAGTCCCAGGACCGACAGTGCCTCGGCGGTGCTGTGCAGGCCGTGGCGCAGGGCCGGCACCGCGGAGGCGAGGACGGTCACCGTGATCACGGCGAGGATGCCCACCCGCCCGGTCGTGCCCACCGCGGACCAGGCCACGGAGAGGAAGACCAGGGACGCCGCGACGAGCGCGAGCACACCGAGGCCGAGCAGGAGCGGCCGCACCGCGCCCCCGCCGCCCGTCCGGGTCGTCGTGCCGGGTGCCCGCCCGGGGTCCGAGTTCGGGTCGTCGGGCCCGGGAGCCATCGGGTCCGGCACGCTCGTCTGCGTGCGCAACGTGGCCAGGAGCTGCCCGCGTCGATCGAGGGCGTCGAGGAGCCACTGGTCCAGCTGCCACAGCGCCCCCGCCTGGGGTCCGGTCAGGGGCAGGGCGCACTGCGGACACCGGGTCTGGACGAGTTCCGGCAGGAGCTCCCCGCAACCGGGACAGTGACCCGGCCGGGGAAGCTGCACCTCCGGCGCAGGGGAGGACACGTCGTGCTCGCCGCTCCCGACCTCGTCCTCCTGCCGGACCTCGTTCTCGTCCCGGAACTCACCCTCGTCCTGCCCCGACATGACGATCAGCCCGAAAGACGGGAACGAACCTGGTCGACGCCCGGTCCGGTGAGCTCGTCGAGAACCACGAGCCGGCCCGAGAGGAGCAACAGGAGCGCCTCACCGTGGGCGATCACCTCAGGGCCCTCCCCGGCGGTCCAGTCGATGTCCTCGGCCACGAGACGGACGCCCGCGTAGGGATTCCGGTCGGCTGGGTGCCCGGTGGCTCGTGCGTGGAGGTAGTCGAGACACTCGACGAGGTGGTACAGCAGCTGGTCGTGGCCCAGGTCGAGAGGCCTGCGGATGTCCTGTTGGTGCACCAGCAGGTCGGTGAGCGGCGCCTCGAACCCGAGGCGGGGGGGATGGAACCGGGACTCCGCGTTGTCCCGCAGCCCGGCGACGATCTCGTGGACCGGTCTGCGGGCGACGGCGGTGGAGAGCGCGATGTTGGCGCGGTCGAAGTTGAACCGGTGAGCGGCCAGGGAGACGAGCACACGTGGCATCGGCGTCACGAGCGGCATGAGCAGGTGCCCCGCCACCTGGTGCACCGTCCAGGCGGTGCAGAGGCTGCGGGTCGACAGCTGAGCCGGGCTGAGCGTCTCGACGAGATCCGCCACCCGACGTCGCTCGTCGGCTATCCACGGGATGAGATCCACTCGGGGAGGGTAGCGCGGCACGTGGTCCGGCGGGGGCACTTGAGGCCGTCCGGGGGCGTGTACGGCGCCGGTCCTCCTGCCAGGGCATTCGGATGCGCCGCTCGACGGGGTCCGCGTGGTCCCCCTCGGCCAGGTGTGGCAGTCTCACCGGTCGCGGGGCTCCGCAGCCGGGGAGCCCGCGACCGGTCGACCTGCGGCCGGTCCGATCCCGGAAGGACGGTGCCGTGGTGATGCCCCTGCTCCTGGATCTCTCGAACATCGTCGGCGGTTTCCTGCTCGCGGCCGTTCTCCTGGGGCAGCTACCGCGGGTCGGGCCGACGCTCGGACGGCTCTCGAACGCGGTGTCCGGCGTGAGATGGCTGGTTGGCGTAGTGGCGCTGGTGGCAGGCGGGTACTTCCTCCTCCGGCACATGATCGACGGTCCGCGCGTCTTCCACTTCGAGGTGGTGGGAGTGGCGGTCGGCGTCATCCTCCTGTGGGACCGGCTCACCGGGCGGTCTCCGCTGGGGGACCGCGATCCGCGGGCGGTCGCCGGGGCGTCGTTGCTCCTGGCGATCTTCGGGTTGATCGCGATCGCCGTGGGCATCGACGGCCTTCTCACCCCGGACAGCTGAGCACGCGGGTTCGGGGCGTGGGATTCGGGTGCTGGGGCTCGCGGAGTGGGGTGGGGCCCGGCCGGGTGGGGATCAGTTGGGGCGTCGGGCCCGGCCGAGGTAGGCGTAGCTGAACGGGGTCGCCGGCCCGGCGAAGAACGCTTCGAGCTGCACCACCTCGAGGGGACTCTGCTCCAGGTGGTCCGCGATCGGACGGGTGAGCCGGCAGCCGCCCGTCAGCCTGCGGCTCCACGGTTCGAGCCGTCGCTGCCAGGTGGCGGTGCGGGCATCGGGCGCCAAGCCGTGTTCCAGGAAGTGCAGGGTGCCGCCGGGGCGGAGTACGCGGGCGATCTCGGCGAGGGCCGCATCCGGATCGGGGATGGTGCACAGGCTCAGCGTGGACAGTGCGCAGTCGAACCGGGCATCCGGCGCGGACAGTTCCTGGGCGTCCGTTCCGGCCAGTTCGACCGGTGCGGTCGTGGACCTCAGGTGTCGGCCGGCGAGCCGCCAGGCCACGGGCGAGGGTTCGACGGCGCAGACGCGGCGCACCTCAGGGGGGTAGAAGGAGAGGTTCTGCCCGGATCCGAAGCCGATCTCCACGACGTCCCCGTGGAGCCCGGCGCAGGCCCGGCGTCGGAGGTCGGCGAGCGCGGCACCCCGGGACGCGTTGAGCACGCGGGGGACGACCTGGTTCGCCCACAGCCCCATGGATCCCCTCCCGTGTTGCCGGCACGTCCCCGAGTTGCTCCACCGGGTCGGGTTTCACCCCGGACCGCACCATCCGGGAGCGATTCTGCCCTCGCCGCGGCCTGGTGAACACCCCGGGGGCTGCCCGAAAGCCCACCGTTCCGGGGCCGGTCCTGGGGCGCCGTCGTCCGGAGCGCGGCCCGGGCTCCAGGCTGCGTGGTGCCAAGCCGATGTGGGATGAGCCACAGCGATCACCGCTCGACCATCAGTCACGGTGGGTGGTAATTGCTGGCGCTGTGTAATCACACACTGTCGACGAAACGTGTTGTCTCGTCACTTTGGGTGAATGGTGGTCGTTCCACTCTCTTCGGTGAACCGGTGCCGGTGCGGAGCGGGAGCGACCAAGAGGTGGGCACAGGGTTCCGTCCGCGGAATTCTGTGGTCATGATGAGGTATCACGCTCCTCGGGTCCCCGTCCCTGTGCGTGCGGGGGCTTTCCCGCGCTGTGCCGAAGAAGGGAAGACCGATGCGTCATTGGGGGCGAAGAACGGGACGGGCCATCCTCTCCTGGGTCACGGCCGCGGCGGCCGTGGCGGGATTCGCGACCGCGGCCGGAGCCGCCGTGGCGGGATCAGTCACCACGAATGCCATGACCTGGTCGACGACGAACGGCGACATTCTCGTGTCGCGGATCGTGGACGTCGGTGACACGCAGCTTCTGGTGCTCGGCGGTAACTTCACCAGCGTCCTCACGCGCGCCGGAGCGACGGTGGCGGCGCGGAACTTCGCGGTCCTCGACGCCTCGAGCGGAGACGTGGTCTACGCGGGCCGGAACGTGGACTCCTACGTGCGGGCCGCCGACGCGCACGACGGTGTCCTGTACGTCGGCGGCGACTTCGGCACCTTCGCCGGGCAGTCCCGGCCACGGGTGGCGGCCCTGAGCCTGTCGACCTGGGCGCTGACCGGCTTCAACCCCGGACTCTCCGGGCGGGTCAAGGCGATCGTCGCCGGCCCCTCGTACCTCTACCTGGGAGGCACCTTCTCCGGCGTGCGGGCGTACCGGTACAGCGACGGCCACGAGGGCTTCCGGGTGAGCACCGACTGCGCCGTCCACGCGCTCCTGCTCAGCCCCGACGGCGCCGCGCTGTACATCGGCGGCTTCCAGAACACCACCAGCGGACTCGTCCAGCACGCCATCGCCAAGGTGGATGCGACGACCGGGGCTCCCGACCCGGCCTTCACGCTCGCCCTCACCAAGGACAGCGGCGGCTGCGGCGGTGCTGGGTCGACCGCCTACGACGGTGAGAACACGATCTCGCTCGCTTTCGACACCGCCCGCAACCGGCTCCTGGTCGGGAACGGCGGGAAGTACAACACCTTCTACGTCGTGAATCCGGCCACAGGGCACTCGGACTACCGGATCGTGAGCGTGGCGGACGTCCAGGCGATCCTCGTCCTGGGTCCGACATATCTGTTGGGCATTCACGGGAGCAAGACGACGCACAACTTCATCGGCCAGTACGCCGCCTCGAACGGCGCTCTGCTGCCCTGGGACCCGGAGCTTCGCGGATATCAGGGAAATGCCGACGGCGGGAACAACGGTGTCCAGTCCCTCTGTTTGGACGCGAAGCTCGGCCGCATGTACGTCGCCGGGGCGTTCCTCACGCAGAACGGCACGGCGCGCAAGTCCCTGGCCGTCTTCTCCTACACCTGACACAGGGTGCCGGCCGGGTGCCTGGTGCCGGCCTGGTGCCGAGCGTCTGATCCGGTCGTGGTCGGCCGGCTGCGATCGGGGTATGGCCTGCGCGGGGTGTCCTGAGCCCGCGCAGGCGCTCCGGTCCGCGGGTGCCTCAGGCTCTCCAGGTCGCAGGTGCTCGGTCTGGGGTCAGCCGAGCTCGACCGGCAGGTCCGGGTGGGCGGTCCACTCGGCGAGTGACCCGTCGTAGAGCCTGACATCACGGCGGCCGGCCAGGAACCAGGCGAAGACCGGGACGGTGGCCGAGATCCCGGCGCCGCAGTACGTGATGAGGGTGTCGCCGTCGTCGATGCGCAGGGCGGTGAGCGCCGCCCTGCGGGCGGCGGCATCCCGCCAGTGACCGGTGCGCCGGTCGACGAGCCGATCAGCCGGCAGGTTGAGGCTGCCGGGGATCCGTCCCGGCCGGCTGTACGACGTCACGCCTTCTCCGCGGAAGACCTCGGGCCGCAGAGCGTTCACCAACCGAGTGCGCCGTGCCGCCGTGCCGCCGTGGACTGTGTCCAGCACCTCCGGCAGGGTGACGAGCAGGTCGGGCCGGGGTCGGGCCAACGCCCGGACCGGGGGCAGCGCCACCTCGCCGGTCTCCACCGGCAGGCCCGCCGCCGTCCAGCCGTGGAGACCGCCGTCCAGAACGCTGACCTCGTCGTTCCCCAGATACCGCAGGAGCCACCACAGCCGGGTCGCCCACATGGGATCGCCGCGGCTGTAGGCCACGACGTGCACGCCCAGGCCCAGGCCCAGGCCGCCGAGCCGCCGGGCCAGGTGCCGGGTGGGGGGCAGGGCAAAAGGGAACGGTGCGGCCGGATCGGAGGCATCGGCCGCGAGGTCGACGAATCCCGCGCCGGGCAGGTGCGTCGTGAGATAGCCCGGTCTGCCGCTGCGGACGGTGTAGCGGCCACCGCCCTCGGGCCGGTCGAGGTGGGTGGTCGTGTCGACGATCCGCAGCCGGGGGTCGTCGAGGCGCCGGACGAGGTCCTCCGGCGACACCAGCACCGGCAGGAGCCGTCCCGGGGTGCCGCAGCCGCTCACCCGCGGTTCTCCAGGGGCTTGCCGTCGCCCACAGGCTTGCCGGCGCCCGGGAGCTTCTGGTCCTCCGCGGGCCCGCGGACACCCGGAAGTAGGGGCAGGAGAAGCTCGGTCAAGGTGTCCGCCTGTCGCACCGGGTCGAGGCTGAGGCAGTCGACGGCCAGGTGTGTGGCACCCGCCTCCCACAGCCGCCCCACGAAGTCCGCCGCCTCCTCGGGGGAGCCGATCGCACCGATCCGGGTGAGGTCGTCGGCGGTGACGTTGCGGGTCGCCGTCTCCCCCCAGCGCGCGACCGCATCCGCGCGGGCAGCGCGACCGTCCCGCGCGACGTTGGCGTTGAGCCACACACAGACAGGGAAGTTCCCGGGGCCGTCGTCTCCGTCCGGGCGCAGGGCGGCCCGCAGGTCCCGCAGCCGATCGAGGCGGGTGCGCAGCAGTTGGGGGGTGACGTTGAAGGTCATCCAGCCGTCGGCCAGCGTCGCCACCCGGCCCAGCACCCGGTCGAGGGTCACCGGCCCGGCGGTGGGGGAGGGGTTGGCCGCGAGCCAGATCGGGAAGGGACGCTGGACGAACCCCGGGACGAGTTCGAGGTCGTCGATGTCCAGCAGCCGCCCGTGGAAGGAAGTGATCTCGCCCCGGCCGGCCTCACGCAGGAAGCGCACGGCCTCCTCGAACCGCTCGACCTTCTCGGCATACGTCAGGCGGAAGACGGCGAGCTCCCGCTCGACGGCGGCTCCGGAGGCGTTGCCCGGGCAGGCGACGAGTTGCACGCGACCGCCGGAGAGGGCGTCGAGATCGGCCCACTGCCGGACGACGGTGACGGGATGCCGGAAGCCGAGCGAGGCCAGGCAGCCGACCCCGAGCCGCACCCGGCGGGTCCGGGCGGCGAGGGCGGCGAGCAGGACTCCGGAGTCGAGGTAGGGCAGGGCGAGCAACGAGTCCGGGACCCAGAGCTCGCCCCACCCGCTACCGGCGTCCACCCGCTCGGCCAGGGCCAGCAGTTCGTCGTGTGCGACCGGCCGTGGCCGGACCCGCGTGGGCAGGACGAGCCCGGCGCTGAGCGAGGACGTGCTCGAGGATGCGGTCATCGCGCGGTACCTCCTTCGGCGGTGCTGTGGTTCCGGCAGTGATGTGGTTCACCGGGTCCGGCTCACTGCCCCCGGACGGCGTCCCGCACGACGCGCTGCAGGCGCACCTCGCGGGAGCGCAGCAGGTGAGTGGTGATCAGCTGTTGGGCGTCGTCCGCACGGCGCTCGTCGATGGCCTCGACGAGGCGTGCATGGTCCTCGCGGGTGACCTCGAGGTCCTCCTGGGACTCGTGGGTCCCCCGGTCGTAGATACGCAACTGGGCGGTGAGTCGGGCCAGGAGCACCTCGATCGTGCGGTTGTGTGACGCGCGCCAGAGCGCCACGTGCCAGGCCGAGTTGTGGTTCCGCTCGGCGTCCACGTCCCCGGCGTCCCCGGCGGCCCGGGCGAGTTCGTTGAGGTGACGCAGCAGCGCGAGGTCGAGCTCGGTGCGCCGTTCGGCGGCCCGGGCGGCCGCCTGCGCCTCCAGGCCGATCCGGGCCTCGTAGATCTCGACGACGTCCTCACCGGTACCCGATCTGACCCGGTACCCGCGGCCGGTGCGCTCAACCAGGCCGTCGTGCTCCAGCCGCAGCAGCGCCTCGCGCACCGGGGTGCGGGACACGCCGTACCGCTCGGCCAGATGACCCTCCTGCAACGGGGCGCCGATGGCGAAGGTTCCGGACAGGACGTCGGAGCGCACCGTGTCGTAGAGCGTGGCGGAATGTGCCGGGTCGTCGGCGGGCCGGGATCCCGTGTCCTCCGGGTGGGCTTCGGTGCTCACCGGGTGGGCTTCGGGGTCGGCCGTCGGGCGACGGCGGGGGGTGGCTGTGCGGTTCATCGGGCCTCCGAGGGTGACGACGTGATGCTACTCGGAAGCGCACGCCACCATACGTCTGCATACCGTGGTGCACGCCGCCATTGACAAACTGGATCGACACAGTCGAGTTTGGCTCTCATGACACTCAGCGACTCACGCGTGGCCACGGAGCCGCCAGTCGTGCTCCCGGCCCTCGAACAACACTCGATCGACTTCATCCCGGACGGTGAGCGCCACGGGACGGCCCGCCAGCAGGGGATCTTCTGGTTCCTCAGCAACACGCAGTCGCTCTCCGTGGCGGTGGGCTTCCTCGGCCCCTCCCTCGGGCTCTCCCTGGGCTGGACCGTGGTGGCCCTGGTGATCGGGACCCTGGTCGGGACGGTCTTCCAGGCTCTGCACGCCTCGCAGGGACCCCACCTCGGGCTGCCCCAGGTGCTGCAGTCCCGTGCCCAGTTCGGCTATGCGGGCGTCGTCGTGCCGCTGGCCGCGGCCCTGTTCAGCTACCTCGCCTACACGGTCCTGGACTCGATCATCCTGGGCCTCGGCTTCGACTCGATCTTCTCGGTCCCCAAATTGCTCACGATCGTGGTGTCCGGGGTCCTCGGGGTCGTGCTGGCCGTCTACGGCTACGACTGGCTCCACCGGGTGTTCGCCTGGTCGTTCTGGCTCTCCCTGCCCCTGTGGGTGATCCTCACGATCGGCATCCTCACCGGGGCGGCCGGCGGCAAGGCGCCCAGCACGCACGGCGGGATCGCCTGGGTCGCCTTCGCGGCCCAGATCGCCTACGCCGCCAGCATCAACCTCTCCTACGCGCCCTGCGTCTCGGACTACTCCCGGTACCTGCCCCGGACGACGCCCTTCCGTGCTGTCATCGGTGCCGTCTACCTCGGTGCCTCGCTGTCCCTGATCTGGCTGGGTGCTCTCGGCGCCTGGCTGGCCTCGCGGCTCGGAGCCACCGACGCGCTGCAGGGCATCGACACCGCGGGCAACGCGATCCTCTCCGGGTTCGGTGACGTCCTCGTCGTCGTCTCGTCGATCGTGCTGGTGGTGACCGTGGGCCTGTGCGCCTACAGTGCCGCCCTCACCGTGCTGACCGCCGGGAGCACGCTCAAGCCGCAGTGGCGGCCGACCGCCGCGCACCGGGCCTGGACGACCGTCGTCCTGGGCGCGATCTGGGTGATCGTCGGGGCCCTGATCGTCGACCGCGGGCAGACCGCGATCTACGACCTGATCCTTCTGGTCTTCTACGTGCTCGTGCCGTGGTCGGCGATCAACCTGGTCGACTACTTCTTCGTCCGCAAGGGGCGGTACGCGATCACGCACCTCGACCGGCCGGGCGGGATCTACGGCGGGTGGGCGTGGCGCGGCTTGACCGCCTACGCGGTCGGTCTCCTGGCGATCGTCCCGTTCGTGCAGGTGAGCTTCTGGAAGGGGTTCTGGGTCGAGGCGTTCCACGGCATCGACGTCTCGTACGTCGCCGGGCTCCTCGTCGGGGGTGTCACCTACTACGCCATCACCAGGACGCAGGACGTGACTCTCGACGAACCGGCCATCGCCGAGAGCACCGAGGAGCTGTACCGGCTCGGTCTCCTGTCCGCCGGGATCGACGCCGAGCACGCGGCGTCCGTCCTGTGAGCACGTCTCCCGCGGCCAGGGACCCGGTCCCGGCCGGGGTGCCCGTCGACCGCGGCCGGATCCGTGGCGAGACGGCGGCGGTGGTCGAGCGGCTCGCCGTCCTGGTGCGGGCCCTGCCACCGTCGGTGGGCGGCACCAGGCTGATCGCCCTCGACGGTCCCTCCGGCTCGGGCAAGAGCACGATCGCCCGAGGATTGGCCGAAGCCCTGGACGCGCCGGTCATCCACCTGGACGAGGTCTACGACGGGTGGAACGGATTGGCCGGGATCGGGGACCAGCTCCGCCGCTGGGTCGTCGGCCCGCTGCTCGCGGGACGCGCGCCCCGCTGGCGGCGCTACGACTGGGCGGCCGACCGGTACGCGGGGTGGCAGACGTCCCCCGTGGCCGCGGACCTGGTCCTGGACGGATGCGGTGCCGGGACGGGCGGCGTGGCGAGGCACCTGGCGCTGCTCGTCTGGGTCGACGCCCCGGCCGAGGTGCGGGAGGAGCGGGTGCGTTCGCGGGGTGACTGGGCCTGGTACGCCCCGCACCGCGCGGGTTGGGCCCGGGCGGAGTCGCTGCTCCACGAGCGGGAGCGCACCTACGAGCGCAGCGACGCCCTCGTGCACAACGGGGAGCGGACGGTGCTCGAACCAGGGGCCGGTCCGAGGGCCGAGGCGGTCAGGGCCTTCGGGGCTGGGGCCCTCGGTGCGGGGGTCCTCGGGACTGAGGCTCTCGGCACCGGGGATCTCGATCCCGGGCCGCACGGACACCGCGTGAGCCGCGCGGATGACGGGGAGGAAGGACATGGACGTGACGGTCACCTCGCGCTATGACGGGATCGCGACCTGGTACGACGCCGCGATGAACGACCCCGGGGTACGGGCCGGGCTGACCGGGGTGTCGCACCGGCTGGTCGCCGAGCTGCTCGGCCCCGGTTCGGGAACGGTGCTGGACATCGGTACCGGGACCGGGATCGCCGCGGGCGCCCTGCGGGAGTTGGGTTACACACCGATCGGGATCGACCTCTCGCTGGATCAGTTGCAGGTTGCCCTCCCGCGGCTGCCCGTGCTCGCGGGTGACGCGGCCCGGCTCCCGATCGCCTCGGGCGTGGTCCACCGGGCGTTCAGCACGTTCGTCTCGTCCGACCTCGACGACTTCGCGGGAGCCGTCCGCGAGGTCGTCCGGGTACTGGCTCCCGGCGGCCGTTACGTGGCCGTGTGCGTGCACCCC